>CAYMZB010000032.1:0-6382 GCA_964394845.1 uncultured Gammaproteobacteria bacterium | reverse complement strand
AGGTTTTTAATAGCTGTTCTGAGTTCTTTCTCAATTGTGGCTTTATACATAGGTTGGGAAATTTCTAAGTACTCTAATTAACCTAATTGACCTAAGAAAATCCCAAATCTAAAATTAAGTCATTGGACATTATTTAGAAATTAGAAATTAGAAATTTATTCTCTAATCATAACATCTCTTCTTCTTCCCGAGCTATCTTCCTCTTTGCCCAAAAATATACAGCCATCAGGATCAGATAATACCCTGTCCAAAACACCCGTCCTAAAGATTTAACTTCTATGCTCGGGCTCAGGGTATTAAAAAACTCAACTACATATATAAGGTAGGTTAGAAAAACTCCGGGGATCAGGACTAAAGCCGAAGCTATTTCCAAACTACCCAGGCTTAAGATTGCAACTATCCCGCCTCCTGCCATTATTAAAGGTGTTGTCCAAAGAATCAGGGCATTAACTATTATCCCTGTCACGCTGACCCGGTGAAAATTCTCAAATATTATGGGCAGGGTAAACAGAAAGGCACAAGTAGAAACGACCAGATCCTGCTTTACCAGATCCGGCAGCCATTTAATCCTCTGCTCTATCGCCGGGGCAAATTCCATAACAGCAAACGATGCTAAAAAAGACAGTTGAAAAGATACTGAAAAAACCCAAAGAGGTTCGTAAATGAGCATTAAAAAAGCAGAGCTAAAAAGGGCAAACATAACCGGGGCTTCACGGCCTGCGAGCATTGCGACCGAAGCAAAAATATTCATAATTGCGGCCCTGATAATCGGAATCTGGAAGCCTGTTAAAACCGAATAAAACAAATTCACTCCAATCGAGGAGAAAACCGTTTTTTTACGGCCGAAAATGGGCGCAAAACTAATAATCAGCCCTGATAATATTGTTAAATTCTGGCCGGATGCAACTACAATATGGATCGTAGAAGTATTTATCAAAGCCTGGCGGAAATCATCAGGCAAAACCTGCTTTGAACCTAAAACAATTCCTGAAAGTAAACCGGACTGGGGAGAAGGCAGGATTGACTTGAAATTATCCTCAATAGTACTTTTTAAATCCTCAAGATAGAGATTTTGATCCGATGTAATGACCCCCGGCCGGTATAGGAACATATTATAATCGATCCTCACCAGAAGAACTGAAAATAAGAGTATCAATAAGAGAAAGCTGGGATTGAATCTGAAGTTCTTCAATTTCTAATTAACCTAATTTCTAATTGACCTAAAGAAATCCCAATAACCAATGACCGAATTAGGATTTTAGTCATTAGAAATTGATTAGAAATTAGATCAATTAGACATTAGAAATTAATTTAGGTCCACTAACTCTAAAATCTTCGTATAAACTGACTTTGAAACAGCTTTTTTGCTTAATAATTCTTCAAGCGAGGCATACGGGCGGTTATTAATAATTTTTTTAGCAGTAACAGGTCCAATTCCGGGCAAAGATTCCAAACTAGCCTGATCTGCACTATTGACGCCAATTTTACCTGCGGTAGAAGCTCCTGCAACAGTGCCTGAAGTTATAACCCCTCTACCAACGACCACCCCGTTATCTCCTTCAAAAGGTATATAAATTTTGAGTCCGTCTGATATTTTTTGAGATAGATTTAATCTTTTAGATATATATTCTTTATTGGCATTACCTGAAAATCCGCCGGCTAATTTTATGGCATCTTCTATTCTTGAATCTTTATCCAAAGTAAAAACACCCGGCCTCCCGACTGCGCCCGAAACATCCACTTTTACGTCTTTCAAGGAACTTTCGGAAACAATGCTCTCTTTGGAAAATTTAGGGGCTTCTTGTTTTTTAATTAAATTTGAGGAAAACAACCCGCCGATTAATAAGACTCCTCCAAGCACCAAAAGCCCGATCGGAAGCTTATACTCATTTAACTGCTCGTTAAATCTCTCCACAGTCCTAGTATCAGGTATTAGGTATTAAGTATCAAGGGGAAAATTTGATTTGCGAAGATATGAGATATTTGAAATAATAAATTCAGCCTCCGTGTATCTGGGCCGGTAGGCTAATGGTAGACTAACTATCTCTCAAGTAGTAGCTGCGGGTTCGAATCCCGTCCGGTCCACGGAGGTGTTTTTAATTGACAGAGCAAATCTTTTATGGTAGTATTTGATTACTACTTGAGAGACGATAGTTGGTTTTACCATCTACCGAAGCAATAAAACCGTCCGCAAGGGCGGTTTTTGGTGGTTAAAGAACCCATATAATATGTTAACTTTAGAGGATGATACCTGAAAATTTTATTTATGTTGGAGTTGTTATCAGCTTTTTAAGCGGACTGACTTATTTAAAGGATACCCTGCGCGGTCGGGTAAAACCAAACAAAGTTACCTGGCTACTTTGGACAATTATTCCTTTTATAGCTGTTGCAGCTCAAATAAAAGAAGGTGTCGGACTTCCTGTTCTGATGACCTTTATGATCGGGTTCAATCCGCTGCTTATATTCATAGCCTCATTTTTTAATAAGAAAGCTGCGTGGAAGATAGGAAAATTTGATATAGCCTGTGGAGGATTATCAATTCTAGGTGTATTGCTTTGGATAATAACCAAAGATGCAAACTTAGCAATATTGTTAAGCATCATAGCTGATGGTTTGGCTGCTCTTCCGACAATCAGAAAATCATTTTATTATCCTGAAACTGAGAGTGCAAAAGTTTTTTTAGGCGGAATCATTTCGGGTGGAATTACAATTTTGGCTTTAAAAAACTATGATCTCGCCCATCTGGGCTTTCCACTCTATACATTCGTTATCAACACAATTTTAGTTTCGCTAATTAAATTTAAATTAGGAAGAAGATTAAATTCTTTGTTTTCTTAAAATCTCCCTAGCATCAGCGTCTAGCTGAAGCCAAGCTTTGCTTATACTCTTTAATCCACTCTCTGTATGCCCGGCTTAAGTGGTGTAAGTTGCGCTCCTCAAGCTCATCTTTTATCACTCCTCCGTGATGCGGATATTTATGCAATTGCCGTTTTGGCGAAGAGAAGCCGTGCGTATAGTGGCAAAGTTCGTGCGCTATTGTGTGATCAATGACCTCAACCGGAATACTTGCATCCTTAAACATTGATGTAATGGTTATGTAGGATTTTTTATTGCTTTTATCGAACTTAATCGAGCCCAAACGGAATTTTGAATATCTTCCGAATTTTATAAAAATCGGGTTATCCTGGCTCACATCCCCAAAATAATTGGTCCAAAGATAATCCAGGCGCGAAAGAAGCCAGATATCATCCCTTCTGCTGTGGTCTGTGCGCAAATTTGAGAGTTTAAAGGAAGAATTAAAAATAGGCATTAGGGGACTTAGTTTAACCTGAAATGCCTGATCAATCAATATGCTTGCATTTAGTCAAATTTTTCGTATACTATAAGGTATGAATTCCCGGGAAAGAAGCAGGAGAGATTTTATAAAAAGAGTATTCACGCCAGTTCTAGTTTTATCTACAGCTTGCGGGAAAATAGCGGACGTAAGCATTGATCCTCGAGCAAATCCTCCTATAATTCCTTCGCCTTCCCCAAGGTCTGCTACTCCGACACTTGTAACTAGAGATGCGGTGCGGGTAGTAAGATTACCAACTCCATCTCCTTCCCCAAGACCCCTGAAATAATCAGTAACAAATCATCCTACTGATCCCTTATGATATATTACATAAAATGTACTCAATTTAAAACTTGGCTAATTTAGATTGTTTTGACAAGATTTGTTAAAATTAAAGATCCGTTAGCAGAATAGAGCAGGGAGTGATATGTATTTCTTCTCCAATATCATTTATCTCGATTCTTAAGTTACAATATTCAAAATCTTCCCCGGTACAAAAATGGTTCTTTTAATTTCCCCAGTTAAAAACTTTTTAACTTTTGCAGAATCTTTTGCTTTTTCGTAAACTAACTTTTCATCAGAATTTTTTGGCAATAAAAACTGGTCTCTTACTTTTCCGTTAACCTGAATAACAATAATCACATCCCCTTTATCCAAATAATTTTCATCTACTACAGGCCAACTTTGTTGATGAACAGACCATTCTCGTTGATCGTTGATCGTTGATCGTTGCTCGTTATCTTCCGGCTGACGACTGATTGCTGAGAACTGATTGCTGACCATCTGCCAAAGTTCTTCAGTGATATGAGGGGCAAAAGGAGACAAAATTATTAAAAACGTTTTCTTCTGTTCTTTGGTCAACCCGCTTCTATATGACAAATTCAAAAATTCCATCATTGCCGCCACCGAAGTGTTAAATTTCATATTCTCAATATCAGATGCAACTTTGTTGATTAATTTGTATAATGCAACTTCTACCCCATCTCCCGAACTTTCAACATCTTGTCGCATAATTATTTCCCAAACTCTTGATAGAAATTTGTAAACCCCGTTAATAGACCCCGGATCCCAGGAAATGGTGTTATCAAAAGGTCCCATGAAAGATTCATAAACTCTTAGAGTATCTGCGCCATACTCATTTATGATTTTCTCCGGGGTTACAACGTTACCTTTGGATTTACTCATTTTTTGTCCACCCTGAGCTAATACCAGACCAACTGAGGTTAATTTTTGAAATGGCTCTATCGTACTAATAGCTTTTATATCAAACAAGAACTTATGCCAAAATCTTGAGTATAGTAAATGCAGTACTGCATGCTCTGCTCCACCAATATACCAATCTACTGGTAACCAATACTTTTCTATATCTTTAAATATCAATTCCTTATCATTTTTAGCGTTAGCAAATCTTAAATAATACCAACAGGATCCTGCCCATTGCGGCATGGTATTGGTTTCCCTTTTTGCCGGCCCGTCGCACTTTGGACAAGTTGTATTAACCCAATCCGTAATACCTGCCAGGGGAGACTCCCCAGTTCCTGTAGGCCCATATTTTTCCACTTCAGGCAGCTTTAAAGGCAGTTCTGATTCAGGAATACCCACAATCCCATCTTTAGGGCAATGGACCAAAGGGATAGGCTCACCCCAATACCTTTGGCGGGAGAAAACCCAATCTCTTAAATGATAATTTACTACTCTCACTCCCCAGCCTTGTTCTTCTAAATAATCCATTATTTTAATCGTAGCTCCATGTATATCAAGCCCATCTAGAAATTGCGAATTCATCATTACTCCCTGATCTTCCTGAACCTGACCAGCCTCAGTAATCTCAGATGTATCACCGTCTTTTCCCTTAACTACACGCACAATTTCCAGTCCAAATTGTTTGGCAAACTCAAAGTCTCTTTGATCGTGACCTGGTACACCTACTACAGCTCCTGTTCCCACATTCCCCAGCACAAAATCACTAACCCAAATAGGCATATTCTTGCCGGTTAAATTATTGATCGCATAGACTCCGGTGAAAACTCCGGTTTTAGCCCTTCCCTGCGCAATTCTCTCTTCTTCTGATTTACTAAGAGACTTTTCGATATAGTCGTTAACTGGCTTAGAATTTTCAGCGGTAGTAATTTTTTGTATTAAATGATGCTCCGGACCTAAAACAATAAAGGTTGCTCCGAAATTGGTATCTGGCCTAGTCGTAAAAACAGTTACTTTTTCTTGATATCCTTCGATATTGTAAGTTATATTTATACCGGTTTTTCTGCCAATCCAGTTTATTTGCATTTGCTTAATAAATTCCGGCCAATCTAAGTTTTCCAAATCTTCCAATAACCTGTCTGCATATTTAGTAATCCTTAAAATCCACTGCCTAATTACTCTACGCTCGACCTTTGTACCGCATCGTTCACAACAGCCGTTGACTACCTCCTCATTAGCCAGTCCTGTTTTATCTTCCGGGCACCAGTTTATAGGTACTTCATCTTCGTAAGCTAAACCATGTTCAAATAATTTTAAGAAAATCCACTGAGTCCATTTGTAATAGTTTGGATCAGTAGTATCTATTTCTTTGGACCAGTCATAGCTTAAACCTACTCTCTGCATCTGACGTTTTATATTGGCAATATTTGTAACAGTAGTAATTTTAGGGTGAATTCCTGTTTTAATCGCGTAGTTTTCTGCAGGCAATCCGAATGCATCCCAGCCCATCGGGTGAAGCACATTAAATCCTTTCAAACGGTAAAACCTGGAGATAATATCTGAAGCTACATAGCCTTTAAAGTGGCCGACATGAAGCCCGTCTCCTGATGGATAAGGAAACATGTCCAAAATATATTTCTTGGGTTTTTTTGATTTGGTTTTTGTTCTGTAAATTTGAGCTTCTTCCCATCTCTCCTGACACTTTAATTCAAAGTCTTTTGGTAAATATTTTTTAACCATACCCTGAGTTTACCATTTTCTCTTGCTGAAGCCAACTATATTAGTAAATATAAGAAAACAACATCAGGCTCACAAAAATCACTTAAAAATTTTCACTTATGTTTTCAC
>CAYMZB010000031.1:0-3947 GCA_964394845.1 uncultured Gammaproteobacteria bacterium | reverse complement strand
ATGGTATAAAAGCACACCATGATGGAATTAAGCCTAGCCGTGATAATTTAATGGAAAAAAGTGTTTACGCATCAGATGATATTTCTGGTTTAATTACAGCTGTTGCTTTGGTTTATCCTGACAGTAAATTATCCTCAGTCAGAGTTGAATCAATTATGAAAAAGTTTTCCCAAAAAAGTTTTGCATCTGGAGCAAAAAGGGAACAAATTTTAGCTTGTGAGCGAGAATTAAATATTCCTTTGGAGGAGTTTGTTAGCATAGCCTTAAAAGCTATGCAGGGAATATCAGGTGAGTTAGGACTATGAATATTTCTGATCTTAAGAAAATTTTGAAAGTTTTTTTAACTTTGCAGTGGGCTAAAGAATTGCCCAGGCAGGGTTTCATTGCCTTGGGTTTTAAAAGAAATGAAGCAGATAGTGTGGCAGCACACTCTTTTACCACTGCTCTTTTAGGATATTTTTTAGCAAAACAACTTCAAAAAGAAGGAGCAAAAATTGATTGTGATAAAGTATTAAAAATGGGTTTAGTGCACGATATTGGTGAAACAATTGTGGGGGATGTTGGTACCTTTGTTAAAGGTATGGCTGGTGGAGTTTTTAAAAATATAGAAGAAGAAGGAGTCAAAGCCTTAGTTAATGGATTGGATTCGGAAGATGAAATTTTAGAACTTGTTTCAGAATATAACGGTAGAAACAGTTTAGAAGCCAGGGTGGTAAAGGCTGCGGATAATTTAGATGCGCTAGCCCAAGCCAAAAGTGTACCCGGGGCTAAAGATGCGTTAAAATACTTTAAGCAAATGTATCACATCACTAAATTTTATTGGCATAAAGAAGCAGTTGATTTAATATTAAGTAATGCAATAGAGCCGGAAAGAGGTTGGCAAGAAAAATAGCAGGAGTAAGTTATGCTTGATATAAATTACATCAGAGAAAATTTAATAAAAATTAAAAAAGAGGTTGCAGACAGAAAAGCTGATGTTGATTTGGATAAGTTATTAGAACTTGATAATCAAAGAAGAGAACTGATTCAAAAAGTTGATGCGATAAGAGCAAGAAGAAATGAAGCAGCAAAAAATAGGGACAAGAATGAAGGGGTAAGAATTAAGGGAGAATTACAAAAACTAGAGAAAGAACTGGAGGGCGTAGAAAAGGAGTGGAATGCTTTAATGCTTCAGGCGCCGAACATCTTAATGGATGAGGTGCCAAGAGGAGATGTTTCCCAAAACAAAGTTATTAGAAAAGCAGGAGAGCTGCCCAAGTTTTCATTCATACCTAAAAATCACATAGAACTGGGAAAAATGTTAGGCATTTTCGATTTTGATAGAGGGGTAAAAGTGGGGGGGTTTAGAGGATATTTTTTAAAGCAGGAGGGAGCAAGATTACATTGGGCTGTTTTACAATTTGCTTTTGACCACTTGATGCAAAAAGGATTTAGTCCGGTGGTTCCGCCTGTCATCAATAAAAGATTTGCCTTAGAAGGAGGGGGGCAATTTCCCTGGGGAGAAGAAGATACTTACCGGGTTGGAGATGAAGACTTTTTAGTTGGGACTGCAGAGATTCCTTTAATGGCAATGCATGCAGATGAGACATTTAATTTAAAAGACTTGCCTAAAAAATATGTTGGAATGTCTGCTTGTTTTAGAACAGAAGTTGGATCTTATGGAAAAGACACCAAAGGTTTGTACAGAGTTCATGAATTCTACAAAGTAGAACAAGTTATTCTTTGTGAGGCTAGAGAAAGCGAATCCCTGGGATTTTTTGAAGATCTGCAGGACAACAGTGAAGATATTTTGCAGGAGATGGGACTTCCGTATCAGGTGGTAGTTTTATCTTCGGAGGATTTAGGTAAAAAAGCTGCTTTAACGTATGATATAGAAACCTGGATGCCTGGCAGAGGAAATTATGGTGAGACGCATTCAAACTCCATGATTTTAGATTTTCAAACCAGAAGGTTGAAGATAAGGTATAAGGATAAAGAGGGACAAGTTAAATTCTGTCATGCTTTAAATAACACAGCCATTGCTTCACCCAGAATTTTGATTGCCCTGCTGGAAAATTTTCAACAACAAGATGGAACTGTAAAAATCCCGGAAGTTTTACAAAAATACACTGGTTTTTCCGAGATTAAACCCAAATAAAACAGTTTTTATCTTGTCTGTTGTCTTTGTTTCAGTAAATCAGCAGCTGATGTAGCTTGCTGGGCTCCGCTTCCTTGTAATTCTCCGAAATTAGCAGATCCGGTAGCAGCAGATGGTTCTGCAGTAGGTGCTGCAATTGGCGGAGGGGTTTTCACTGTTTGAGAAATTTCTGCTGGAACAGAGGTTGATTGTTTATTTTGGCCAACTCCCAAGATAAAGTAACCAGAGGCGCCGGCAACAAGAACAAGCAGGCCCACCCCAACCCCGATTAACCATTTAGGAATATTTTTATGACTTTCGGTAGGTACTGTTGGTACTTCAGGGGCAGAACCAGAGGTCTGAGAAGGTACAACCAATGTTTCCGCAGTATTTAAAACATTCAGTCCCCCCTCTGGATTATTACTTATTAAATGAGATAAATCAGTGGGTGCTGGTTCGGTTGGAGGAGTTGGCGAGATAGAAGGCGCTTGGTCGGCTAAAGATGCACTAGAGTCAGGAACCCAAGTTGGTTGAGCAGATTGCTCAGAGCCATTAATATTCGGAGTTTGTAACGGTGTGCTCCAAGGGTTATCTAAAGGGGAAAGATTTGGAGCAGAAGTTAAATTATCCCCAGAGGGGGTTGGTGGTGTAAAGGTTGAAGGAATTGTAGGCTCTGTTGGTGAGTTAGAGGGCATGCTAGGCCAGGCAGGTGAGTTATTTTCCGGAAAAGACGGAGTACCAAATATGGGGTTTGGAGAGGGTGTTGTTCCAGATTCAGTCGGGGTTGGCAAAGGGTTAGCTGGTAGAGCTGGAGGCCATGTGTGATTTACATCTGGTGTTGGAGTTGCTACTGGAGAAGGTGGAGTAGGATTTGGGTTCGCATTTGAGTTATTAGAATTATCCATTTGGGCAGATTAGCTAGATAGTTTTAGTGTAATGAATACTATGCTTATTGTCAACCATTCTATATAATAGGGAAACTTAATATGTTAGGAATTTTAGGTAAGCTGCTAGATTCAAATGAAAGAGAGATAGGAAAACTTAAGCCTTTAGTTTCGGGTATTAATGACCTAGAAAAAAAGGTTTCTAAACAAACTGACAAGCAGTTAAAAGGAAAATTTGCAGAGTTTCGGTTGCTTTACTCAAAGGGTAAAAGTCTTGATGAACTCTTGCCGGAAGTTTTTGCTTATGTCCGGGAATCATCTAAGAGAAATTTAAAACAGCGACATTTTGATGTACAGTTGATGGCCGGAGTTACTTTGCACCAGGGTAAGATTGCCGAACAAAGAACCGGCGAAGGAAAAACTCTATCTGCAACACCGGCTCTTTTTCTAAATGCAATTGCTGGTCAGGGTGTACATCTTGTGACGGTTAATGATTATCTAGCTCAGAGGGATTGTGGATGGATGGGGCCTGTTTTTTCCGCGTTGGGAGCAACTGTTGCAACTATTGTGCATGAAGGTGCCTACATTTATGACCCAAAATATAAATCAGATGTTCATGATGATAAAAGGTTGCAGCACTTAAAACCCATAACAAGAAAAGAAGCTTATGAGGCAGATATCACATATGGCACAAATAACGAATTTGGGTTTGATTATTTGCGGGATAATATGGCTTTTAAACTTTCTGATCAATCTCAAAGAGGTCATTTTTTTGCTGTGGTTGATGAGGTAGATTCTATTCTGATTGATGAGGCAAGAACTCCTTTAATTATTTCTCAACCAGCACAGGAAGCAACTAATAAATACTATGAATTTTCAAGGATTGTCGATTCGCTTATGTCTTCTGATTATATAGTGGATGAAAAAGCGAAAACTGCACATTTAAC
>CAYMZB010000030.1:0-5494 GCA_964394845.1 uncultured Gammaproteobacteria bacterium | reverse complement strand
CGATGTCGGCTCATCGTATCCTCCTGCTGAAGTAGGTGGGAAGGGTCTGGCTGTTCGCCAGTTAAAACGGTACGCGAGCTGGGTTCAGAGCGTCGTAAGACAGCTCGGACTCTATCCAGTATGGGCGTTTTGATTCTTGAGGGGATTTGTCTCTAGTAAGAAATTGCTACTTTCGCCCGAAATGGCGATTGACAAATTTGGCTAATAACGGTGGAGCCCTCTTGACTTTGGATTAACTTCGGTTCTATAGTTAATTCATAATAAAAAAGTCAATGGGTAATACCGTGGGAAGTTAGTTAAAACTGTCATCCTGAACGAGTGAAGGATATAAAATTATATTCTTCGCCTTCGGCTCAGAATGACAAATTAACTTGACCCCGTAACGACTTATATGGAAGGTACTGGATAATCCAGAATTAAACTTCCATTATATGCCAGTCCCGTAATCCCGATTAAATCGGGATCGGGAAAGATATAGTCTACACGTATAGTAATATATGATTTATGTGCATCACAGCGCGGGGCTGAAGCAGGTCCCAAGCGTCTGGCTGTTCGCCAGTTAAAGTGGTACGCGAGCTGGGTTCAGAGCGTCGTAAGACAGCTCGGACTCTATCCAGTATGGGCGTTTTGATTCTTGAGGGGAGTTGGCTATAGTACGAGAGGACCTAGCTGAGGTAACCTCTAGTGTGCCTGTTGTTAGTCTAATAGACTAGCAGCGCAGGGTAGCTACGTTATTTTTTGATAAGCGCTGAAAGCATCTAAGCACGAAGCAGACCCCAAGATGAGGAATCTTTAAGACCCGTCGTAGACTACGACGTTGATAGGAGAGCAGTGTAAGTGCTGTAAGGCATTTAGCTTACTCTTACTAATGGTCATAGTTGAGATTTTTTGACTCAAAGCCTTCTTTCCGTATTCACATTTTAGGGTACAAAGGTAATGTACAATTGAAGCGCAATTTTTGTTTTGTGCATTTATACATTGTAAATTATAAATTATTTTAGTATACTAAGCCTCTCGGTGGTTTTTAGAGGAGTGGTCCGACCTGATCTCATCCCGAACTCAGTCGTCAAACATTCCATCAGGGACGATAATATATCCGCAAGGTTATGTGAAAATACCCCACTGCCGGGGTTTATCTCTTAAAGAAAGTAAGGTGACAATGCTTGGTAAACAATACATTTTCTAATCCTACCCCGATTAAATCAGGGCCTACAATGGAGGAGCTTTTAGCTTCTCAAACTAAAAAATTAATTACACTTTCGCGTGGCCAACAAATAGAGGGAGAAGTTGTAGCAATTACTGACAAAGAAATAACTTTGGATTTGGGTGCAAAATCAGAAGGTATTCTGCAAAAAAAAGAACTTCCTGAAGCACATAAAGATTTAAAGGTTGGTGATAAGTTAAAGTCTTTTGTTGCCCAACAAGAAAATGAATCCGGTCAAGTTATTTTATCCTATCAAAGGTTAGCGCCTGTAAGACGTTCTGAAGGTTTTGGTCGGGGCCGCTTTCATTCACGAGGTGGAAGGTCTGGTGATTGGAACAAGTTTACCCAAGCCCAAAATCAAAAAACTAAGATACAAGCTACTGTCATAGAGCTTAATAAAGGTGGTTTAATTGTGGAGGTTGATGGAACTCGTGGGTTTTTACCAAACTCTCAGGTAGGGTTTGAACTGATGAGTAAATCCGGCGCAGGCATGGAAAATTTAATTGGTCAAACACTTAATTTAATAGTGATTGAGGTAGATTCAAACAATAATAAATTAATTTTTACTCAAAGAGGACAAGTATCTGATGAGGTCAAAACAAAACTTAAAGAATTTAAAAATGGTCAAAAATCTAAAGGAAAAGTGGTGGCTGTTTTACCTTTTGGATTAGTAGTAGATATTGCTGGGGTAGAAGGACTAGTCTTTATTGCTGATGTAGCCTGGGAAAAAATAGAAGATTTGTCAACAATTTTTAAGACCGGTCAGGAAATAGAAGTTGTAGTAATAGGAGTTGACGGCGAGTTAGGCCGCCTTAATTTATCCATAAAACAATTACTAGAAGATCCGTTTAGTAAGTTGTCTGAAAAGTATTCGGCTGATGAAGTAATTAAAGCTGAAGTAGCCTTAGTTTCAGAAAACGGTGTATCTTTTAAGTTAGATGGAGTAGAAGGATTTATGAGTGCATCAAAAATGGGTCCTGACACTAAATATGAAGCTGGGCAAACTGTCACAGTTTTAGTAGATAGTGTAGATGCAAACAGAAGAAAAGTAAATTTGGCTCCATTTATCACCTCAACTGAAGGGTTGATTTACAAGTAAGGGTAAAGTAAATTACAATGCCAAAGGCTCATTCAGTATATATTTGCCAGCAATGTAGCTATCATTCTCCAACTTTTTTAGGTAAATGCCCACAGTGTGATAATTGGAACTCATTTGTAGAAACAATAGACTCCACGTCGCCAAGGCTTCGCGGAGCAGGAAAGGGTGTAGTTAAAAAAGCAGAAATAATTAATTTGTCCAATCTACAAAAAACAGATTATAAAAGATTAGATACTAGTTTTGAAGAATTTAACAGGGTATTAGGCGGGGGAATTGTGATAGGGTCGCTTGTGTTAGTATCTGGTGATCCAGGGATCGGGAAATCTACATTACTCACTCAGTTAGCGCTTAATTGTGATAATACTTTATATGTAGCTGGAGAGGAATCTGCTCAACAAATCAAACTACGGGTTGATAGAATCAAATCAAATGCCTCTCTACTGGTATTAAACGAGGTTAATGTTGATTTAATAACTGAGGCTGTAAGAGGAACTAAACCAACTCTCGTAATAGTAGATTCAATCCAAACTTTAGAAACAGAAGATTTAGAATCTGTTGCCGGATCAGTTGGTCAGGTTAGAGAATGTACTCATAGGCTGCAAAAACTAGCTAAAAGTATGCATATACCCATTTTTTTAGTCGGCCATGTAACTAAAGAAGGTAATTTGGCAGGGCCTAAAACACTAGAGCATGTTGTAGATGTAGTTCTATCTTTAGAAGGCGATCCTACCAGTATGTTTAGAGTGCTTAGATCAACCAAAAATAGGTTTGGTCCAACAGATGAGATAGGGGTATTTGAGATGGAAGAAAAAGGCATGACTCAAGTTAACAATCCTTCTAAATTGTTTTTAGATCAGAAAGTTGAGGCTCCGGGATCTGCTGTTGTGGCAATCTTAACCGGGATAAGACCGCTTCTTATAGAAATACAGGCACTAGTTACAAAAACCAGTTTGCCTATACCAAGAAGAACAGGTTCAGGAATAGATAATAACCGCTTACAATTGCTTGTAGCAGTACTCCAAAAACGGCTTGGTTTGTCTTTATTTGACCAGGATATATTTGTTAATGTTACAGGGGGTCTTAATTTAACAGAACCGGCTGCAGATTTAGGAATATGCATAGCTATCATCTCGTCATTTAAAGACAGGAAAGTCCAGGAAAAATCTGTTTTTATTGGAGAAGTAGGTCTTTTGGGGGAATTAAGGATAGTGAGAGAGATAAGTAAAAGGATCATGGAAGCAAAAAAGCTGGGTTTTAAGAACGTAATTTCTCCAGAGAATGCCAAATCTTTATCTCAAGCTGCAAAACTAGCTTTAATGTAATATAATGAGATATACAAAATGAATCAAAGTAAGTTTATTATTCTGGCTCTTGTCCTTTTAACTTTTGTGGTAGCAGGAGTAATATTTAGACAGCAAATTAAAGGTTTAATTTCAGGATCTGTAAAAGTACAGTCAACTCCTAGTCCAATTCCTACATCAGAACCTTCACCTATCCCAAGTCCATTAGTCAAATCTGATTGGAGTTTTGAGATTTTGAATGGTTCAGGTGTGACTGGAGAGGCTAAAAAAATAGCAGATCAAATAAAAGAATTAGGCTATATAGTAGTAAAAACAGGTAATGCTGATAAAAATAATTACTCAAAAACTGAAATTTTTGTTAAAAAAGATATTTTGGATAAAATTGATCTGGTTATTGCAGACTTAAAAGACGTTATTAAAGTAGCATCCTACGGAGGTGAGTTAAATGATTCTACTGCTTCAGCTAGAATAATAATAGGTAAAGACAGTATTTAATTTAGTAATTGTAAATTAACTTAAATCCTGGCAAAATATTAACGCTAAGTATTATTTATTAGTTTCTCAATTATTTTCTTAGCAGAAAAGGACTTATTCTCGTGCGTTTAATATTGGTTTTACGCCTAATCTTGGCGTTTACTTTTGCGACTTTAGCAGCTATATATTCACAACTTATACCTCCTATTTCCGGAGCCAATCCTTTTATGGTTAGGGTTCTTTTAACTATTGCGGCAGCAGGGATAGGCTATATGACTTTTCCTTCTGTAGCCCGCTCAGTTAGAGTTATAACTATGACTATGTTTAATTTTGTGGTGCATAGAGTTTCATCTGAGGTATCCAATCAAATCATAAAGCTCCCTCGGCCTAATATGCCTTTTTCTCAGTCTAGTTCTCAAATCGGGGCAGTGGGTTTAACCCGTCCTTTAATTTTAGATACCTCTGCCATAATTGATGGAAGAATTTTGGATATTGCCAAAACCGGTTTTATTAGCGGATTAGTTTTAGTACCTAACTTTGTTTTAACAGAGTTACAACAAGTATCAGATTCTTCAGATGGGTTAAAAAGAGCCAGAGGCAGGAGAGGATTTGAGGTAGTGCAGGAGTTAAAAAAGTTAAAAACTATCAGGATAGAAGTTTGGGATAAAGATCAATCAGGAAAAGCAGTTGATGACAGACTAATGAATTTAGCCAAAGGAGTAAATGGAAAGATCTTAACAACTGATTTTAATTTGAATAAGGTGGCAACTGTATCTAATATTGCAGTCTTAAATGTAAATGATCTTGCAAATGCAGTTAAAACTGTCAGCCTTCCTGGGGAAGACTTACAACTTAAGATTGTGCACTTAGGTAAAGATAAATTGCAGGGTGTGGGTTATTTACCGGACGGTACTATGGTAGTTGTTACCGGAGTAGCAGATAAAATAGGGCAGACTATTAAGATAGAAGTTACCAAAAATATTCAAACTCCGGCTGGCAGAATGATCTTTGCAAAAGAAGTTTAAAACTCTTACATCTTTAACTTGACTTGATAACCCCATAGTACTACAATTTGTTCCAAATGCCAGAACGATTTTCCCGTAGAGATTTAATAGCAGGTGCAATTGGTACCTTTGCAGTGTTAGCGATAAACCCTCGCTCAATAGTTGAGAAAGTTTCTTCTAGAATCTCAAACTTAGTTTCAAGGATAGATCAGAGCCACCCTATTTTTGGCAGTAGCTCAGTTAACAGAAGAAAAGCCTAGAGCTTTTCTTCGTGAGGTTCTAGGAGGAACAACCGATCCAAAGAGAATTGTGGAAATAAAAGAAGGGTTAGCAATCCTAAAATGTACAGAAGCTATATTCGTCCGTCTTCCTGTAACTGCAGAAGTCATAGCTGCTGTGGTAAAGCTTAAAT
>CAYMZB010000029.1:0-5821 GCA_964394845.1 uncultured Gammaproteobacteria bacterium | reverse complement strand
CATGATTTTGTGATTGCCACCACCAAAGAGAGACTGACTTTACCGGATAATATTGTCGGGCATCTGCATGGTAAAAGCTCTCTGGCTAGACTCGGAGTAGTAGTTCACTCAACTGCTGCCAGGTTTGATCCTGGTTGGGATGGACACCCGGTATTGGAATTTGGGACTTTTTTAAAAGGTAAGAAGCTAGTTATATATGAAGGGTCTCCAATCTGTGCTTTTTCTTTTGAGAAATTAGGAGCCTCTGTTGAAAGATCTTACAAAAGCAGTCCTAATAATAGGTATGGGGGCAGTCAAATGCCGGAGGTTTCGAACATTACTGGTAGGAAGAAAGTTAAAAGTCAAAGGTCAAAAGTCAAAATTTAAAGTTAAAATTCAAAACTTTAATACTTTTGAATTTACCCATGGCAATAATTGGAATAGATGAAGTATTAATAAGAGTTAAAAAAGAAAAGTTAATAGAGAATTTAGGCAAAAGAGAGCTGGAAAACCCGGAAGGTATAGGAATAGATCTTCGCCTAGGCCAAGTACATAAAATTATTAAGGGAGGAGCATTTATACAAGGAGATAAGGGTAAGGGTTTAGGGAATAGGAAAGGTGTTAAGACAGAAGAAATTGCTAGTTTCAAAAAAGGTAAGAGAAATCAGGAATGGGTTGTAATAAAGCCAGGGGATTATTATTTAATATCCACTATAGAAATTATTAACACCCCAAAAGATTTAATGCCGGTTGTTTTTCCCAGAACCTCTCTTTTTAGGGCAGGCCTACTTTTATTAAATTCCAAAACTGACCCAGGCTATAAAGGGACTTTAACCATGGGTTTAAAAAACCTGTCTGAATTTGATGTTAAACTGCAGATAGGGGCTAGAATCTGTAATATAGTATTCTTTAGAATAGAAGGCTCAGCAGTTGCTTACAGAGGGCAGCATCAAGGTGGAAGGGTTAGTCCGGAAAAGGAAGAGAGGCAAGTATAATAACCACTGTTGTCATTCCCGCGGAAGCGGGAATCCATAAATATTATTGCATAGATCCCCGATTAGATCGGGGATGACAGAAAAGGAATTATGACAAGACCAAAACATCCTGAATATCAATATCTGGATCTTTTAAAAGAAGCTTTGGAACATGGAATTAGAAAAGTAGATAGAGGCACGGGTATAGTTTTAAGCAGCTTATTTGGAAGACAAACAAGATATGACCTATCCAAAGGTTTTCCGCTCTTAACCACTAAAAAAGTTTACTGGAAAGGGGTAATACATGAATTGTATTGGTTTATGTCAGGACAAACTAATATCAAGTATCTAGTAGATAACAATGTTCATATCTGGGATGATTATCCTTATAAAATTTATGCCAAAAAGGCAAATGAAAAAAAAGTTATTTCTTTAACTAAGGAAGAATTCATTCAAAAAATTGCTGAGGATAAAAAATTTGCAAAAGCACATGGTAATTTACCAAGAATTTATGGAGAAATGTGGAGGAGTTGGCCTACCCGAAAAAAAGGCAGAACTATTGATCAACTTAAATGGGTACTACAAGAATTAAAAGATGATCCAGATGCCAAAAATTTAATAGTCACCTCCTGGAATCCGGAATATCTTTATACTATGGCAACAAACGAGGATGCTTCCCGTTTTCCAATTTGTCATAACATGTATCAAATCAGCAACAGGAATGGGAAATTGTCTTTACAGTTATACCAAAGAAGTTCTGATTTATTTTTAGGAGTGCCATTTAATATAGCAAGTTATGCATTATTAACCATAATATTGGCAAAAGTTGCCGGACTTGAGCCAGGAGAATTTATTCACACTTTTGGGGATGTTCATATTTACGAAAATCACACAGAGGCAGTTAAAGAACAGCTTAAAAGAAAACCGCGTTCTTTTCCAACTGTAAAAATTGATCCTTCGGTTAAAAGTATAGATGATTTTAGGCCTGAACTTATTACTTTGGAAAATTATGATCCTTACCCTGCTATTAAAGCAGAACTTACTATTGCCGGTGGGTTATATGATCCAAAAACAGGTAAAATGGCAAGGTAATTTATGCTATCTATTATAGTTGCTATTGCCGGTAAAAAAAGAGTCATTGGTGAAAGAGGCAGGACGCCTTGGCATATACCGGATGAGTTAAAAAGATTTAAAGAAACTACCATGGGCCATCCTATTATTATGGGAAGAAAAACTCATGAATCCATTGGCAAAGCTTTACCCGGACGGACAAATATTGTGATCACACGTAAGCCAGGATATACGGCAGCGGGGTGTATTATTGTTCATTCATTAGATGAAGCCCTTCGGCTTCCTTCGGTCGCTCAGGGCGATGGCGAAATATTCGTCATCGGCGGGGGACAAATTTATCAGGAAGCAATAAAACTGGCTGACAAATTGTATTTGACTTATATAGATAAAGAGATAGAAGGAGATGTTTTTTTCCCGGATTATTCAGATTTTAAAGTAGTTTGGCAATCAGAAGAACAGGAATCTCAAGGGTTTAAATATAGATTTCTGGAATTAGAAAGATAAAATCTTCTAATAAGAAATACGTTTTGCAGCAACCGGTTGATAATAATAACAAAATTTTTCTACAGACCATACTGCAGTTCCGCCGGCAATAAAGGAAGAATGCCAGATTACAGGAGTCCCTTTGGGATAGGCAGGTTTAACAGGAAGAAGACTTTCGATTTTTTCATCCAGCTTCCCTAAATAGATTGCAGTATGAAAATAACGAATCCATTCATCTTCATTCTTATATTTGTCTTTTTCTTGATAGCTTATTTCACTATTTTTGTTTCTAAATTTTTCAGCATAAATAATATCGCCCTGTTTAAGATCAGTAAAAAAAGTTTCAACCTTTTTGTCTAATTTTTTTACAAACACGCCGGTGTGTTTATATCCATAGGGTAATAGTATTTTGTCTGGTTTAAGATACAATCCTTGTGCCATATAGAAATAATCTTGTAATGCCAACCTGCAGTTGCCTGTTTTAATAGTTTGGCTGAATTCTGTTTTCAATAGAGGACCAGCTCCTTTATCGTATTTATATGCAAATGCATGAAGCTTTTTTACTTTAACTAATGGATGCATAAAAAGGGTTTATTATCATTTTAAATTTTACCAGATTTTAGAAAAGCGCTATGACAATTTAGAGTGTTACCAATGTATCTCAGCCTACTCACTTAATTGGATAACTAAAGAAAACACGAACTATTAGTCAGCAGAAGTTTATAGGCAATAATTAGTTTTTAGCGGATAGATTCATAGCCTCCCGGCACCCCATTTTTAGAAAAGACAATTTGCCATAGCTGTAATTTTCTACACCAAAATGCAGCAGCGCAACAGCAAAGGTAATATTTCCACATCCGGTAAAATCGTTCCTCAGACATTTTGTTCGTTTTTTTAAATTGTAATTTGATTTTACCCCAATTGCGGTCAAATTTTTTTAACCAGGCCATTAAAGTAATGGAATAATAGAATCCAAAGTTATGCCAATCCTCCATCACAAAAAGATTCTCAACAGCCTCCGAAATACGTTTTGGAGAGGGAAGAGATGAGTTGGGAAATATATATTTCCTAAGCCATGAATCAGTGTAATTGCTGGTAATATTAGAACCAACAGTGTGTAACAAGAATAATCCATCATCTTTTAAGCAATTATGGACAATTTGGGCAATTTTACGGTAATTCTTATGGCCAACATGCTCAATCATGCCACAAATTAAAATTTTGTCAAAAGATCCGGTTAAATTTCTGTAATCAAGTTTTTTGATAGTTACTTTTAAGCCCTTAGTTAACTCTTTTGCATATTTGAATTGTTCTTCTGAAATAGTGATGCCGGTAACTTCACAGCCATATTTTTGGGCTGCGAACTTGGCGAAGCCGCCCCAACCACAACCAATATCTAAAACCTTATCCTTAGGAGAAAGTTTAAGCTTGTGGCAGATTAATTCCAATTTTTGTTCTTGGGCAGTATTTAAATCAGCAGTATTTTTAAAATAACCACAAGTATATTGATTATGTGGATCAAGAAAAGACATATAAAATTCATTGCCAAGATCATAATGCTCTTTAGCAACTCTTAAAGCCCCTATCCTTGTTTGTAGATTAAAAAGGCTTGATCTAATTAATCCTAAAATAGTTTCTAAATTTATTGGCACTTTTTGATCAACCTTTGTTTTAAGAATCCGGTTGAAAAATTCATCTAATCTTTTAGAATCCCACCAGCCATCCATATAAGCTTCACCCAATCCTAAGGTGCCTTGGAAGAAAAACCGTTTATAAAGTTTATTGTTATGTACTTGAATATCCCAGGGGCGGGAACCATTAATCTGGATTCCGGCAGCATTTAAAAGCTTTTGAAAAATGTCTTGATATTTATTATTTAACATTTGTTTAATGATACATTAAATCTGGCCTAAATATAACTCTGGACACTTACAGTTTTACTATCGAATGCAGATAAAGACTCTAATATAGGAAAGGGGATAGTGTAATCATAGTAAGGTTAATGGTAGTCTGCATAGTAATAACATATGGTTATAAATTCAAAAAAAGTCATTGGAATTGTTCTAACTGTTGTAATTTCGGTGGGGCTTTATTTGTTAAGTAGTAGTGTACCGAAGGAAACAATTTCCGACACCTTAAATCAGATCGGCATTTTTGGACCAATAATTTTCATCCTGCTTAATACCATTGTTTACATTATCGCTCCTTTAAGTAATACCCCTTTGTTACTGGCTGGTTTTTATCTTTGGGGAGCAGAGGTAGTCTGGTTTTTGGGTGCAGCGATGTTTTTGTCGTTTATTACCAATTATTGGATCGCCAAGGTTTGGGGGGTGAAAATAGTCAGAAAATTAGTGGGTAGTGAAAATATTGGCAAGGTTGAAAAGATTATCGGTAAATATGATAAACCAAAGATATTTTTACTTTTAAGGATTTTTCAGGGTACTACTCATAAATTCGTTTCTTATGCCATGGGTTTTACGAATAATTCGTTTAATAGATATATCTTGCTGTCTTTTATTGGTCTTTTTCCTGGGATGATTTTATGGTATATACTTGCTTCCAAAGTTAATGACCCGTTGTCTTTTTTAGGCATAACCCATGCTTTGGGTCTGATCTTACCTGGTATATTTTTAACTGGAAATATAATCAGAGTTATATATTAATGTCAATAATTTCTTTGGTGTTAAGCGAACTCTGAGTTTTGATAAAAAAACGAATTCTCAGTATACCAATTTAGTGTGCGATCGTACAATGAATTGGTATGGATTTTATCCTAGTGGTGGGATTAGTTTATGAATTAAAAGAATTTCGACGTATGCGTTCAGTTTTCCCCAGTGTTATTCCCGCAAAAGCGGGAATCTATACCAATAATTATTTGTATGGATCCCGTATCAAGTACGGGATGACAAGGTACTGGGAAATACTGAACAGTTACATTTCGACTTTATACTTGATTTTATATTGAACTTGTAATATAGTTCCTTCCATGCTTACAAAAGAACAACTGGAAGGAACTTACAAGTTTCCTTTTGGAGATGATGCTGTTAGAGTTTTGGAAGGTGCAACGCAAGAAGCAAGAGATTTTAAACACAACTATATTGGAACAGAACATATACTGCTAGGATATTTACAGGTTGCAGATCCTACTTTAGTACACATACTACAATTGACAATTCCTAAGGTAAGAAAGGGTGTGGAGTTTATAATAGGCAGAGGAGATCGTTTAATAGATGGTCAGATTGGATTAACTCCAAGAGCAGTGAAAGTAGTAGAGTTGGGCATTGATGAAGCAAGAAGATTAAGAGACCCATTTC
>CAYMZB010000028.1:0-16180 GCA_964394845.1 uncultured Gammaproteobacteria bacterium | reverse complement strand
GTTTTACAGTTTTTTCTTTTTTCATAATTGCCCCTCTCGTTGAATTGTTATTACGTGAGGGGAATGGGAGTATACGCCAGAATTCCGGTGATGTCAATAGTGATATTATTAATAATACAGATCAAGGCCAAAGTTTCTCATCAGGGGCAAGTTTAACCAGTCCTAAGGGATTAAAGTTTAAGTTAGATAGATCTGCTTCAGTTTCAGCAACCGCTGCTGACGCTGATTCTAAAAGTACTGTAACTGTAACTGTAACTGCAATTGATGTAGGTGCGGATGGTAATTTAGCTTCAAAAACAAATTTAACTATTGCAAATTATCCAACTTCTCAGTTTGTGGCCAGGGCTGAAGGTAATTTTTCCGGAGGTACTTCAAAGGAAGTCACAGTTGTTTCCTCAGATGATCAGCAAAGATTGCTTGCTAAATTATCTTCAGATTTAAGGCAACAAGCACAACAAAAGCTGCAAGAGCAGTTTAATAGTAAGAAAGTTCTACAGGAAGCTTTTTCGGAAAATATAGTCAAGAAGAGTTACAATAAAAATGTAAACGATCAAGCCAGTGAGTTTTCATTAAATCTAACAGCTCATTACAAAGGTACAGCATTTGATGATGCTGATTTAAGATCAATTGTCTCAAATTTAGTTACTACCCAAGTTCCTGATGGATTTAAACTTGATTTATCGGATACTGAAACACAAGCTGATGTGTCAAAACTTGAAAAAGACGGTAAGCTAATATTCTTGGCCCGCTTTAAAGCAAAACTGCTGCCAAAGATAGATGCTGAAAAGATAAAAGATCAAATAAAAGGTAAAAGCCTTAATGAAGCCATAGGTGTTATAAAGGAAATTGATAATGTTTTAGGGTCTGAAATTAAGATTTCTCCAAATCTTCCTTCCATATTACAAAGGCTGCCATTCTTTGCAAAAAATATTAAAATTGAGGTAGGACTTAAATGATAGTGTCAAAGATTATACCAATTGGATTTTTATCTATAGGTATTTTTTTACTGATGCAGGTAATTTTGCCTATTGCTTCTTTTCAGTTTTGGCAGATCGGACAAAAATATAACAGTGGTTTGTTAATTAGTCCGAATACAAATAAAGGACAGGTTTTAGGGGTTTCTGTACAAAATAAAGATAACTTCTCGGCTTTTGTTTCTAACTTAACCAGGCAAACTCAGGCTAATTACACTGATTTTAGTTTAACAATCCCAAAGCTTAAAATAGAAAGAGCACAAGTCTTTGTAGATAGTAATGATTTATCAAAGAGTTTAGCTCATCTACCTGGATCGGCTTTACCCGGAGAAAAAGGTAATGTTTTTATCTCTGGACATTCAGCATTAAGCCAATTTTTTAGTTTAAAGAGTGTTTTTTTTAGTAATCTGCAAGAATTAAAAAAAGGTGATCAAATTATAATTGAAGCAATGGGAGTGCAGTTTAAATATGAGGTTTCGGAATTGAAAGTAACTGACCCGAATGATCTGTCTGTTATAAATGCGCCGGATACACTGGGCAGATATATTTCCTTAATGACTTGTGTACCGCCTGGGTTAAACTTTAAAAGACTCATTATTTTAGGTAAGATGATTTAATGAAATATCTAGGAGTAGATTTTGGACTGCGAAGAATTGGTTTGGCAATTTCAGAAGGTGATATTGCTTCTAAGTTAAAAACAATTGAAGTTAAAAACTTTAAAGACACTGTTGCAAAAGTTGTGTCGTTGGTAAAGCTAGAAAAATTCGATAAAATCGTGGTGGGTTTGCCGGAGGGTAAAATAGGTCAAACTGTTTTAGGATTTGTAAATGTTTTGAAAAAGCTGGGGTTTGATGTTGTAACCTCTGATGAAACTCTATCTTCTCAAAAAGCAATTTCACTAATGATTAAATCTAATGTTTCAAAAAATAAACGCCGGGTTATTGATGGTACTGCTGCTGCTATAATCTTACAGGAATATTTAGATAATCAATGAAAAAATTAATTTGGCTGAGTATTATTTTACTGATTGTATTCTTTTTGGCAAAAGTTAGTTGGGATAATCAATTCGCCAGTGTATCGTCTGATGAGTCTAGAAAGGTTTTTGTTATAGATAAAGGAATAGGAGTATCTGACATTGCTAAAAAGTTGCAAAAAGAGAAATTAATAAAATCAGAGTTAGCTTTCAAAATTTATGTAAAACAAAATAACTTAACAGATAAACTGCAGGCAGGATCTTACAAGCTTTCTCCTTCTATGTCTTTGCCAGAGCTAATAAAAAATTTGCAAACAGGCAGTGAAGATACCTGGGTAACTTTGATAGAAGGTTGGCGGGTTGAAGAGATGGCAGAGGAGCTAAGTTCAAAGTTCAAAGTTCAAAGTTCAAAATTTATGAAAGTAGCAAAAGAGGGATATATGTTTCCCGATACATATCTATTTGCCAATAATGTTACAGAAGAACAGATTGCAAAAAAATTAAGAGATAATTTTGATACTAAATATTCTGATGATTTAAGAACAAAAATTAAGGCTTTAGGGTTAACCGAAGCACAAGGAGTAATTTTAGCATCGATAGTGGAAAGGGAAGCCCGTTCTGATGAAGCAAGAAAGATGGTAGCC
Organism: uncultured Gammaproteobacteria bacterium; assembly: GCA_964394845.1. Taxonomy (GTDB): domain Bacteria; phylum Patescibacteriota; class Microgenomatia; order Daviesbacterales; family UBA10151; genus CAYMZB01. Next base: position 13,589 of record CAYMZB010000028.1, on the reverse strand, counting down.
TCAATACTTTTAAAAAGGTTTAAGATTGGGATGGGGCTTAATGCTGACGCTACTCTTCAATATATTTTAGGTTTTCAAAATATGGAGAAGAGTTGGTGGAAAAGACATCTGGCCAGAGAAGATAAGAAGATAGATTCGCCTTACAATACTTATTTATATGTAGGATTGCCTCCTGCGCCAATTTGCAACCCTTCTCTTTCAGCGCTTAATGCAGTTGGGAGCGCTGATTCTTCAACCCCCTATCTTTATTATTACCATGATTCAAAAGGAGTTCCTCACTACGGTAGAACACTTGATGAACATAATCAAAATATAGCCAATAATCCATAACTTCACGATCAAGAAGTTTTTGTCCATGGTATAATTACTTTGTTATGCATAACCTGTTAGCGAAGTATAATCTTCCCAAAAGAGTTGAAATTGACCTTCATAAAGCTAAAGAAGGAGGATATGTTGTGGAGTTTCTTGGTTTACCTGGATGCTATACTCAAGTTGAGGATTTATCAAAGCTTCATGAAAACGTTACTGATGCCATTCTTACTTACTTTGACGTACCAAGAAAAGAAGCAAATAAAATGGTTTATATTCCAGAGACTAAACGTATAGCCAAGGTTTCAGCCACCAGAGAATCTTCTCGAATCAATTTAACTCAGACTCAATTTGATCTATTTGTTGCTGCATAATGGCTAAAGTTCCAGCATTTTCTTCCAAAGATTTAGAGAAAACATTAAGGAATCTGGGTTTTGTAATCGATAAATCAAAGGGTAAAGGCGGACACTATAAAGCAAAATATCCTAAAGGAGTAATATTACAACCTGGTCAGAAAAGTTTCGTTATTATTCCCCATACAAAAGAAATTTATGAAGATCTGAGGAATAAAATCTTAAAAGAAGTAAAAAGCTTTGGTTTTACAACAGAACAGTTTCTTGAGGCTTTAAGGGAATAATTGATGAAAAAGCATTTTACCTCAACGGTTTATATAGTCTCCAAGATTGATGGGGAATATAAAATCCTGCTGCACAAACATAAAAAATATGGACTTTGGATAGGCATTGGCGGGCATATAGAGAAGAATGAAAACCCGACAGAGGCTTTACTTAGGGAAGTTTTGGAAGAAACAAACCTTAAGATAGAGCTTTTAGGTCGGGATAAACTTTTAAAAACAAAAGGAGTTGAGGAGTTGGTAAGGCCGGTTGCAATTCTGCAGGAAAAAATCCCTCCTTTTAAAGATGAAAAAGCACACCAGCATATAGACCTGATTTATTTTGCAACTTGCAGGGATTCAAAAAAAATTAATATGGGGGAACAATATAATTGGTTTTCCAAAAAAGATTTAAAAAAGATAGATTTAGAAAAAGAGGTATTTTATTTGGCTGGGAAATTATTTAAATATGTTTAAATTTTGGGGGAAGGTGAAGAAATATAACCAAAGGGGAAAGGAATTAGGATTTCCTACTGCAAATATAAATTTGCAGAAAAATATCCCTGAAGGTATCTATATTTCCAAAAGTAAAATAGGGGGACATCAATACCCATCACTTACTTTTATAGGAAGAGCAAAAACTTTTAATGAAAAAAAATTCCAGGCAGAGACCTACATACTGAATTTCAATGAAGACATCTATGATAAATGGATTTCCATTGAGCTTTTGAAAAAGATTCGGGAAAATAAAAAGTTTAATTCTGCTAAAGATTTAATTACTCAAATGAAAAAAGATGAAGAAGTCGCAAAAATATATTTTGGACTATCAAGCTAGACTTTTTGTCGATTGAATAATTGACTTCCAATAATTTTATTTTGCCATCTTGACTTACTACTCCCGCCTGTGGTAAATTAATCTCAATTCAATAGAAGAAATGGAGGCGTACGTGTACGTATGCTTTCTTTTGTTGTATCTGTCCCAGGCCATCTACTAATGTCAGCAAATATACCTGTTACCGAAAATAGTGAACGTAAATATTGGAGTAAAGCAGTAAGCTTAGTCCCTCAATTAAATTTAATCCAAATTCAACTAGACTCATATAATTGGTTCCTTAAAGAAGGAATTAAAGAAGTTCTTGCAGAGATTTCTCCTGTTGAGGACTTTACAGGAAAAAATTGGACCTTGGAGTTAGGGTCCTTTTATTTTGGTAAACCTAAATACACTTCTGAACAAGCTAGAGATAAAGGTGTAACTTATGATGCCCCTCTAAAAATAGAGGCCATACTAATCAACAAGCAAACAGGACAAAGAGGTAAGCAGGAAGTATTCTTAGGTGATATTCCTCAAATGACTGATAAAGGTACATTCATAATTAATGGAGTGGAAAGAGTTATTATCAATCAGCTAGTCCGCTCACCAGGAGTATTTTTTCAGGCATTAGATGACCCAATTACCGGCAAAAGGTTGTATTCTGCGGAAATCCGGCCATATAGAGGTTCTTGGTTGGAATTTTCAGTATCTAGAACTGGTGTTCTAACTGCAAAAATTGACAGAAGAAGAAAATTTGCTGCAACTACCTTCCTTAGAGCAATCGGAGTTTCTGACACTCAAGATATAATCGAACAATTCAAAGATATTGATAAAGGTGAAAATAAATTTATTGAGGCAACCTTAAGTAAAGATTCTACATCAAACACTGATGAGGCTTTGCTTGAGATTTTTAGAAAAATGAGACCAGGTGATCCTGTTGTTTTAGATAATGCCCGTTAATTGCTAGATGGAATGTTTTTTAACTCCAGGCGTTATAACTTAACTAAAGTTGGTCGTTTTAAGATTAATAAAAGATTAAACCTTGATTTACCAAATACTGAAGAGAGTTGGATTCTAACAAATGCAGATATTATTGCTGCGCTAAAATACTTAATTAAATTAAACAGTGGAGAAGGTAAAGTTGATGATATAGACCATTTAGCAAATAGAAGAGTAAGATGTGCCGGGGAATTGGTGCAACAAAATGCTTTTAGGATTGGGGTTTTAAGACTTGAACGTATTATTAAAGAAAGAATGAGTTTAACTGCTGTTGACCAAGAAGTTACTCCGGGAGGCTTAATTAATGCTAAGCCTGTAATCGCAGCAATCAATGAATTTTTCCGCTCCTCACAACTTTCAAGTATTTTGGATCAGGTAAATCCTTTATCAGAATTAGATCATTTGAGAAGATTGTCTGTTATGGGAGTTGGAGGAATTACTAGAGATAGGGCTTCTTTCTCTGTCCGGGATATTAATCATTCCCAATACGGAAGAATTGATCCTATTAGATCTCCTGAGGGACAAAATATTGGATTGGTTACATATCTTGCCCTATATTGCCGGATTAATGAGTATGGATTTTTAGAAACTCCATACAGAAAAGTGGTAGTTGCCAAAGGAAAACCTAAAGTTACAGATGATGTTGTTTATCTATCAGCTGACGATGAAGAGGATTTTCATATAACTGAGGCAACAGTCCCATTAGATGCTAAAAGTTTTATGATTCCTGATCGGGTGCCAACACGCTTCAGAGGTAGTTTTTATGAAGGAAAAGCATCAGAAATATCTTTAATTGATATATCTCCTCAACAGATTTTTGGAATTTCAGCATCTTTAATTCCGTTTTTAGCAAATGATGATGCAAATAGAGCTTTGATGGGTACCCAAATGCAATGTCAGGCTGTTCCTTTGCTTATTCCATCTGCTCCGATAGTTGGAACAGGTATGGAGGGAATAGTTGCAAACAACATGGGAAGAATAGTTAGAGCTCCTGAAGATGGAGTAGTAACAGCTGTTGATGGAAAAAAACTTACTTTAAAAACCAGTAACAATGAATACAAATACTCAATCAAAAAGTTTATTCACTCCCCTCAGGGTACTTGTTATTCACAAAGGCCAGTTGCCACAATTGGATCAAAGGTAAAAAAAGGAGATTTATTAATAGATGGTGTAGCAACTCAAAATGGAGAATTGGCTTTAGGCCAAAATCTCTTAATTGCCTATATGAGTTTTGAAGGACTAGGGTATGAAGATGCGATAGTTATCTCAGATAGATTAGTTAAAGACGATCTTTTGACCTCTATTCATATTGAGGAATATGAAGTAGATGTAGTTGAGACTAAACTTGGTCCTGAGGAGTTAACCAGAGATATTCCAAATGTTGCTGAAAATGCGCTTGCTAATTTAGATGAAGAAGGATTAGTGAGAATTGGAGCAGAAGTTGGACCAAATGATATCCTGGTTGGTAAGGTACAGCCAAAAGGTGAAACAGAGCTTACAGCAGAAGAACGGTTACTTCGGGCTATCTTTGGTGAAAAGGCAAAAGAAATTAGAGATACATCTCTTCGAATCCCACATGGTGAGCGGGGTACTGTTATTGGAGTTCAAATTTTATCAAGAGACAATGGAGATGAACTGGACACAGGAACATTAATGAGAATTAAGGTTAAAGTTGCCCAAATGAGAAAAGTAACTGAAGGAGATAAATTAGCTGGCAGACACGGTAATAAAGGCGTTATCTCCAGAATTGTTCCTATTGCAGATATGCCGCATTTAGAAGATGGAACTCCTATTGATATCATCATTTCACCTTTATCAGTTCTTTCTAGAATGAATTTAGGTCAGCTTTTAGAAACTCACTGGGGGTTTGCAGCTTCAAAATTAGGTTACAAGATTGCAGCACCGGTATTTGAAAAGATGTCTGAGGAAAACTTAATTGGAGAACTGAAAAAAGCTAACTTGCCGGTTGATGGTAAAGTAAAACTTATTGATGGAAGAACTGGTCAGCCTTTCAATAGAACTATTGTGGTAGGCAGGAACTACATTTTGAAATTAATCCACATGGTTGAGGAAAAGATCCATGCTCGTTCAACAGGTCCTTATTCTTTGGTTACCCAACAGCCTCTTGGTGGTAAAGCTCAAATGGGAGGGCAAAGACTCGGAGAAATGGAAGTTTGGGCATTGGAAGCATATGGGGCAGCGCATATTTTACAAGAAATGCTAACCATTAAATCCGATGATGTTGTAGGTAGGGCAAAAGCTTTTGAGGCAATAGTTAAGGGTATTGAAGTTCCGCAAGCTTTGATTCCGGAGTCCTTTAAGGTATTAGTGAAAGAGCTTCAGGCATTAGGACTCTCAGTGGATACACTTGGAGCTAAGATTATCCAAACTGTGGAAACTGAAGAAAAAGCAGCAGTAGTACGAGAAGTAGCTCAACTTAAAGAAGTTCTTGAGGCAGGCGAAACAGCAACTGATGAAGAAATTAAAGCAGAGAGCAGTCCTTTTGAAGTAGAAGATAAATAAAGTATGAACGACTTATTAGATTTTGAAGCATTAAGACTAACTGTTGCAAGTCCTGAACAAATTAGGTCTTGGTCTTTTGGTGAGGTAACAAAGCCAGAAACTATAAATTATAGAACGCTAAAGGCAGAAAAAGATGGACTTTTCTCCGAAAATATTTTTGGTCCAACTAAGGATTATGAATGTTACTGTGGAAAATACAAAAGAATTAGATTTAGAGGTGTAATTTGTGATAAATGTGGCGTTGAAGTGACGCAAAGCAGAGTTAGACGTGAGAGAATGGGTCATATAACCCTAGCTTCTCCTGTTGCTCACTCATGGTTTGTAAAAGGTGCGCCTTCAAAGCTATCTTTGATTTTGGATATTTCTCCTAAGAACCTGGAGGCAGTTGTTTATTTTGCCTCATATTTAGTAATTAATATTGATCCTGATCAAAAAACTGCAGTTTTAGAAAAATTGGAAAAAGACCTAGAAGGCCGAATTAAGGAGTCTAAGTTGAGTTTGGAAGAAAATATTAAAGGAATGGAATTAGGGTTAAAAATAAGTTTGAAAGATCAAAAAAAGAAGCTGGAAAAGGAAAAAGACAAAGAAAAATTAGAACTTGAATCCGAGGAACAGGAATTAAAAAATAGACACGAAATTCAAAAATTAAGAGATAATCATGTTGTTGAGATTGGTCAAATGGAAGGAATTTTTAAAGCTGTTTCAGACTTAGTTAAGAGTGTTAATCAGCTTAAATTATTATCTGAAGAAGAATATTACAAACTATCAGAATATGGTGTGTCAGACTTTGTCACCTTAGGTATGGGAGCAGAAGCTCTTTTGGAGGTTTTACAGAAATTAGATTTGGATAAGCTCGCCGCAAATTTGCGTGAAGAAGTCAGAAAATCTACAGGTCAAAAGCATATTAAAGCAACTAAAAGGCTTCGAGTAGTCGAAGGAATGCGTTCTGCGACTATTTCACCTCAGTGGTTAGTATTACGAGTATTACCGGTTTTACCCCCGGATCTTCGTCCAATGGTGCAGCTTCCGGGGGGACGTTTTGCAACTTCCGATCTAAATGATTTATATCGAAGAGTTATAAACCGAAATAATCGTTTAAACAGATTAATAAATTTAGGTGCTCCTGAGATAATTTTGCGAAATGAAAAAAGAATGCTGCAAGAGGCTGTTGATTCACTTATTGATTCATCATCCAGAACCTCAAGAAGAGGCGGGCCGGTTACAACACATATCTTGAGATCTCTTTCTGATATGTTGAGAGGAAAACAAGGTAGATTTAGACAAAACCTATTAGGTAAACGTGTTGATTATTCAGGCAGGTCTGTAATTGTAGTTGGACCAAAATTAAGACTTAATCAGGTAGGTCTTCCAAAAGAAATGGCTCTAGAGATGTTTAAGCCTTTTGTTTTAAGAGAAATGATCGTAAGAGGGTTAGCCTCAAATGTTAAAGGTGCTAAAAATGTTTTGGAAACGAGATCTGCTGATGTTTGGGATATTTTGGAAGAAATTCTTGAAGGTCATCCAATTTTAATTAACCGAGCACCGACTCTGCACAGGTTAGGTATTCAGGCATTTTTCCCAACTTTAGTTGATGGACATGCAATTCAAATACATCCTTGTGTTTGTGCCGGATTTAATGCTGACTTTGATGGGGATCAAATGGCAATTCATGTACCGCTTTCTACAAAATCTCAAGAAGAGGCAAAGGATTTAATGTTAGCAAAAGAAAATATCTTTGGCCCTGCTAATGCTCAGCCAATAACCGTACCAAATAGAGAAATGGCTTTAGGTTGTTACTACATCACTATGTTTGAGCAGCCAAAGCCTGAAGATGTCGGAAAAGCTCCTTCAAAAGTTAAATTCTCAATAAGCGAAGAAGATGCAATCCGTGCCTACCGAATAGGAAAAATTACAATTCAGCAAAAAATTCAAGTTAGAATTAACAAAGAAATAATTGAAACATCAGTTGGAAGGATTTTATTCAATCAAGTGCTTCCAGCTCACATGAGATTTCTAAATACAGTTATTAAAGGAATAACTATCCGTGACATAATCTTAAAGTCTACAGAGACTTTAGATAAAGATGCTGTAGCAGACCTTATTGATAACATCAAAACTATTGGTTTCTGGGGAGCAACTATTGCCGGCGTATCCATTTCTATCTTTGACGCGAAGATCGTACCAGACAAACAAAAATATCTAGACGGCGCAGAAGTAGAGATTAAAGAGATTGAAGGAAATGTTGCTAAAGGGTTAATTACTCCACAAGAAAAATCACAATTGTCGCAGATGGTTTGGATCAAAACTACTGAAGATTTAGCAAAAGCGACTTGGGATCACCTTGGAGAGAATAATCCAATTAGGATGATGGTAGAGGCAGGAGCAAGAGGTTCTAAAGATCAGGCAAAACAGCTTTCTGCTATGAGAGGTTTATCAACAGATCCTACAGGAAAGATTGTTGAGCTGCCAACTAAATCAAACTATAGACAGGGATTATCTGTTTTTGAATACTTTACTTCAGCAAGAGGAGCTAGAAAAGGTGTTGCAGATAAAGCTTTGAAAACAGCAGATGCCGGGTATTTAACCAGAAGGTTGGTTGATGTTGCCCATGATGCAATTGTTAGAATAGAAGATTGTGGGACAAAAGCAGGCTTAGAATTTGATATTTTGGGAAGTAATTTCAATCATGCCAGAGAAAAGCTTTTAGGCAGGAAAGCTCAGGAAGATATTAAAGAGCCAGGTAGTCGTAAAGTATTAGTTAAACTAGGAACTTTCTTTATAGAAGAAACTGTTCAACAGCTTCTTAAAGCTCTAGTATCTAAAGTTTTAGCCAGATCTCCTTTGACCTGTGAAGCAAAATATGGAATTTGTGCTTTCTGTTATGGGTTTGATTTAACAACAAGACAGCTTGTCAATCTTGGAACTCCTGTGGGAGTAGTGGCTGCACAAGCAATTGGTGAGCCAGGAACTCAGTTAACCATGCGTACTTTCCATACTGGAGGTATTGTTGGTCTGGATATTACTCAAGGGTTGCCAAGAGTTGAGGAGCTATTTGAGGCAAGGACTCCTAAAATTGTTTCCCCAATGTCAGAAATTGCCGGAAAAGTTTCTATAGTTGAGGCAGAATTAGGAATGAGAGTCAGAGTTAGAACAACTCAAAAACCCCACGAAGAAAGAGAATATATTATTCCTGTAACTTCAACTATTTTAGTTGAAGAAGGACAGCTTATTGATGCAGGAACTATTTTAGCAACAGGTCATATTGATGTAAAAGAAACTTTACGGATTCAGGGTTTGAGAGTCGCTCAGAGATATATTGTTGATGAAGTCCGTTCTGTTTACGAATCTCAGGGTGTGCCTATTAATGAAAAACATTTTGAGGTAATTGTCAGAAAAATGTCTGATAAAGTTAGAGTTGAATCACAAGGTGACACAAATCTTTTGCCAGGTGAGATTATTGATAAACTCCGATTTGAGGATGAAAATAGAAGAGTGTTAGCTGGAGGAGGAGAACCATCAACAGCAGAAGTAATAGTATTAGGAATTACCAGAGCATCATTGCAGACTGAAAGCTTTTTATCTGCTGCATCCTTCCAGGAAACAACCTCTGTTTTGTCTGATGCGGCAATGTCTGGTAAGGTTGATAGATTAGTTGGTCTTAAGGAAAATGTTATAATTGGCCGGCTTATACCAACTAGTGTAGATAGAATAAAGATAGAGGTATAAGTTAGACCATGCCAACAATTAATCAATTAGTTAGAAAAGGTCGAAAAAAGATTGTTAAAAAGATTAAAGCAACAGCGCTGCGCCGTGGCTTTAATGCTAAAGATAGGCGTTACACAGAAAACTATAGTCCTCAAAAAAGGGGAGTGGTAATTTTAGTTAAAACCATGACTCCAAAAAAACCAAATTCAGCTCTTAGAAAAGTTGCGAGAGTTAGATTGTCAAACAGAACTGAAGTAACAGCATATATTCAAGGAGAGGGACATAGTTTAGCAGAGCACGGAATAGTTTTAGTGAGAGGCGGTAGGGTTAAGGATCTGCCAGGAGTAAAATACCATTTAGTCAGAGGCAAGCTTGATTTAGCAGGAGTTATAGGCAGAAAACAAGCAAGAAGTATATATGGTACAAAGGCTGGAGAGGGTCCTGCACCGAAAAAGGCAGCAGCACCTGCACCTGCTTCTGCACCTCCTGCACCAGCTTAAGGGAAAAATATGAGAAGCAAAAAAGCGCCAAGAAAATTATTAACTCCAGATCCAGTATATGGATCAAGGTTAGTAAATAGATTTATAAATAAAGTCATGATGGATGGCAAAAAATCTACTGCTCAAGCCCAAGTTTATGAAGCATTAGAAGTTATAAAAGAGGAAACAAAGCAAGAACCGGTTACTGTTTTTGAAAAAGCTATTCAAAATGTTTCTCCAAAAATGGAAGTAAGGCCAAGAAGAGTAGGAGGAGCTTCCTATCAAGTGCCTGTTGAAGTCCGGGGAGACCGGAAAGAGGCCTTGGCAATTAGATGGATTTTGACTGGAGCTAAATCTAAATCAAATAAAGAATATAGAAGTTTTGGTAAAAAACTAGCAGCAGAACTGATGGATGCTGCGAGTAACACAGGTCTTGCAGTTAAAAAACGCGATGATACTCAAAAAACAGCCCAAGCCAATCGTGCATTTTCTCATTTCCGCTGGTAAATTTCTATTTGACTTTTAGGATCAGATTAATTAATATCTACTTATGGCCTCCCAATATGAGGGAGGTTTTTTAAACCTATGGATAATAAGCTAAGAGAAGAAAAATTGAAAATGTGGAAAGAAAACCTCAAAAAGCTTGAAGATCAACTTGTGGCGGTTCAACACAAAAAAGGTGTAGCTGCTCAGGAAGGTGATTTATCGGAAAATGCTGCCTATACTATGGCTATAGAAGACGCTGAAACTTTTAGGGTTCAAATAGAACAAGTTAAAAAGATTATTGCTGACTTGAAGAAAGGATAACATGGCAGTTCAAAAGACTAAGCGTGATTTCCCCCTGGATAGAATTAGAAATATTGGTATTATTGCCCACATTGATGCCGGGAAAACTACTACAACTGAGCGAATACTTTTCTATACAGGTAGAACTTATAAAATTGGTAACATTGATGAAGGCACTACAGTCACTGATTGGATGGATCAGGAGAAAGAACGTGGAATTACCATTGTTTCCGCTGCTGTCACTACTTTTTGGACTCCTAAAAGCGGACCGTATCAGGATATGGAAATAAGAATTAATTTAATTGATACTCCTGGACATGTTGATTTTACAGCTGAAGTAGAAAGGTCTTTGCGGGTTCTAGATGGCGGAGTAATAGTTTTGGATTCTGCATCCGGAGTGCAGTCTCAAACAGAAACTGTCTGGAGACAGGCTAATAAATACCAGGTCCCCTTGATTGCTTTTGCTAATAAAATGGATGTAGTTGGTGCAGACTTTTTAGGCACAATTCAATCTGCCAGAGATAGATTAGGCGCTAATGCCCTTGCTTGTAATCTTCCTATAGGCAAAGAAAATGATTTTAAAGGAGTAGTTGATCTATTAACTAAAAAAGCATTTATCTGGGAAGGTGATGAAACAGGCGCTAAATTCATTGAAGTGGAAATTCCTGCTGATATGGTTTCAGAGGTGGAAAAACACCGGGAAAAACTGGTTGAGGAAATCTCTGGTACAGATGACGTATTAATGGAAAAATATTTAGGCGGGGAGGAAATTAGCGTTCCGGAGCTTAAAAGAGTTTTAAGAAAAGCAGTAATTGAAAATAAAATCGTGCCAGTTATGGTTGGGTCTTCTCTCCGAAATAAAGGTGTTCAGTTTATGCTTGACGGTGTTGTTGAGTATTTACCTTCTCCTCAGGATATCGGAGCAGTATTCGGTCAAAATCCGGCTAATTTAGAAGAGCAACTTGAGAGAAAAACTACCCCAGAAGCTCCTTTGTCTGCATTAGCTTTTAAAGTTCAAGTAGATCCTCATGTTGGAAAGTTAACTTATATTAGAATTTACTCCGGAACACTAAAAAGTGGTGTATATGCCTATAACTCTACAAAAAAGATTAAAGAAAGAATTGGTCGGCTTTTGCTGATGCATGCTAATGATAGGGAAGAAATTGAGGAAAGCTATGCCGGAGAAATTGTAGCAGCAGTCGGATTAAAAGACACTATCACTGGGGATACTATTTGTGATGATAGCGCACCAATTATTTTAGAATCTATTTCTTTTCCTGAGCCGGTTATTTCTCTGGCTATTGAACCTAAAACTAAATCCGACCAGGAAAAATTGGGTTTGTCGCTTCAAAGATTGGCTGAGGAAGACCCTACTTTTAGAGTTAAATCTGATGCTGAAACCGGTCAAACAATCATTGCCGGAATGGGTGAGCTGCAGCTTGAAGTATTGGTAGATAGGATGAAAAGGGAATTTAAGGTAGAAGCTAATGTCGGTCAACCGCAAGTAGCTTACAAAGAAACTATTAATAAGCAAGCAGAAGGAGAAGGTAAATATATCAGACAAACAGGCGGCCGAGGACAGTATGGGCATTGTTTACTTAGGATTGAACCCTTGCCTCGTGGAACTGGTAGGGAGTTTGTTTCTGAGATTGTTGGCGGAGCTATCCCAAAAGAGTTTATTGCGCCAATTGAAAAAGGAGTTATTGAAAAAGAAGATACCGGGATTTTGGCTGGATATCCGGTGACAGATATTAAAGTAACAGTTTTTGATGGATCATTTCATGATGTTGATTCATCTGAGGTGGCATTTAAGATTGCAGCTTCTTTGGGATTATCAGAAGCAGCGAAAAAAGCTGACATGATTTTACTTGAGCCTATTATGAAGGTGGAAGTTACTGCCCCGGAAGAATTTTTGGGTGAAATTATAGGTGACTTATCTTCAAAAAGGGCTCAGATTTTATCATCTGAAACTAAAGGTAATGCCAGAGTTATTATTGCTTTAGTCCCTCTTGCTGAAATGCATGGATACGCAACTGCCATAAGGAGCATGTCTCAAGGTCGTTCAACATATTATATGGAAGCAGATCACTACGAGCCAGTTCCAAGTAATATTACTCAAAAAATTATTGAGACCTCTGGTTTTACCGGCCGGGTAGAACATTAACTTTACTACTTCAAACTTATGGCAGATAACCTATCTTCGCCTTTGCTGGTTTTATCGATTCTAATACTCGGATTCCGTCATGGCATAGATTGGGATCATATTGCCGCTATTTCCGATATTATTGCTCAAGCAAAGGATAATAAAAGTGCTATTTTATATGGTTTTGTTTATGCTATTGCTCATGCTGTAGTGGTAATTTGCTTGGGGCTTTTGGCAATTGCATTAGGGGTAAGTTTACCTAGCTGGGTAGATAATGTAATGGGGCCTGTCGTAGGGTTAACTTTAATTATTTTAGGGCTTTGGATGCTTTTATCAATAATCCTCAAGAAGGAAAAGTTTAGGTTTGTAAGCAGGTGGATGTTAATCTTTAAAGGATTAAGCAGGATTTATAATTATTTACCGGGTAAACATGAACATCATAGCTTACAATATCCACAAAGCTTTGGAGTTAAAACTGCTTATTTAGTAGGAACAATTCATGGAATTGGAGCAGAAACACCGACTCAAATTCTTCTATTTGTAACTGCTGTTGGTGTTGGAGGAGGTTTAAAGGGTAGTATCTTGCTTCTAATATTTGTACTAGGACTTCTGATTGCAAACTCAATAGTAGTTATATTGTCGTTATTAGGATTTATTCATGCCAAGAAAAATTCTAAAATCTATTTGACTTTAGGAGTTTTGGCAGGAGTAATGAGTTTAATAGTAGGTACTATTCTTTTGTCTGCTAACTAGACTATTGTATTTATTGGGTAAATACGGTATATGTATATTTACCAGCTAAAATAAAAGGCTGGTATTTCATTGCTAAGTTGATTCTGGACAAAGCCAGAATGACAATGGTAAAATAATAAAAATATGGCTGAACAGAAAAAATTTGATAGAAGTAAACCACATGTAAATATTGGAACCATGGGTCATGTTGACCATGGCAAGACTACTTTGACTGCAGCAATAACTAATGTATTGGCTGCTAAAGGTTTGGCAGAAAAAAGGTCAGTTGATCAGATTGATAATGCTCCGGAAGAAAAAGCCCGCGGAATTACCATTAATATCTCACATCAGGAATATGAAACAGAGAAAAGACACTATGCTCACATCGACATGCCCGGACACGCTGACTATATTAAAAACATGATCACCGGTGCTGCCCAAACTGACGGGGCAATTTTGGTAGTTTCTGCGCCGGACGGTCCAATGCCT
>CAYMZB010000027.1:0-3745 GCA_964394845.1 uncultured Gammaproteobacteria bacterium | reverse complement strand
AGTACCTTTGGCAGGAGGTTTTTCATTTATATTTGGGATTTAATCCCTGGGGATTTTTAATACTGTTCCGACCTCAATACTATTCGGGTCTGAAATATTATTTGCTTTAGCTATTTTTTCATACTGCATTATATCCCCATATGCTCTTCCCGCAATCTTTGATAACCAGTCCCCGGCTACTACAGTGTAAGTTGTTGTTGATATATTCTCACCCCAGGTAGTTTGATTTAGCGCTCCGCCTTTTTCTCCTGCCGGTGCAGGAACAGCGCTTGGATTCATTGATGGTGATATTGATTCTTCAGGTTTTGCAGTTGAAGAAGGCGAAGATTCAATTTGCGATGCCGGTGAGGGACTTTCTGCAACTTCAACTTTAGGTATAGTTAGTTCCTGTCCAGCCTCGATTGAATCAGATTTCAGGTTGTTTTCACTCATTATCATCGGGTACTTCTCCCCATCGTTATAGTATTTTTGTGCGATAAGGAATAATGTATCACCTTTTTTAACAGTATATTTTCCGGGTAAACTTTCTCTGGTTACATCTCCCTGTTCATCTGTCACTTGTTGTGATGGGCCTATATCACCGGGTTCTTCTGTTGGTTTGTTAAAATAATTGAAAATTAATACTCCTAAAACAATAATTATTAATGCCCCGAGGATTAAATTTAGATAGGATTGGTTCTTTTCCAAATCGTTTTGGATTTTATCAAGGAAGTTGCCCGAAGTCTTTTGTCCGCGGTCAACTGTGATTTTGCTTTCGGATGAAACTCTTTTTGCTGCCCTGGTTTTTTTACCTGATCTTGCCATTTTCTAAATTTCTTTCTTAATATTTCTAAATTTACTTTAAAAAAATACTACAGGCAGCTGACTAACTTTTTACACTAAGAACAAACCTTTGTCAATTACATCAAACTAGATCAATATCAATCAAAAGGTTGATAAATACATGCAGCAGTAGAGATTTTGCTAAATCCTTACTGTGTCAACAAACCATGTTTTACTTATTTGTACGCGGAAGTTACTTCTAGGGTTTTTATTCCTGATACAGATCCTTTATTGTTTTAAGGCAACTTTTTAAAAGTGTTAACGTAGATAAGTCTTATTAGCTTTTATCTCACGGTTATTTAAGCCTAATTCAGTACTAAGATCAGCATTTTTCCAAAAGTCATCTAAACTGGTATCTGGTGATCGGGGATCCCTAACTAAATCCTCTGGAAAAAAATTTCTAAATAGAGCAAGGGTATTAAGTGAGGTAGGAATGTCCATACTTTCTAGGTATGATCTATACTTACTAGTTACGTGCAGCATCTCTTCACCATTTGGAGTTGTAAGCATCCCAGCATTTTTAAATCCTACTGGTAATTTTTTAAGACCTAATCGCAAGTCGTTAAGAAATGATTGATTATATCCGCGTCTCCACCCTTTAGGGTTAGCGTTAAATAGAACCTCCCCTTTAAATGTAACCTCATTTAATTTTCCGCTTGATCCAAAGACAATCTCATTTCTGATTTCATTATCAGAACGATCTGTATGTGTAAGATTAAGACTTAAAGGATTATAATATCCAGTTTCTCGAAATAATACTTCTGTAGGTTCATGTTGTCCACTCAGCAGTGATTCCCAGGTGATAGGATCATCTTTTGATGGTGAAATAAAATAGAATTCCAAAACTTGTTCGAGGCTGCTATAAGGATCTTTTGTACCTGGATATCTGTTGACAGAAAAATTTATGCCCCACCTAAAAGGGCCAACTGTATCAGAGAAATTGATACTCCTAGATATCTTTAAGTCAGTTCTTGGTTTAAATCCGATATTTAGACCGTTGCCATCTAGTATTGGAGAAAAATAGGCACGTCTAATTTCTTCATTAGTTCCCGGATATACATGACCGAGGAGTTTTGGTTTATAACCTGCAACTTCAATATACATTAAATCCCTAGGATTTACAGTTGCTATTTTCCCTTTTTCGACATGATTACAAAGACTAATCCAAGGTGTTTCTATCTGTCCTCCGCCCACATATTCATCAAATTTTACTTCTACACTATTGCTCATAGAACTATAATACTATAAGTTTATAAAATAGTCAATAAAACAATCCACCCATTCTTCACTTCGTTTAGAAAGCCGAACCAAATCGAAGATTTAGTCGAGACCCTTGCTAGCCTCAAGATACAAAAAAATCCGCTTAGAGCGGATGTTTTTGATATCTGCGAGACCGACGGGACTCGAACCCGCAACCTCTTCCGTGACAGGGAAGCGCTCTAACCATTGAGCTACGGCCTCAAACTCGCATGGGTATTTTAACAAACCTTAAGTGAAAATGGTATAGTTTTGATATGAAAGGCTCGAATGCAGATATTGCTAATCTTTTAAAATCTGTTGCAACTGCAATAACATTGTCGAAAGGTAATTTTTTTGAAATCCGCGCTTATAATAGCGCTTCCGATGCAATAGAGCACTCAACTGCAGAACTGAAAGATTTGTGGAGGGAAGGGAAATTGGGAGATATTCCTGGAGTAGGTAAAAGTATTCAGGGGTATCTTGATGAATATTTTAAAACCGAAAAAGTAAACCACTTTGAGATTATTTTAAGCAGGCACCCCGGGGTTGTGTACGAATTGATTAAAGTCCCTGGAATCGGCCCGGTTACAGCTTTGGATTTATCAAAAGCAGGAGTTAAAAGTATTGATGATCTGAAAAATAAATTGGAGAATGGGAAATTAGTTGAAGATGGAATTTCTGAAAAAGCAGCTCAAAAAATTAAAAGAGGGTTGAGTGAGATTTTATCAAGAAACGGACGGATGAATTTACCTTATGCATTTGCCCAGGCCGAAAAAATTCTTCAATTTTTAAAATCCGATAAAAACGTAATTGAGGCAAATCCTTTGGGCAGTTTAAGAAGGAAGCTTGCGACAATAGGTGATTTGGATTTTGCAGTTTCATCAAAAAATCCTGAAGAGGTGGTTGGGCATTTTGTAAAAATGCCCGGCGTAAAAGAAATTCAGGGGCAGGGGGAGACTCAGGCTTCTATAATCCTTGAATCAGGAATTCATGTTGATTTGCTCGCCGGGCCACCTGACTCTTATGGTGCTCTACTCCAGCATTTTACCGGATCAAAGCATCATAATGTTCATCTGAGGACAATAGCCTTAGAAAAAGGATTTTCTTTAAGTGATAAAGGAATTAAGAGGGTGACAAGTACTAATGGGCAAGTGACGAGTAAGCTCATCAAATGCAAAACAGAAGACGAGGTTTACAAAATCTTAGATATGCAAACTCCGCCTCCTGAAATAAGAGAGGATACTGGTGAAATTGAAGCCGGAATTAAACATAGCCTTCCTAAACTGGTAGAAATTGAGGATATAAAAGGAGATTTTCATCTGCATTCTAATTTTCCAATTGATTCCTCCCATGATTACGGCGCTGATTCGCTGGAAGAAATAGTTAAAAATGCTCAAAAGCTTGGGTATGAGTATATAGGTTTGTCCGATCATTCTCCTTCGATGACGACGCATTCTAAAGAGGGAGTCACGAAATTAATAGGAAAGAGGACAAAAGTTATTCAAGATCTGCAATCGAGGTATAAAAATACCCGAGTATTTAATGGACTCGAAATAGATATTTTGCTTGATGGTACTTTATCTATACCGGATGAGGCATTAAAAATGCTTGATTACTCGATTGCAGGAATTCATTCGGGCCACAAGGGAACAAAAGAATTATTAACAAAAAGAATTTTAACTGC
>CAYMZB010000026.1:0-4806 GCA_964394845.1 uncultured Gammaproteobacteria bacterium | reverse complement strand
GTCCTACGGTTTATTTTAGGTCTGAAAAGAAGTTATAAATTATATGCCACCATTTGCAGAATTGTTTGATTTTGCAAAGTTGTTATGATATTATAGGTTAGGTTATTTAAAAGGAAAACTGTTTATGGAAAGACTAGGTATTAGGGTAGAAGATCCAAGCAGAAGAGGTAGAGAACCTCTGTCCCGATTTGTCACTCCCTCTATTCCTGACATTAATACTCTTAGAAGAGTTATTAGCCACCCTACACTGCGGACTCTGACTAGCTTAGCTTTAGCAGGGATAGTTGCAGTTACAGCTATTACTTCTTCTGGGACAGAATCTTCTGTTCAAGCAGAAGGCCAAATTCCTCCAAACTCTCCACAAACGAATGCTGTTTCTCTGCCTGATAATCCTGTTTATTTAGTATATGGTGGCGAAGAACAAATGTGGGACCGTTTTAATGGTGAATGGGGTACTCCTCCGAATGATTCTGATAGAGCTGTGGGAGGTTATTACATTTATGCCAGGAATAATCCACAAGTTGCATGGAAATACAGAAAGTCTTTCCAACTGAATCAAGCTTTCTATTCTGAAACAACACAAGGGTCACATATCAGCCTTGCTATTTTTGGAGCAGCGTTTGATATTGCAAATAACAGATGGTATGTAATTTCAGGAGTTACTGATGGTAATCCAGATATTTACCACCCCAAAGGTGGAGAGATGGGTACTGATATTGCTTATCCAGAAGATTTGAGTAAACGACAGTCCATTACCAGTGAAGGCTTACCTTTAGTCACAACTGCTGATTCGTTTGAATCCTATAGGCGAGCAGTTGATATTAATGGTGCATACTTGGAAGCAGGAGTAAAAAACGCTTCTTCCAGCCCTCTAAATGGGAAATATCAATTACGTCTTGTTTCAGGTAATCCTGTGGGTATCTGGAAACGGATTTATCGTAGCTTTCTTTCTATTGTAAATAAAGACTTTCCTTTTAGTAATTAGACTTCATTAAGGATTAATATCTGATTGATAATTACTTAATCCGTTATTGTCTATAACATATCCTGCTGTGTACATAGTTTTGCCACCAAAGTTTTTATACATTAAAACTTTCCAAGTAGGAGTAGAATTAACAGGATACACTTTATAGTAAATATTAGTAGAAGTACAAGGGGTAGAACTGCAGATGTCTTTACCACTAACACCCAGATCAGTAATATCCACCCATTTATTTGATTTGTTTAAAGATGGATTCCAGACATAAGATTTGCTGTTGACAGCATCATAAGCCAGTAAGAAACCTGCATCAGGATGGGCAATTAATAGAGATTTAAGATTAGCATTAGGATCTGAGGTTGTGGGATTAGCTATTATGGAAGAGTAGGCAGACTGAATAGAGCCTGTTCCTTCTTTTTTATCATAAAATGCTACAAAATATTGTTTTATGGAATTTCCTGTTCCATTGGCTGTTGCATTTAAGGTAATATTCATAGGATTATACCAGTTAGAACCTCCTTCAGCTTGAGTTAGACCAGAAACTTTATTGGTTCCGCTAAAACCTCCTGTCTGGGTGAAATTACTGTTGGAAACTTGAAGAGACTTAATAATTGGAGGAGACAAGACTGTAATTTTAGCTGAACATGTTTGACCAAACCAACTAACTCCATCCTGAGCCATCTGCCAATCAAAATTATAGGTTCCAGGAGTAGTTGGGGCTGTGGAGTTGAAACTAAAATTAACTCCCTGGCCAGGACTAACTGAGTAAGGCAAATTAACCCTGTTAAATCCCCAGGAGAGATTATCCTGAGGATTCTGACTGCCTAAACGATAGTTTGCTCCCGGGCTCCAGGTTTTGGCGCCCTGGTTTTTCATGGTGATGTTGCCTGTAAATTGTTCACCTGTAAGAAGTGTTACCTTGGAAAGGCTAATACTTTGACAGCTGGCCTGATTTAGCTCTTTATAATAAAACCACAGATGATTCCACTTATACTCTCCATCCCGGAAAACCTTGACCTGGATTGTTTGGCTGGGACCAGGAGAGGAAAAATAACTTCCCTGTTGAGAACCAGGATAAATATTATCAGCAGAATCAGTAACAGCAAAACCCCACCCTGTTAAAAACACATTTGGGTCAGTAAAATTGATTTGAGCGTTAACCAATCTGCCATTTCTGTCTCCGTCCGGATTACCCGTGGATTCAAATGTATAACGGGGCTTATCTTGACCTGCTTGAGCTGAACAGCTATTATTATTCAGGCTTTGACTGTTACTCCCTTGAGACCAGGTTATGGTGTAGTTAGGGCCACCTTGGCAGCTGGAATTGCCGCAGTTATCACCATAGTAAAATCTGTTTTCATTGCAGCTTTGGGTGCCAGGACTATTTTTAATTACCCTGCCTAAAAGGATAGCTGTTGTATCAGAAGAAGCAGGGTTGGTGGTAAAAGCAGCAAAACAATCTATAGCAGTACGGCTTGCAGGATCAGAGTAAAAAGTAGCAGAGATAGCATAAACTATATTTCCTTCAATTGAGGTACTAAAAGAGTGATTTTTAGGAAAAACAGTATTAGTACCAATAACTTCAGAGGTATCTTCATCATTAGTGTTATTGTGGGATAGCTTCCATCCTACTCTATTAAAACCAGCTATATCTCCAACAATATTAACTGCAGCCTGAATAGCGCTGCCTGTTTGAGCGGTGGTGACTGTGCAGGCAAAGTTGCCATACTGGGAATTTGTTTGAATGGATTTGTCAAGATCAAAAGCATTATAGTAAACAGCAGAAGCAGGATTATATAAGACCAGTGATCCTAAAATTATAGTAAATAGAAAAAGAATAACTCTAAATTTAATTTTTCTCATTGTTTAAAACTCATTGTTTAAAACTGAAATTATTCAGGGGCAATACTGTACTTGAAGTGGAATTAACTGAAACTACCTGAAACGAAAGAGAGTATGACGGGTTAGCAGGCAGCAGTTGACTGCTGGCTGTCGCGATTATTTCTCCTTCTTTGACTTTTCTGTTTCCTGTTCCGGGTCCTGATCCGGGTCCCATAAATTCATAGTAAGCTATTAAGCCCAGGTTAGGGGAACTTAAGATAGCAGTATTGAATTCTTGTTTTTGTAATCCTGTGGGATGAAATGAAACTAATAATTGTAAATCTCCGTCAAATGCAGCAAATAAAGGTGTGCTTTGGGAAAGTTTTACAAGCAGTGTTCCATTATTAATATTGGTTTTATTTAAACAAAATGATGAGATTAAAGGACAAAGAAGCTTTTGTTGCAGAGAGGGATTAAAATTTGAACTGGGGCTCAGGAATTGACGAGCATAAACATTGGTGTCTGTTTCAGGAATGGCAGTTTTTCGAGTTTTTTGAGTATTTTGTTGTTGGTAACTTCTGATGGCAAATGCCAGCCCGATAATTAAAACTGATATGGCAATTAATATGAGAATAAATTTAGAAGAGGGGTTCATTACTTTAATGTAGGCCGATGCCTTAATAATTGTCAAATATGGTAATATTTAAAAATGGACATAAAGATTGTTTGTGGAGCGGGAAGCGGGAGAACTACACTATCTGCCTTTGACAGCGCTTTAAAAGATGCAGGTGTCTATAATTATAATTTAATTGCGCTATCTTCTATTATTCCTCCAGGATCAAAAGTAAACAAAATCAGACGGTATGAAACACCATCAGAAGAATATGGCTATAAGTTGTATGTAATTAAGGCAGAAATTCGAAGTGAAGAAGCAGGAAAATTTATAGCTGCGGGATTGGGATGGTATCAATTGGAAGACGGGAGGGGAATGTTTGTTGAACACGAGATTAAAGGGGAAACAAAGATAGCTGTTGAATCAGAGATAAACCTAAGGATCAAAAATTCCCTAAAAGATCTTGCTAAATTTAGGGGGATAAAGTTTGATGAGTCAAAAATACGATCTGCCACAACCATAACCCACATTAAGGATAGTCCTACTTGCGTCTTAGTTTTGGCAGTTTATCAATCAGAAGGTTGGGAGAAACCAACTCCGTCAGAATGAATTGGTTATTTTTTGCTCTTTTGGCCCCAGCAACATATTCAATAGTTAATTTCATTGACAAATATATCCTTGAGAAAGAAATAACAGATTATAAAAGTCTACCTATTTATAGTTCAATCATAGCAGTATTTTTTGGAATTTTACTTTGGATTATTACCGGTTTCCCAGTGTTGAGTTTTCACAATACTGTCCTGGTTATGTTTACAGGTATGTTAACTATCTGGGGAGCAGCTTTTTATTTTAAAGCCTTATCTGATAGTGAAGCTAGTAAGATTATTATTCTTTTTCAAATAACACCTATAATAACATTACTACTATCTGTAGTATTCTTAAAGGAGACAATAACTCTTTTACAGTTATTAGGATTTTTTTTAATTCTGCTGGCAACAATCGGAGTATCTTTAGATAAAGGACAGAAGAACTTTAAGTTATCCTCTGCATTCACACTAATATTATTGGCTGATCTATTTTGGGCATTATCTTATATTGTATTTAAGTACATTTCCGAAACAAATCCTTTTTCAAAAGTGATTAGTTTTGAGAGTTGGGGTTTTGCTTTGGGGGGATTGATTTTGTATATTTTATTCCCTTCTTTTAGTCAAGCCTTTAAGAAAACTCAAAAAAAGATACGTAAGTTTGCCCTGGTTTTAATCTTATTTAACGAGGGGGTCTTTTTGATAGCAAAATTATTAACGTTTTTGGCTATCTCTATAGGACCGGTTGCTTTGGTGAATGTAGTTGGAGGCACCCAGGTATTCTTTGGTATTTTCTTTGGGTTTATACT
>CAYMZB010000025.1:0-5272 GCA_964394845.1 uncultured Gammaproteobacteria bacterium | reverse complement strand
GACATTGTATCGTATACTATTATAAACTTCTTGGCAGTTGAATTATCCTGAAAATCCTCGGGAGAGCCATTTTTTATTGCATTTCAATAAAGACCTTGTAACTTCAGGCTTATACCCAAGACTTTCCGCCCACGCGCACCATGCATAAACATCTTTTGGCAAACATTTTGAGCTGAAACCCCGTTTATCGGGATAAATAAAAGTCCACCAAAGATTAAATCTTGGATCGTCTCCGTAGACAGCGTCGCGGATTGTGTAGTAGTCTATGCCTGCTTTTTCGCAGACGTCATATAGTTCCTGACACTGCGCTACTTTGAATGAGATTGCTCTATTTTCAGTTAATTTTATAACTTCTGCTTCGTAAGCGGTAACCTGTCTGATTTTTACATTTGCATTGTAAACCGTTGTGTAAAGGTCAATTAATTTTCTCCTATCTTCAGGATTGCCTCCCATGATAATAAAGGGAATGCCTTTCTCATCCAAAAGCGGATGGGCAGGCGTCTCACCCAGATATTCGGGCTGAATAATAATTCTTTTTTTATATTTCTTTGATAAATAATCACAGGTTCCGGGATTGACTGTTGACCTTATGACAATTAGTGTACACTCACACCAGGAAACACACTCCTCAACGATTGATACATCAAGTCTCCCCTCATCTATAGAAGGTGTTGGAACACAAATGAAGGCAACATCGCCGGCATTTGCCTTTTTTTTGTTTACTTTTTTCGACGGACTATAGATATAAGCATCGGGAAAAAGCCTCTGGACAGATTTCCCAACCCAACCATATCCAATAATAGTTACCATATTAACTCTTAATACTGTATATCACACCTTTTTCCAACAGCTTTCCGATTGTCTTGGATTTAACCGGAGTTGGCCCGCCTTCCGGCGAGGCAGCCCCATTTTTCAAAGGCGCTCCATTCAGTTCTTCGGCCGGTTCACTTTCAACCGGTTTAGCACCTGTATTCGAACCCTTAAATTCAAACTTATTTGTCTTAAGTTTTTGAAGATCTTCCTCGCTCCAGCCTCTTACCGGCCAGAATTTTTCTACCAGCCAGCTAAAAGGATGGATTTGTTTATCCCATTTATTGTTGAAAAAAAGATTTCTGGCATATTCTCTGGCTTTTTCCTGATCCTTTGTGGAAATAGGATAGGGAAAACCGAAATCCCCACCCTGGGTCCGAAACATATGGGCGTACCAAGTTTTATGATTGACTAAGACACGTCCGCCCGAAAGCCATGTTTTTGACGCCACTTCAATTCCTTGGGAACCCCAGCTGCCAAAGGATTCATCGCAAATATTAAGTTCCCAGTATTTCTCGCGGGTCAGCATCCAGCAGGATCCCTGAAGCGACATTGTTTCAGTCAGGCCTTTTTCAGCCTTATCCTTTTCGTACTGAGGTCTATGTTTCCAATCCCCAAAATATTGAAAGTGAGGGGTAGAATCAAAACAATAAGAGGTACTTTGCGGATTAGTCTTACCAACCCATATCATTTTTCGCCTTAGTTTATCAGACTTGCCGCAATGCTCACACTTTTTAGGAGTTGGGCCCTGATATTTTTTCCAGCCGCAGTGAAAGCATTTCCAGTCAAAAGCCCAAAGATTGCGCATAATTGGAACCATGGTAACATCATCTCCAGCAACCTTAAATGCCTCAATCATCTTGCGGTCAAACCCTTTGTCAAAAGCGCAATGGGCGTCTATCTTCATTACATAGCGAGCTTTAGACAGTTTACAGGCCAAATTTGTACCGGCACGTTGTCCTACCGACTGGGGAACATAAATAATGTTTACTCTTTCATTTTGAGGAATTTGAGGCTCTACCCAGGCACCGTCCAAAACAGCAATAACTTCAGTATCTGCTTCAATATTTTTAAAAATATCATCAATCGTATTTTTAAGAAACATCTCATTTCTGGCAGGAATTAGTATGGACAAATCCTTCATACTCGTATATTATCCTCCTTTTGCTTAAACTCTTTATTTAAACTGTTACATAGTTTCGAACGGTATACATTAAGCTCCTGGGCTTTTTTAGCATCCTCACGGGTATGTTCATTCTTTTGTATCTTATCCACAAGATGAAAGATTTTTAGATTAGTATCTAATAAATCTTTAATTGATTTAACTATTTTTTCAGAATTGGAGTATTTATAAAATTCAACCCCAGAGATAAGTAGTTTGTTCATTCTTCGATAGTCTTTTACAGCCTGTTTTAATTTACCTCCCTCAGCATATTCAGTTTTAATTCCTAAAATAGTAAAACTATCTATTAAATCTGCAAAAGAAAAAGGTTGGAAAGAATCCTCTAAAACTTCATCTAAACATTTTGAGATGTTTTCAAAAACTTGTTTATCAGTAAACCTATATGCCTTCATTCCCTTGGATCTGACATAAGCTATTTGTTGCCAATCTTTCTCTTTAGAGCTAGGAAGACTATGCCAATAACTTCCATCTACAAAGATGAACGCTTGTAGGGAAGGGATAAAGAAATCTGCTATCATCATTCCATCGAACCCAAATTGCTGTTCAAATATAATCTTTCTTTTTTCCAACTCTTCCCTAAATATTTTCTCTGGCTTAGTCTCTTTGTCTATCCTGCCCTTTTCCCTTCTTTTTATAGCAGATGCTCGAAGCTTCTCTATCAAACCTTCTGAAGGATTTTCCCACATCTTCTTTAATCTCTGGCTTATTAATTGACCTGCACATTCTCTACTACAAGTCCTTCTTCCCTTAGCATGAGAAGGAGAAAATTTAATTTCTTTCCCACAGACTTCACATTCAAAATTTATATAGATCCCCTTTGCTTTTTTGGCATTACTAATCTTTTGGCCTATATCAGGTCGCGGTTTACCTAAAACTGCTAAACCATAACATTTTTTAGAACAGTACTTTCCCAGTCCTCTATCTACACGGGCTTGAGTAGATTTAAACTTTTTTTTACAAATCTGACAGTATAAGTTACCTGAATATCCTCTCCCAATTTTTACTTTATCTATAAGGCTAGAAATAGATTTTTTCATACTAATTTTCGATATTAAAATAATTTATTATTCCAAGTTTTAGGAATTAAAGGACTATCTGGAAATTCAACTGGTAAAATATATTGAAAAGGTTTTACCCCTCGTTTCTTAATCCATTCGACCATTTCTATTAACCCAACTTCAAGTTGTTTTTTAGGTTCATAACCTAGAATTTTACGAGCTTTATCCGCAGAGCAATGAACAACCTCCACTTCGCGGGGTCTATCAGGAAAATGTTTAAATTCACCTTTAAAATTAGTTAATTTAGCTATAATCCTTGCAAGATCAAGAACTGTGGTTGTAGATTTATCAGGACCAATATTAATTATTTGTCCATTCGCTTCTGGAACTGTCCCCATTTTTATAAGTGGTTCTACAACATCGCTAACAAAAGAAAAGGATCTTTCTTGAAGGCCATCTCCATAAATCATAGGTGATTTTCCTTGAAGCATTAGATTGATAAAAATAGAAACTACATTTCTATATGGATCATCATATTTTTGTCTAGTGCCAATTATATTATGTGGTACTGCAATTACATATTCCATATCATGAGTATTACCTAATTCAATTAAAGCTAAGTCTGATGCGTATTTTGCAATCCCATAAGGATCTTGAGGTTTAGGAAGCATATCCTCTTTAAATGGAGTTTTCAATGCACCATATCTAGCAGCACTAGAGCAAAGAATGAATCTTTTAACTTTACGAGCTATAGCTCCCGAGATCATAGAAATCGTAGTCCCAAAAGTATTTGAAGTAATATAGTGAGGTGAAAATATTAATAATCCTTCATGTCCAGCACAAGCACAATGATAGACTATATCTATATCTTTCATTAACTCAAACATTAATTTTCGATCAATACAATCAGCCTTATAGAATTTAACTTTCTGCGGAACATTATCTAAATAGCCGCCAGATAGATTATCAACACCAATAACTTGATGACCATTATTAATCAACCTCTCAGCTAAATGAGAGCCTAAAAATCCTGCTACTCCCGACACAAATATTTTACTCATAATCTTTTATAAAATCTCCACTCTTGGGATAGGAATAACAAAAATTGGTTTTAATCCGACTTGCTTATACATTTCAGTTACTTTTGCAATAATCTCTTTTTTAAAATTCCATGCTAAAATTAAGACAATCATTGGCGGTCTTTTACCCTGAAGCTCTTTTACAAATGCTTCCTCACTAATAATTGGAATATTAACTCCGGGAACAAACTTACCCTGCTTATATGGAGTGCCGTCAACAATATAATCGATAATAGAATTAGAAAGTCCGCAATAATTTAATAATACTGTTCCTTTAGCTGCTGCGCCATATCCAATTATATGTCTTCCTTTCTTTTTTTCTATGTTCAGATATTCGTGTAATTCTTTTCTAATAATAGTTACGTCTTTAATAAAATTCGCAAGTAATTTTGGTCTTCTCCTCACCCAAATCTGCATTGATCCTCCATGAATATTATCGGAAGTTATCTGCCAAAGCTCAAAAGGGGTATTGGCAAATAGATGATAAAGCGGTTCGTAAGTAAAATAGCTTAGATGCTCATGATAAATGGTATCAAATTGGTTTTCTGCAAGGAGATTTCTGGCATCAGGGAATTGAGCAAAGAATACTCCGTCTTTATCAAGAAGAATATCTAATCCTTTTAAAAATTCCACAAGATTATCCATATGAGCAAAAACATTAGTAGCCGTAGCGAGCTTTGCCCTGCCTTTAACTAAAACTATGTTTTTAGCTATTTGCGGAGTGAAATAATCTCTGACTACAGGAATTCCCTTTTTAACCTTGATATTTTTGGCAGGTTCTATATTAATAACTTTCATCCCTCTTTTTTTAAACTCGGCAAGCAGTGATCCATCATTGCCTCCTATATCTACTATTAAAGAACCCTTTTTTAGACCTAACTGCTCAATTAATTTTTTAGCCAGATCTTCAAAATGCTTAAGATAGGTTTTGGAAATAGAAGGAACATAAAAATATTCATCATACATTTCTTCCTTTTTAACAACATATCCCAACTGAAGTAAAGTACAATGCTGGCATTGATATAGATCTAAAGGATATTCTTTAACCTTTATGTGATCCTTTAAAAATTGATTTGCTAATGGTTGTTCGCCTAAAGCGAACACTTTTTTTAATCTGGAACTTTTACAAATTCTGCACCTTATAATCCTTCGGATTTTCATTTAAAGGCCTCTATTCTTTCTCTGAGATTATCCCAACCTGG
>CAYMZB010000024.1:0-2795 GCA_964394845.1 uncultured Gammaproteobacteria bacterium | reverse complement strand
ATTTTGATCCTGAAAGAGTGAATCTACCATGAGGCAACGATTAGATTAGAGGGTCATTTTAAAGGAGTCAATTCGGCTTGTTGACAGGGGGGGTGGTGTGCAACTATTAAATTAGCAAGATGAAAATGATATTGCCCTATTCACAAAAAGGTCTTTCCTCAGTTTTTATCATAATTGGGGTTGTTGTAATAGGTGTTATTGCTTTTGTTCTTTTTACTTCTAAGGGTTCTGAAAAAATCTCCTCTGGTGATAATCAACAAACTGCTTCTAAATCTGAAGAAAGAAATTCAACTTATACTGCTTCAAATCTAAAATCTGTATTCTCTAATATAGAAGACACTTATAGCGGTAATATTCCTTGGGCTAATATAAATACTAAACAAGCCTTTCAATTTTATCCGAAAGAATTAAAGGGACTTACATTGCCTTACGTATCAACAAATCATGATAATAACTACAACCCATTAACGGTTTTTAAATTAACTGATTCAGTTTCTATTCCAATGAAAAATTCTTATATTTCTTACTATGAAGTTCCTAACGTATTGAGAGATAAATTTAAATTGAGTGATTCGGATATTGCATTCCCAATTGAACTCAAGGTATATGAATTCGATAGACAAGTTAGCGAAAAAGAGAAATCTATTATAGTTTCCGGTGAAAATTTTAAATGTACAAACGATAAGTCAAAACCTGAAACTACCTCATTTAGCAACCAACAGATTGTGTTCTACTATTGCAACACGAATCTTACAAGCGAACAAAAAGCTCAAGCATCCAAAAGAGGCTTTTTTGATAAAATTTATGAAATTTATTTTCCTGACAGAAATCTCTTAATTCAATTTAGCGCTGATAGTGCATATATAGATAATCCTCAAGATTATTTATCTGATTATCTGTCAAAGCTTTTTAACTCCAACAATTCTTTGTTTATTACACAAGACCAAATTCAATCAGTTGAACAGTCTAGAAAGTTTGAGGAATGGCGTAGTAAAACCTTCGATAAAAAATAGATTTTTCCATAGATATCACTGAGAACCCAATTCTGTAAGTTTTTGGGCCATTAAATCTGACTTCCTGGAAGAATCCTGCGAAGAAGAAACTTAAAAGCAGCTTCCCTTATTATGATAAACTGAGTTTATGGATCAGAAATGGGAAATTATCTATTACGAAACTGCTCAGGGTAAATCACCTATTTTTGATTTTATTCAGAATTTAGATATTAAGATACAAAGTAAGATAGCAGATATCTTAGATTTATTAAAAGAATTTGGCGTATTAGTAGGTCCTCCTCACTCAAAAAAATTAACTGGCACTTCTCTTTGGGAACTAAGAATCGTGGGAGGTGACAATATTAGGATCTTTTATGTGGCAATAGTGAATCGAACATTCTTACTACTTCATGCTTTTCAAAAAAAGAAGCAAAAGACAGAGATAAAAGAAATAAAGACCGCCATTGATAGATTAAATAATTTTACATCACGTCAGAATAAGAATTGACTCTTGAAATATCATAATATTGTGATATTATTAAACTATGATGAATTGGGAAACACACAAAAAACTACTTCTTAAAAACCCTGAATTCAAAAAGGTTTATGAGGAAAGTAGATTAGAATATGAAATAGCCCGTGCTTTAATTCGGGCAAGAATTGAAAAACGCTTAACACAAGCGCAACTTGCCAAAAAGTTAAAGACCAGACAATCTGTTATCTCCAGAGTAGAAAGTGGTCAAAGTACACCTTCCCTATCTTTTTTGAAAAGATTGGCAGTAGTTCTGGACACTTCCCTTTCGGTTCAATTTAAGTAAATCTTTGTATTAAATCCAGATCTACTGGAAAAACCCCAGGCAGAATTTTTACTGGTTAATAAATTTCTTGACAATCAGTGAGGTTATATCCACAATGGTATTAAGGTGAAATTAAATCAACAAGGCATTGTTCATCTGTTATTGCTCATCATACTTCTGGGTGGGATAATAACAGGAGTATATTTAGTCACCTCTGGCAATCCTCTTAAATTATTTCCTAAAGCATTTGATAAAAAAGAAACCGGATCTATTGATTCTCTTGATAAAGATAAGGAGAAAAAACCGGAATTTGCTCAGGGAGAAGTATTGATAAAACTAAAAACTCCACTGGGCAAACTAAATTTTAAACCTGGCATACAATCACTTGATATTGAAAACCAGGCAATTCCTTTTTCCTCTGTTGATACTTCCAGTCTTCCTTCTGTTCTTGGCACCATTAATTCTAAATATCAAATTAAGACCATGGAAAAGGTATTTAAAGGAACACAGTCTCCGGAGCAGGAACTGGCTAAATTTAAAACTAAATTTTCTCAAGATATCTCAGAAGGAAAAAGGAAGATAGAAGAAGGCGAGTTTTTAAAGCATGACTTATCAAGAACTCATAAACTCACTTTTGAAAAGCAGGATATTTCAATAGAAGAAGTTGTTGAAGAATTAAAGAAAAATCCTGACATTGATTATGCAGAACCAAACTTTATTTATTATGCTGACGTAATGCCAAATGATCCGGATTTTCCAAAATTATGGGGTCTTCATAATACTGGTCAGACAGGGGGTAAGGAAGATGCAGATATAGATGCTCCGGAGGCTTGGGAAATTTCCAAAGGTTCTGAACAGGTAGTAGTAGGAGTTATTGATTCAGGGGTAGATTATAACCATCCAGATTTGGCTGCAAATATTTGGGTAAACCCGGGTGAAATAGCAGGAAATGGAATAGATGACGATAATAATGGATATATAGATGATGTTAAAGGTTGGGATTTTA
>CAYMZB010000023.1:0-14897 GCA_964394845.1 uncultured Gammaproteobacteria bacterium | reverse complement strand
TATTCTTTTATCGCCCCCCAAATTGTCGGAAGGTAAAAAACGCTGTCCTGTAAAGTCCCATCAGGAAAAATTAAAGAACCTGAAATAACTGCATTCTGTTTGAAATCCTCTGCTTCCTTTAACATCTGATCCAAGCTCCCATCAATTACTTCAATATCTGAATTTAACATCAAGATATATTTGCCTCTTGAGAATTTCATCAATTTATTATTGCCTCCTGTAAAACCGGTGTTCGTTGAGTTTTGGATAAACCTTACATTGGGGTATTTTTTGACAACATCAGCACAACCGTTTTGCGAACCATTATCCAAAATGATGATTTCGTTTCTCGTTTCTCGTTTCTCGTTTCTCGAAATACTTTTCAGCAAAGCATCGATAAGATCCGGCGTGTTGTAATTAACCGAAATAATTGATAAATCAACCTGATAAAGCGCACTTTCATTCCATTTTTGCGCTTCGCTGGGACCAACTTTTCCTGCAAAGAAATCCTTAACAGCAATTCTCTGGGCAGGCCTGCCGAACATTAGTTGCCAAACAGCCTGTCTCCACAAAGCGAATTTAGTCCTCACTGATGTATATTTAAATCCGAACATTAATCTGTTGCGGGTTAAATAATAATCAGTCAGAGTTGATCCAATCTCTGTAGTCCGGGAAACCTTGTGGTAAATATAAGTGCTTCCGTTATAAAAAATCTTAAACCCTGCATCCAGGACCCTTTTGCAAAACTGTGCATCCTCAAAATACGCAAAATAATCCTCGTCAAACATCCTAACTTTCTCTATTACCTCCCGTTTAATTAAGAAACAGCACCCGGTTGCAAAATCCATTTCAAATTCATCCGCATATTCACCATTGTCAACTTCATCAATCCCGCGGTGGATACTCATGACATTGCTCCAGTCAAATTTTCCGCCTGCAAACCATATAACTTTACCCAGGTCTTCCTTTTTATACTTGTCTTTATGAAACTCGAATCCGGGTGCAAAATAGATTTTAGGGGATACAATTCCAATACTTTCATCCTTCTTAAAAGTCTGAAGGAGAGAATTAAGCAGATTCCCATCAGGAGTCAGAGCATCATTATTAATAATTAAAACGTAATCCGCCCCCCATAAAAGAGCATGTTCTATACCATGGTTATAACCCCCGCTAAAACCTTTATTAATCCCGTTTTGTAAAATATCTATATCAGGATATTTCTTTGAAGCAATTTCTACAAAATTATCAGAAGAACCATTGTCAACAATAATAGTTCGTGTCTCGTATCTCGTGTCTCGTATCTCGTCCAAACTCTCTAACAATTCCAATGTATCTTTTTCACCGTTAAAGTTAACAGATACGATAGCAATTTTTAGCATACTTTTAGCTTATACTAACTGCCGGATTATTTCAAAAAATCATCTTAAAGCGCACTTAGGCACCAGGAGGATCCCTGGGGGTCCAGAATTTTGTTGCAACTTTGCATTGCTAAATTTTTATCACTATCCCAATCTAGGAGAGATGTTCCTATTTGCTTATAACAACTTTCCTTATTATTCCCACTCACAATGGAACAAAATTCTATCATCCTGCGTATATCTCCAACAAACCTGTAAGCCATAGAGGAAATCACTCCTGATACACAGATGTCCTGATAATGTTCAGAAGGCATTTTATTGCAATTATCTCTCATGACATCATGCGAAGAGGTAAAACCTACCTGGTTTGTACCTATGGTTTTAAAACACCTATCCTGGTATTTTTGGGGAACTTTAAGGCACATATCTGCAACTTTGGTAAAGTCCTGATGGGCCAAGATTGCAAAGTAAGAACTTTGGTATTGCCAGCAAAGTGCCTGATAACTCTCTTCTAAAACATTGCAAGGGTAAAATGGATCATCTTCTTTAAGGTAATTACTTTTGTGGTCAGTTGAGGTGGAGGATGAAGAGTTTTCCATAAAAACCCCTGAGTAACATCTCTCTTTAAAATCCTGCTCATATAGGGTGTCGCAAAGTTTTAGGGAATCTT
Source organism: uncultured Gammaproteobacteria bacterium (assembly GCA_964394845.1). Lineage (GTDB taxonomy): Bacteria > Patescibacteriota > Microgenomatia > Daviesbacterales > UBA10151 > CAYMZB01. Next base: position 12,890 of record CAYMZB010000023.1, on the reverse strand, counting down.
TAAGTTCCATGTCTGTCACAAACATGGCAGCATGTCCCATACCATGGAGGCATTCATTAAATTCAAGAGGTTTCTTATAATCCTCCATCTTCCCGCAGACTGTTGGAAAGTGGGCAGTAAGGGTAGTTTGGGGATTAAGTTGCTGCTCTTTTAAATACGCTTCCAAAGTTCCATGATAGCAGCCCCCATGGCAGGTAGAATCACACTGTGAATAGACTTTGGCTATATCTTGTTGTTTTTCGTATTCAAACCTGGAGAGGTAATGGGTTACCTCGTGACATCTTGCATAAACCTCAGGATTTTGCTCATTGTTTTTTAAAAGCTCAAGGGTTTTAGGAAGACCAAACTGGGTATATAAAAGATCTGCAACAGTTTTGTAGCAATTATCCCTTCCTCCAGCGTCATAGCATGTTTTTAGCTCTGCTTTTATATAAGTATTTGAATCCTCGTAATCCTTCATTCTGTGAAATGTCAGCTTCTTAACTTTTCCATATTCCTTAATCAGCCTGTCCAGGTGATCTAAACACTCATCTTTTCCCTGGGGGAAAGCCATACAGACAGCTTCTGATTTTTCTTCCCAGAGTGAAACTTCCTGGAAAATTAGTTCTCCTGCAGCAGCTTTTGCACACCTTAAGATAAATTCAGGAACTGTAATTTTTTGACAACCAGCAATTATTTGATTTTCATCTGCAGATGATGCAAGGGAAAAACCCAGGGAATCAAAACACGCTTGTTTGAAAGATTTGGATTTTGCATTAAGACAGACTGAGATAACCTCATCAAAACCCATTTTAAACCTGCTCATCATGAGAGAAGTCTGATTTCTACCGCAGGAAAATGAGTAGACAGGGCCATAATTTTTCTCAAGCTCATCACACGGATAAAGTGGATTATCTTTTTTGAAAAAGGTTTCAGGAGCGGACCGGACATACTCCATAAAAACTCCATCAAAACAAAACTCGCTACCTAAGGTTAACTTTCTGCACTTTGAAAGGGATGATTTCAGGTCATTTGTTGCATAGAAACTGGCTATACCGTGTCCAATACCATGAATACAGCTCGCTGCAGGACCACTTAATCCTTCCCCTAGCTTTAAACAGGCATCCTGGGCATCTGGTAACTTATCAAGATTTTGGGAGAAAGCTTTATCCAAAAACCCATGGTAGCAACCAAATGCAAAATCAGTTGTACAAATTCTTATTCCTGAAAAACCTTCTTTTTGATAGATCAGGCTTCCAGCCAGATGTGCAAGATCATGGATATTTCCACTGGAACCTGCCTGACCTTTAAAGGATTTTGTAACTGCTTCCCAAGTTTTTTCTCCTCCTTGATCTTTGGCAAAATCTTCCAGGGCTTTAAATTGCTTATCAGGGGCAACCTTGTTTAGATCCGGCATTGCTATTTCTTTAGCATTTTTTTTCTTAAAAAGAAAGCTAATTCTTTCCAGAAGATTTGATAAAGTATTTTTTGCCTTCTCAATCAAGCTTAAAAGTACATCCGGGCTCTTAGCTTCAGAGGCTATGGAGCCCGGTTCTTCCTGCACAATAAGTGTTCCTCTGAAATGGGGAAATAAGTGATCATGGAATTTAAATGTGCCTGCCCTTTTGGGTTTAAATGTCCAGTCCTTTCCTGCTTCTATCTGATTTTTTGGATCAAATTCCGGGTAAATTTCATGGGTTGGATGGATGTTTGAGGCTGGCCAGCGGGGATTTGTATCTTTATTTACAAAAATTACTGCTGAGTTTGTATCAATTGTGGCACTGTTAGGTTCAAACCCATTAGGGGTCATTTCAATTACCTGGATTTGGGAGTGGGCCAGTGATTGGGATGGACAAAGAAATGCTATGAGTATGAAAGCAAGCAGTATTACCTGTAAAAATTTAAGTTTGAGTAGAGCCATTTAAACAAAAATTAAGATATTCCTTTTCACCTTGACCGCAGATTTCATTTATTTTCTCCCTATCTTTTTCAAAAATACCTTTTAACCTATCACCTAATAAACCAAAGCATGAGGATTTATCATTTTTGTCTAAAATTTCACAAAGTTTTTGAGGTTGATCTGCAATATTTTCTCCCCAGAAGTCGATTATTACATTCAAGGCTCCTTTTATACAAGCTTCAAAATATTTCTGGGGGATGATTTTGCAAAGCTCTAATATCTTTTGAGGATCACGAAGGGTTTGGCCGGCAATATCCCTGCCCATACTTCTGAAACAAATTTCAACCATGTTTTCAGGAGCCTTTAAACATTCCATTCTTAAAAAGTTGTAATCTTTGGGGCGAAGCTGCAGCATCCTTGAAGTCTGCATCTGATAGCAGTGGTACTGGATATCATAATCTTTATCAATCCCGTTACAGGGAAAGTGGGGATCCTCAGTTGCCCATTTAGTCTGGTGGCCTTTTACAGCACCTCTTCCTTCTGCTACCATGATATTTTCCATAAATACTCCTCCAAAACAGGAGGTTTGAGAATTTTCAGACGCAAGTGTTTTACATAAAGCAAGGGCTCCGGGCAGGTTATAATCAGCATAAGCTGTCAAGCCATGACCAATACCATGAAGGCACTCAAATTTTGAAAAACTTGTGGGGAAGCTATTACATAATTTCTCAACTTCCTCTGTAAGACTCCTTCCTCCTAAGGTAGACATAAAGGCCTCAAGTGCCCCATGCAGATATCCTGAGTGACAGTTATAATCCATGTTTTGAAAGACTTTTCTTCCAAAAATTTTATAAGAGGTTCTACCTATGAGGTGGGATTCTTGATGGCAGTCTATTTTTGAACCTCCCTCTGTATCAATAACTAGCTTTGCCATATATTTTTCCGGACCAATTAAATTAAGCCATTCCTCAAGCTCATCCTGATTATATGAAGAGTTATAAGCATCAAAACTTTGGAGCATTTGGTTAAGCTTTGAGGGGAAAATTTTAAAGTAAAGATTTTGCACCGAATATCGAATGGATTTTAGAAAAGATGATAAGAAATTAATTGGCTCTTTTTCTTCCTTGCCTGTACCAGCCACTGTAATTTGCCCGGCAAGAGCGGGGTAAATATGGTCATGAAACCTGAAAGTGCCTGCTTTATCAAATTTGAATTCCCATCTCTCACCTGGTTTAACTTCTCCTTTAGGATCAAATTCAGGATAAATTCCATGAGTTGGATGGATATTTGAGGCCGGCCACCTACTAACTTTATCTTCGTTTATGAATTCAACCGTTTCATTTTGCTTGATGGTTAACTCTTTGGGTTCAAAGGAATTGGGACGCATGATGATATGCATATTATCTGAATGACCATAGATTGGGGATGTAAAAAATAAGAAGAATGCAAAAATTAGGACTTTAAATATCACAAGGAGATTATATCTTTTTTACTTTCCTGTCAGGAAGCCCCATATCAATTGTAGAAGATTGGGTTCTTTTTTGACTCCTTGCACTCCTGGAGGAGGCGGAGGAGGGGTAGAATAAGGAGGAGGTGTTGAATACTCTGGTGTGCCATAAGGAGGAGGTGTTGAATAGGATGGGGTTGCATAGCTAGGCGTGCCATATGAAGGTGTTGGGTAGGATTCAGAGGGTGTTGGGTAGGGGTAACTGCTTGGTGAGTAATAACTAGTTGAACCTGGTGAGTAGTAACCAGTGCCAGGAGTTGGGTAATAATAGGTAGATGGTGTTGGGTAGGAATAACCTGAGCCCGGTGTCGGGTATCCATACACTCCGCCAGGCGTTGGGTAAGCATAACTGCCGCTGCTTGGTGAGGGATAAGAGTAGGGTGTCCCCGGACTTGGATAAGAATAACCTGATCCCGGTGTCGGATATGCATAACCGGGTGAGGGATAAGAATACCCGGAGCCAGGGGTTGGATATACATAAGGAGAAACATAGGTAGTTGAGGGACTAGCATAAGTATTAGTTGGGGTTACATAACCACTTCCAGGTGTGTAGTAAGGGGAAGTGTATGTCCCGCCAGGAGAGTAGTAAGAAGGTGAATAGTAGGTAGGCGTACCATAGTTTGGAGTTATATATGGTGTGAAGTATGAAGGAGTGTGGTAATTTGGGTCACCAGGAGTGTAATAGCTAGGAGTGGAATATGGTGTGTAGTATTGAGGAGTAGAGTATGGGGGAGGTGTGTAGTAAGTAGGTGTTGAGTAGCCAACTGGAGTGGAATAACTACAGTCAATAGCATCTCCAAACTGGCGACAGCCACCAGAAGGGGTTGTGTAAGGAGGTGGTGTAGTGTATTGAGGAGGGGTTGGATATTGCCCTGGGGTGTAATAACGTGGGGTTGTGTAAGGAGGAGGAGGAGTGTAATAGGAAGGGGTGGTGTAATTACTGCCTTCAGGAGGAGTGTAATAGGAAGGGGTTACATAGGTTGGTGGGGTGTAGTAAACAGGAGTTGTGTAACCTCCTCCAGTCCATGGTGTGTAGTATTGCGGGGTTGTGTATGGGGGAGGGGTTACATATGCCGGCGGGGTAGTATAGTTGCCAGTTGGAGTGTAGTAATGAGGGGTATAGTAAGTAGGGGGTGTGTAATAATAAGGTGTTGTGTAATTTGTCCCGCCTGGAGGAGTATAGTAGGTTGGGGTAGAATAAGTTGGGGTAGGGTATTCTCCTGTCGGTGTTGGGTAATTACTCCATGGCGTATAATAGTTTGGTGTAGTGTAATTTGAACCCTCCGGAGGTGTGTAATAAGTTGGGGTTGAATACATGCCTGGTGTGTAGTATTGGGGAGTTGTGTAATTTGAACCCTCCGGAGGTGTGTAATACATCGGTGTTGTATAGAAGTTTGTCAGAGGAGGAGTTGCATATACTGTGTCTACAGGCGGTGTGTAATATGTTCCAGGAATGTAGACTTCCGGCGGCCTTGGGGATTTATCATCAAACCATTCACATTTTTCAGGATTTTCCTTACAGTAGTCATAACAAGTTGCAGGGGAAGTGCAGCCGCCCATTTCTTCAACCGCCTCCTGTTGTACCTCTGATCCTGGTGTATAGTATAAGTAAGGTGTGTAGTTATCACCAACTACTGGCCTTGGGTAGGTAGGATCAAATCCTTCACATGAGTCGGCATCCGGGTTGGCTTTACAATAGTCATAACATTCTCCAGGAGTTGCACAATTTCCCATATCAGACCTATGCTCAAAGTGAGCAGATGGTTGTTCCGGATTAATACCTACAGGTGGCTGTTCATGACAGGCAGTACCATCCCAGTATTTATCAGCACCTACACAACTGACAGCTGTTTGGGTACTTCCAACAGATGTACACGCTCCGCCTGGACCATGGTATTCTCCGGATGGACATGTTACAGGGACATAAACACCGTTTGAACCAGGAGAGTAACTTCTGCAACTATCAGAATTTTGCTCACAATAGCTTCGACATGATTCAGGACCATCACAGCCTCCTGGCCCTCTAAAGTTATTAGGACCTCCCGGCACAAAGTTTGAACACTCATCAAAGTTATTGGGGTCAGCACAGTATGCGCCGCATGTTCCAGGTGTCTGACAGCCTCCCGGCCCTTCTGTTGTATTACCTCCCAGAAGCCCTACCTGGTTTGCGAAGTCAGTACACTTTTGAGCATTCGCAGGATCATCACAAGCAGTTGCGCAAGAGGAGGCACTATCACAACCTAAAACATCTTTGGCAATCTCTAAGTATTCAGGTTTATCAGGTTCTTCCACATAACCGCCTGGGATTTCATTCCTTTTGGCATAGGATTCACAAGCATTAAAGTTTTCAGACTTGGAGCAAAAATTAAAACAGGAATCTTTGGAGTTACAACCAAGCTCATTTTGGGCATCCTGCCAATCCTCATCAGAAGCATAAGTTGTTTTATCATCCCTATAAAAGCCATTTTGTTTTGCAAAATTTGAACAGGAATTGTAGTTTACGGGGTCCTCACAATAATTTGTACATTCCTCTAAATCTTTACATCCTCCAAGACCCTCAATGGGGAATTGAATATTAATTGCTGTTGATCCCTCTGAGTCTGGCGCAGGAGATCCTGAGGGTTGGGGAGAAGCAGTTTGAGAAAAAACTGAAGTCGCGGCAAAATACAAAAGCAATACTGCAGAAAATATAAGAATAAAAAGTCTTGATAAATTAATTGTAATAAGTTTATTCATTTATTTTCAGAAAGAAAAGAACTTGTTCATTTGCTTACAACAAAAGGATTTTTATAAGTTTCAAATGGATTAACATATTGGGTTTCCTTTTTAAAGGGGTTTTTATATTCAGTCTTGGTTGAGATTTTGGGGACTTGCTGGTTGAAAAAAAGAAGATTGCTTAGAGGGTTTTTGATAATGCCAAAGTTTATGAGGGCAAACAATGTTACTCCTATAATGAGCAGTAATATAAGCGGTATTACTAAATGAATTATTCCTTTTTGACTGACCACTGTTTGGATGTCTTTCTAATTATGCACACAGTCTTTTAATGTAAGTCAATATGGAAGTTTAAAGCTAATTTACCTGGGAAAGGGCAGATAGACACTGAAGTTTAAACGGAGATTCTATGGACTGGCAGAGAGAATCTTTCTGTTTTTTATCAATTGGATCTGAAACAATTTGGCCAATTACCCTTTGGTAACATTCATTTTTAAGCTCGGGAGGAATATTTTGACAAATGAAAATAGCCTGAGACCTTCCCCCTACCGAGTAAAAGGAACCTGCATTAACAACAAGGCAATTATTGTACCAGTCTGGTCCTACTTGCTGGCAGAGTTCAAAAGTTTTTGTAGGATCTCCATTAGTTAAAGGGTGAATCTGTCTTGCTATATTATCCATACACCAGGCAATATACTCCTTATTACCTGCACCTTCACAAATTTGGGTTGTTTTAACTATATCTCCATTATTCATCTGGTAAATCCTAGCGGCCTGGTTTAACCAGCAGCCTCTTTGGTATTTTTCAGAGAAAGCATTGCAGGGAAAGTAAGGATCGTCAGAGAGCCAATCTCTTTTGGGAGCTTTATCAGTGCCCCAATCATGGACACCAAACAGGTTTTCCATGAAAGCCCCATTGTGACAGGAGGATAAAGCTTCTGGAAATTTAGCATCTTTTTCATAAATTTCATCACAGGTTTTTAAAGCCTCTGTCAGGTCATAATTCCAGATTGCTAAAATTGAGTGCCCTGCAGCATGGACACACTGGAAATGCCTGACAGGAGAAGATTTACATTTATCAGTCATCTTATGAATTACATCAAATCCCTGATCAGATGCTGCCTCAATTATTGCGCCATGATAGCAGGCATAAAGAAAGTAATCTTTACATTTTAGAATAGAATCTGTCCCATACTTTTGGTAGGCATAGAAACCAATTTGGTGGACTACCAAATGCCCTTCGCCTGTATGGGGCAGGGAAGAGTGTTCCAAGATTTCCAAAGCCTTTTCAACATCAACCCTTTCAACTAATTTTCTGGCTGCCTTAAGGCGGACTTCCTGATTATCTAGTGAAAGAATCTCTTTAAGCTCTGGTACATCCTCTAAATTGGCTGATATAGTGGCTGATTTAACTTCACTCTGCGCATCTGTCTTTGTCTCCACGCTAATGGATGGCCAGGTAATACGTAGTTTTGTATTCTGAATATACTGCGCTTGTCGGCTGATCAAAAGTCCTAATAAGACTCCCACACAAAGCAAAAGCAACTTATTGTTTGCCACTTTTGAACTTGCAAATCTTATAGAAGAAGCTATGATTTTTAGGAGGCCTATTTTTAGGTACACTTTTTTCATGAGTCTAACTTAGCCATATTTACCCCATTTGTCAAACCATTCAAACTTATCTGACTCTGTGCCTTCTTTTTACTTTAAGCTGTGCCAGTGATTTTTCAAGTGAAGCTAAAGTTTGGGCATACTCTTCATCACCTAATTTTTGCTCTAAAGCTTCTTGAGCTCTTTTTCGCGCGGCTTCGACTGCTTTTTCGTCAATTTCCTGCGCATTTTGTGCAAGATCTGTCATTATTGTTAAATTATTATTTTCAATCTGCAAAAATCCCTCCCCAATTGCAAAATAGGATATTTTACCTGACTTTTTTATTTTTAATTCACCTGGAATTAGTTTTGCCATTAAATTTGCATGGTTTGGAAGAATACCTATCTCACCTTCCGATGTTGAAACATTAACCTGATCAACTTCCTCATTTAATACTTCCTTCTCAGGGGTAACAATTTTTAAATTCAATTGCGCCATAGGTGCTTGATATTATACAGAAAGTAGTCTAATAATTCATTAATGAGTGAGATTCCTAGTGAAAGACCTGTTAAAAAACATACACGAAGAAGTGCGCTGCGAATGATAGCCGCTGCAACTGCTCTAGCCCCTGCGACTTTTACTGCATTAACACAAAAACGCCAAGATCCTCCCAAAAATACTCCTGTAGAAGGTAACCAAGCTACAGTACACGAAGTAAACCCTTCAGATGAACACACTTACCTGTCTTATGCAGAAAAAGTTTTAAACACCCCCCTAGATATTGATAAAAAATCAGATGTTCGAAAAACAGCAGAGCAAGAATTAGTCAACAAAACACATTCTTTGGAGGAAATTGATGAAAGCTTAAGTATAGTCGTTAGCCGGAATTTAAGGAGACAATTATTGTCTAAAAGATGGGAATTGCGCGAGAACGGGCATCCTAATTTAAAAAAACTGAGTATACGGGATAGACGCTGGGCAATAGAAAATGGTATCAGAATGGAAAGCCTGGCTATGTGTATAGACACTTATAACATTTGGGTTAGTACAATATATATACTGCAAGAGGCAGGCGTTTATAAAAAAAATTCCCCAGCAAACGAGATGATAATTAGCCCTTACGGGATGGCTAAACTTGCACATATTGAATCAGAAGGTTTTGAGAATATCGGAAAGTTCCCCGCCATTGGTGAAATCAATGCTGTTGATTATCCAAACGAAATAGATGCACTCAACCAACTCATTGAGTCGGCGAATCATATGCTTGGACTATCATATAACACAAACCATGTTCCTGGATCCGAAAATCCTCAAGGACCTCAGGCAAGCGGAGGAGCCCTTGGTCCTATGCAGCTTATGCCCTCATCGGCTAACGAAATTCGTGAGGAATTAGCAAACAACATATTTCCGCCTCAACCGTTTAATGTTTTTGATATAAAGTCGTCTCTTGTTGCAAGCGCGCTGATCCTCGCAGGAAAAGGCTATTTAGCAGGTGATGATAATAGAATCCTTCAAGCTTTAAAAAGTTGGAACAACAACGAGGAACATGCTAAAAATGTTATGAAAGCAGATAAGGAATACAGAAAGGCATACCCATTAAAAGCAGCATAATGGGTTTATTGAAGGCATATAAATATTATTATGGGGAAACTTAGAGCTCAAGCAATTATTGTAACTTGTATAGATTACAGGCTTCAGGAAGAGATTGAAGACTGGATTGATAAAAATTTTCAACCTGACACATTTGACAGAGCCTCAATAGCAGGAGCATCTAAAGATTTAAAAATGTTACTTGATCAAGTTAAAATTGCGCGTGACCTTCACAAAATAAGAGAAGCAGTTTTAATTAATCATCAGGATTGCGGAGCTTACGGAAAAGAGGGAACTTATGAAAAACATATTCATGATTTAATACATGCCCGCACAAAAATAAATGAGGCATTCCCAAAACTTGAGATAAGACTTTATTATCTCCATTTAAACGGCGCTTTTGAAGAAATTCCCTAAAGAAGTTGCTATCGTTTTAGACTCCTTGTTAGTATTGTAACTTTAAAAAATGAATCTTAAAACAGGCATGAAAGTTATATTCGAAATTCGAAGAGATCAAATAATAATGTACCCAAAGATTTAGATCCCTTGCATCCCAGCCTAATTAAATTTTAACACTTGAATCAGGAAATGAACTACCGCAAGCTCACGCATGCGGTATCGTTCTTGTTTTCTCTTCTTCGCAGAGTACTCGCTACCGCTTGTATGAGCTTCTCTACTTTGCTCAACGCAAAGGGTATTGCGTTTGAACAATAAAACAAAGTAAATTAAGGTATGGCTTTAACTAAAGAAGACTTTATTAAAATTGGTGATATGCTAACGGATTTTTTTAATCCGCTAAATGACAGACTAAACTCTATGGATAAGCATTTGGAAAGAGTTGATCAAAAATTGGAAAGAGTTGACCAAAAAACTGATGCTTTGACAGCAGAAGCTATTGAAATGCATCAGGAAATCAGGGCATTGCAGGATGATACGACTTACATAAAAGAAAAAATGGACGAGAGGGAAAACGAACATAAGGAAGAGCACAACAAGATTCGCTCTCATATAGGCCTCCCCAAACTCCCCGCGCAGTATTAAATACTAATCTCTTGGTACAACCAGTTTACATGGTTGTACCTTGCATCCCAACCTCTAAAAGAGCACACATGGTGTATAATGTTTTTATGAAAGCAATAGATTGGAGCAGGATTTATAAAAAACATAAAGGGCTCTGGGTAGCTTTAGAAAGTGATGAGATAACAGTAATTACAGCCGGTAAAAATGCTAAAAAAGTTTGGGAGGAAGCTAAAAAGAAATATCCTGAACCTATTTTAACAAAAATGCCGCCGAAATTAATTACATATGTAGGTAGTGGAATATGAAGTTTCCCTATAAAACATACAGTAAAAATATCCTCCGTCCTGTAATCCCTATTAAGATTGTTCACAAAGGTATTTTAGTGCTTTATGAGGTTTTAATTGATTCAGGGGCGGATTCAAATATTTTCTCCTCTGTCATAGCAGATATTTTGGAAATAGATTTACATAAAGGTGAAAAGGGGAAAATCGCAGGAATAGGAGGAAAAGATAAAACTATTTATTTTCACTATCTGGACATAAGAGTTAGTGGAATATTACATGAATCTGTTAGAGTAGGCTTTATGAAGGAGATGGGAGAATTTGCTTATGGGGTTTTAGGACAAAATGGGTTTTTTGATTTATATGTGGTGAAGTTTGATATATTGAAGAAAGAAATCGAACTTTACTCAAGAGTATAATTGTTTTATACTTGCATCCCAGCCTCTAAAAGAGCAAAATCAACACTTAGTATGGTTAGAGAAAGAAAATTACCACTTATTGCTAGAGGAGAATTTGGTTTAACCTCTGAGGACGTTTACCTAACATCTGCTCAATTAGCTGCGGATCTGGGACTGTTTGAGACTATGCAGGAAGATCCAGATTATAATAGACCAAATGGAAAAGTTTTACAGATTGAGGGTTGGAGAGATAGACTTACTGTTCTTACAGCTGCTCCCGCTGATGAAACAGTTTCAAAGCTTAAAGATATTTATCTTAGGACGATACAACTTACCAGAATGGGTTATTCACCAAGTCGAGTTGTCCCAAGGTTATTAGGGGAGTTTCCAGATATAGATTTGTATTATCCTGTGCTTAGAAGAAGATCTTGGGGTTATCATTTAGGATCAAGAATTATGCATTTACAAGACCGAAGGCGTGACCAAGTAGAATCTTAGTTTTACTTTAGATCTTCAACTCCACCTATCATATAAAAATCCTGCTCGGATTTAGAATCGTGCAATCCTTCCAGAATTTCCTTAAATAATTTTACTGTTTCTTTAACAGGCACATATTTTCCTTTTCTTCCTGTAAATGCTTCACCGACGAAAAATGCCTGAGTTAAGGCTCTTTGAATTTTACGGGCCCTGGCAACCATAAGTTTATCTTCATCCGACAATTCCTCAATACCCAAAATAGCAATAATATCCTGCAGATCCTTATATCTTTGCAGAACTCTTTGGACTTCTATCGCTGCTTTATAATGCTCGTCTCCTACAATTTGAGGATCCAAGGCTCTTGATGAAGAAGCAAGAGGATCAACTGCAGGATATAAACCCTGTTCTGTTAAAGCCCGTTCCAAGGCAATGGTCGAATCAAGATGAGCAAAAGTCGCTGCTGGAGCCGGATCAGTATAGTCATCAGCCGGCACATAAACAGCTTGTACAGAAGTTATAGAGCCCTTTTTGGTTGAAGTTATTCGCTCCTGAAGTTTTCCCATTTCGGTGGCGAGCGTTGGTTGGTAGCCAACAGCGGAGGGCATTCTTCCCAAAAGGGCCGACACTTCTGTCCCGGCCTGTGCAAACCTAAATACATTGTCTATAAAAAGCAGAACATCTTCTTTCTTTTCATCCCTAAAATATTCTGCCATGGTGAGGGCTGTAAGACCGACCCGGAATCTATTAGCAGGAGGTTCATTCATCTGGCCAAAGACCATGACGGTTTTGTCCAAAACTTTTGCTTCTTTCATCTCAAGCCAGAGATCTGTTCCTTCTTTTGTCCTTTCTCCTACACCGGCAAAAACAGAGTGGCCTTTGTGTTCCATCGCGATGTTTCTTATAAGCTCTTTTACTATGACGGTTTTGCCTACTCCAGCGCCTCCAAAAATGGCTATTTTTCCTCCTTTTGTAAACGGAGCAATAAGATCAATTACCTTTATCCCGGTCTCTAAAACCTGCGGTTTTGTTTCCTGCTCCGTAAAAGGCGGAGGTAAACGATGGATTGGATTTTCTATAACGGTTTTTGGAAGCTGTCCCTGTCCGTCTATTGTTTTTCCAAGCACATTAAAAATCCTTCCCAGCGTTTTGTTGCCAACAGGCACTTTGATCGGGCTGTTGGTCGAAAATACTTTCATGCCTCGAGAAAGTCCGTCAGTAGGGCCTAGCGCCAGAGTTCTTGCTTCGTGGTCTCCCAAGGCGAAAGCAACTTCAAGCGTTAACTCTTCTTTGTTTGATAACAGCACCTTTAGTGCTTCATTGATTGAGGGAAGTGCTTTAGCGAATCTAACGTCAACAACCGGACCTTGAATCCTTATAATAATGCCCTCATCTTCGTTATTTTTCGTTTTTTTCATACAGACAGAAAAGCTCC
>CAYMZB010000022.1:0-13572 GCA_964394845.1 uncultured Gammaproteobacteria bacterium | reverse complement strand
AAAAATAACCTTCAGCTTTGGCAATCAGCTTATCACTTGAATAACCTGGGAGAGTTAAATCCGTCCTCGATGGCAAGTAACCATCTGCCCCAACAGACACTGCTACCACTGAGATACACGTTTCACTCCAAGTTCCATCTTCTGTAGAACGAGCTGCCGCACTAGCAGATAAGTCTGCCGTGAATTTCAAACCATTGAGAGCGGTAAGGATCGTTCCTTTTGAAATATTAATTCCTCCATCTGTTTTATTTCTTACAAGAACTGTGCCCTTAGCAGGATCTCCTATTTGCTTCTTACCAGTAGCTGTATCTTTTGCGCTACCTGAAATATCTGTCTCAATAATTTGTCCTGGAATTATTTTTGCGTTTTCGTCAATGGTTTTTTGAGCAGGATCAGCTGTAACTTGTGTGTCATTTTCTAAAATCTTAGGCTCAACAAAGATTTTTACATCAGCTTTTGGAAGAAATAGGTATGCAGCTAAGAGTAGGAGTAAGGCAGCTAAAATTGCTAGCACAATAACAGCACTTTTCCCTTTCCGGGGAATAAATCTTTTTAAAGAAAAACTCCTTTTAGGTTTTTGCTCCACAGCAACTGTCGAAGTGAAGTCCCTGGTCGGAGCAGGTAATTCATGTTCAAAATCCTCAATCTCAACCATATGAACCTCTTTAGGCATCAAAGACTCCTCAGTTGTCCTTTCTTCTAATATATTTTCTGCTTTATCCTTGGCTAATATGTCGCCAACCATAAATCCTAAATCTTCGTTTCGCTTAGATTCTGTATCTTGAGTAACTAATGAGGACTTAATAGGATTTTGTTTAAGCAAACTTTCAATATATACAACACTGCTTTCTATCTCAGATGCACCAGCAAAACAAACACTTTTTATCTCAATATCATCCTGCAAAATTTCTATTTTTGGGAAATGCAAAAAAGACAGTTTTGACATCCATGGAAAAGATAAAAGTTGATCTTTTAATCCTCCGGGCACCTTACTAAACTCGCTAAAATCCTCTGAACCATAGATTAAGATCCTTGAAGGCAATGTTTTAACATCAGTAAAGGAAAGAAGAGCTTTTTCTATATCCGCACCGCTATTTTCTGCCCTGGAAATGGTTTTAACCCCATCAAGCTTTCCAGCCCTAACAACTGTTATAACCAAGTGGTGGGTCTCAAACCCTACTAAAACAGCGGTTGTGGGAACTCCTTCTTGTTTGTCTAAAAAATGCACTAAAGCATGAGAGTTTTCCACATAAGCCATAGGTTTTAAGTCTAATTCTTTAACTAGTTTTCTTAAAACCTGTAAGTCATTGTCTTTTAAGTTTTCATCTGAAAGCCATGCACTTGGTACACCAAAAAGGATTTTTAGCGGCTCAATTTCTCTTATGCCTACACTCTCATCTAACAGCTTATCAGTAAGTGGTGTTAAATCATCCAATGATGAATAGCTCTCAGAGGCTAACCCTGAAATCTTCAGATGCTTATCTTCTACTACCCATAAAGCGCTAGTAAGATTTTCTTGAGTAATATTTAAAGCAAAAAAATACTCTAAGATTTCTTCCTTTTTACCAAAAGGTATAAGGGCAGTTAGTTTATTAAGGAAGCTCATATCAAATTCGGAGCCTGAAAATCAAGCCTGTTAAGATAATCTTAACATAACTTTCAGCTTGAAAAAAGAGTTAAACAAGTTGCATCCTAATCCTACGAATTCCCTGAGAAACTGCTTCTTCTTTAGTAATCTTGATTTTTCCAATCACTCCGGTATGTCCAACATGAGGCCCGCCACAAAACTCTAAAGAGTAGTACTCGCCTCTTGCCCTTTTGTCTTTTACATTTGAGTCCAGGTTATATTTTGGTCCTATTCCATAAATACTAACTTTCCCGGCATATTTTTCATTAAACAGACCAATAGCGTTCATTGATTTAGCAATTCCTAAATCCATAGTCATTTGATCTACCTTTAAATCCTCTTTAATTTTCTTATTAATAATTTCTTCTGTTTGTTTAATCTCTTCGTCTGTCATCTTACGATCAAAAGAAAAATCAAATCTTAATCGATCTTTAGTAATATTAGAACCTCTTTGAAAAACTTCCGGACCTAACACGTCTCTTAAAGCCTGATGTAAAAGATGAGTGGCTGTATGGTATTTAGTTACAATTTCAGAATGGTCAGCAAGTCCGCCTTTAAACATTCCTGCAGATGCGCTTCTTGATAATTCGCGGTGTTTTTCAAACTCTTCCTTAAACTGTTCTCTATCTATTTGTTGCCCTTTCTGCCTAAATAACTCCTCAGTTACTTCATAAGGAAAGCCAAATGTTTGATATAGATCAAAAGCAATTTTGCCATCGATTTTGTCTATCTTTTCCATTTCCTTTATTCCTTTATGCAGGGTTTGTTTAAATCTTTGTATCTCATCCGAAACTACACTCTCTATTAGTTCCTTGTCATCGGTTTGAAAATAGCCTGTGCCTTCGTATATATCAATAACCGGATCAACTAATTTTGGCAAGAAGTCTAAAGAGTCCTGATTTATTTGATAGAGCTTAACAGCAGCTCTTCTTAAAAGCCTTCTTAAAATATATCCTTGTAATTTATTAGCCGGAATAACTCCATTTTTAATTAAAAAAACAGCCCCTTTTATATGATCTGCAATTACCCTTAAACTGATCATTATTTTCTCATCTTTTCCATACTCAACCTTCATATGTTCACTTACTTTTTCAATAATTGGCCAGTGTAAGTCACCTTTGAACATATCGTACTCATCATTAGCTGCTGCTACCAGCCTCTCAAGTCCTCCGCCAAAATCTACATTTTTCTGGGGAAGCTCTTGTAAAGACTTATCACCAGCTTTTTTAAACTGAATAAAAACTGAATTTCCGATTTCCAAAAACCTGCCGCAGTTACAGTTAGGATGACACTTTCCCCCATATTTTTGGTCATGTTCAACTTGAGTAAATTCATAAAAGACTTCACTGTCAGGCCCGCCAATTTCACCGGGAGGCATATTTGCAGGAGGCCCGGAACGGGACCACCAATTTTTCTCTACCCCATAAAAGAAAATATGATCTTCCAGCGCTCCCAGGCTTTTCCAGATTTCATATGATTCCAAATCCTTTGGCACACTGTCATTACCTTCAAATACAGACACATATAATTTTTCTTTAGGAAGCTCTAATTCTTTTGTTAGAAATTCCCAGAACCAGGGAAGTTGTTCTTTTTTAAAATAATCACCTAAAGACCAATTACCCAGCATTTCAAAAAAAGTGGTATGCCTGTTATCTCCAATCTCTTCAATATCCTCTGCTCTAAAACAGGGTTGTGAATTAACTAACCGTTTCCCTTCAGGGTGCTCTTTCCCTACAAGATAGGGGATAAGTGGTTGCATACCTGAGGAGGTAAAAAGAGTGCTGGAATCATTTTCCGGTACTAACTTTGCCGGAGGAATTTGCTTGTGTCCTTTTTCAATAAAAAACTTTATATATTTTTCCCTGATATCCTTTGAAGTCATGCAGCTATTTTAACAAATTTTTACAAAACTTTTTTGTAAAATCTTTTGGGTTTAGGTTTTGGATCACGCCTCACAATATCTCCTACTGCTTTTGCACGGGTGGCTAAGATACTTACTAAATTAGAGGAAGCCTCAACTGGCTTTTGAACATCTTGTGCAATATTTTCGCCTACTTGTAATACTTTATTTAGTCTATCCAACGCTTTTTTAAGATCTCTTAGAATTAAGAATACCTGAAACCCGGTAATTGCCAAAAATATAGACAAAAGTAATATTAAAAAAATTAGAGCTGCTTGCAATAAATCCATGTGCCTAGTGTATCATACTACTGTTTCAGAAAAACAGTTCTTTGAATTTTAGTTTGTTGGCCACCCTTTGAAGTAGCTTTGATAACAATACTATTTGTATTGTCTGAAAGTTTAATTTGCTGTGAGAACTTTCCTGTTTGGTCTACCTGAATTTCCTGATCATTAATACTTACCTTCGTTTCTGGATCACTCCTTCCCGAAACTATAACCTCAGTTGAAGACGTACTTAACTGATCAAAAGGTTGATTTATCTCTAAAAA
Organism: uncultured Gammaproteobacteria bacterium; assembly: GCA_964394845.1. Taxonomy (GTDB): domain Bacteria; phylum Patescibacteriota; class Microgenomatia; order Daviesbacterales; family UBA10151; genus CAYMZB01. Next base: position 9,495 of record CAYMZB010000022.1, on the reverse strand, counting down.
GGGAGATCCAACTAAAAATCGATATTGAAACCAGAGATAAATAAAAAAGATTATTATAAAAGCAGAGATGACGCTTATTAAAACTCTGGTAGGAGTTACCTTAAATTTTTTATCATCCAAGGGATTTTGAAAAGAATCCAATATCCGGGGCGGGTTTTTATTCTCGGAAAATTCTCTTCTAAAAACTGCCAATAATTTTTCCGGATTTAAATTTAGGAACTTTCCATAGTTTTTAATAAATCCTTTGACGAAAGTCGAAGGGGGAAGAGCTTGGTAAAGACCGGCTTCCAAAGCCTGCAGTAGTTCTTTTCTGATTTTGGTAGCTTTTTCTACTTCATCAAGAGTATAAAATTTTCTTTCTCTTTCTTCTCTTAAAATCTGTCCAACAGTACGCATCTTATAATTATAGTCTTTCTTTGAAAGTATATACTAGTTGACAGAGAATCCTTAACCTTTTAAGATACAACTAATGTCCAATACTTCCAACGAGCTTCCACCTCCCAGTGGAGATCCTAAGGATGCTGACAAATATATTGACCAGCTAGTTCGATTAATTAATACAGACAAACTTACGGTTTTACACACAGATTTAACCAAATTTGATCCTAATTCTCTAGAAGATCATTATAGATTAGAATTAAAAGACTATGAGGTAGAAGTCAGTCATAGTAAACAACCAGATTCAGGCAAAGATTTTTATGTTATTTTATTCAACAACTTAAAGTATGTTAACGAACAATATACAGAAAAAATAATCTTAGCTTATATGTATTTAGACGAAAATCAATTTAAAAATTTTAAATCCTCTGCTAAAGAACAAGCGGAAAGAAAGAATAAAGAAGCAAAGGAAAAAAGATTACATGAAGTAATGCAGCCAATCGACGAAGCGCTTACCAGCTTAACAGATTCTAACTCTGCTATACCTCTTTCAATTTAAAGCTTCCTTCTCTTAAAACTTCAAATGACTCATCTTTCTTAAACTTAAGGATTGTTGAGGATTTAGATTTAACTTCTCCTCCATCTATATAAAAAGTAATTTTCTTACCAAAATATTTTTTTGCTTCAACAATATTTGCCGAAGGTAATTCTCCTTCAAAATTCGCACTTGGTGCAACTAACGGTCCAGACTCTTTTAAAATATTTAAAAGAGTCCTATTTTTGGGTATTCTAAAAGCTAAACTACCTTTTCCTCTGTGAAGATAATTAAATTGCTTATCCGGACAAGGTATAACAACACTCACCGGATTTGGCCAAATCTTTTTTAAAAGATTCTCCTGTTTATCTGTTAGTTTTATATTAAAAAAATTTAAGTCAGTAATTGCAGAAATTAAAATGATCATAGGCTTATCTTTAGATCTTTTTCGTAAACGATAAATCTCTTCTACGGTTTTTGGGGTTAAGGCAGACCCAACAATTCCATAGATGGTATCTGTTGGCATTACACCAATTGCTCCTTTCTTTAAAAACTTAATTATTGAAGTATACATTTAGATTAAGATGCAGCAGGTGTTTGTTGGGAAATAAGGTATTCTTCAGCATTTTTAACTAAAACATCTCTGGGTTTTGATCCCTCCCCAGTCCCAACTATTCCTGCTTCTTCTAATTCATCTAGCATTCTAGCTGCTCTGGCATAACCTACTTTTAATCTTCTTTGTAGTAAAGATGCAGAAGCCCGATCATACTGACAAACAGTTTTAACTGCTTCTTCAAAAAGCTCATCCCTATCACTGCTATTATTCCCCATCTTTCCTCCCATTCTTCCCAAAGGCATTTCTGTAACTTCCGCAGTATACTGGGGAGCAATTCCTAACTCCTTAAGATATTTAATTAAGTTATTTATTTCACTGTCTTGTACAAATACTCCTTGTATTCGCATTGGTTTTGAAGCTTCTGGAGGTAGGAACAACATATCACCGCGACCAAGCAGTTTTTCAGCTCCTGGCCCATCTAAAATAACTCTTGAGTCAATCATGGAAGAAACATTAAAGGCAATACGGCATGGAATATTTGCTTTGATTAAACCTGTAATAACATCAACTGAAGGCCTCTGGGTTGCAACAACTAAATGTATACCTGTTGCCCTAGCAAGCTGGGCAATTCTGGTGATAGCATTTTCAATTTCAACTGGGGCAAACATCATTAAATCTGCAAGTTCATCAATAATGATTACAATATATGGTAAAGCCTGAAAACCAGACATTTCATTATAGCTAGAAATATTTCTTACCCCGACTGATTGGAATAATTTATATCTTCTGTCCATTTCTGCCATTGCCCACTTTAAAGAAGATAATATTTTTTCCGGTTCTGTAATAACAGGTGTTAAAAGATGAGGAATTCCATTGTAATTAGTAAGCTCCACTCTTTTTGGATCAATTAAGATCAACTTAAGCTCATCCGGGGAGTTTCTAAAAAGAAGGGAAGTTATGATAGCATTTAACATTATTGACTTACCTGAGCCAGTTGTACCGGCAATTAGACAATGTGGCATCCGATCCAAATCTACAACCATAGACTTTGATGAAGTATCTCGTCCTAAAGCTACAGCTAGTTTTGATTTGTGTTTAGCCATTTCATCTGAGGCCAAAATATGCTTAAGCCCAACAATTTCTAAAGATCTGTTAGGCACCTCAATCCCCACTAACGATTTTCCCGGAATAGGCGCTTCAATTCTAACAGTACCTGTTGGTGTTGCCAAAGCTAAAGCCAGATCATGCTGAAGATTAGCAATCTTAGAAATCTTTGTTCCTGCAGAAATACTTAAAGCATACTGAGTTACAGCAGGACCACCATTAACCTCCGCAACTTCTGCTTGTATTCCAAAGGAGTCCAAAGTCTTTTCTATAATATCAGCACTTTTTTTAACATCCCCTCTTTCAGCAGGAGAACCAACTTTATCAGATAAGAGTGCAGGCGGTGGATATTTCCAAACCTTACTCTGCCCTACCACGTTTTGCACTAACACATCAGCAATTACACCATTTCTTTGAGGAGGTGGCATTACTCTAATTCTTGGTTTATCATCTACTCCAGATACTTTTATAGGGATATGCCTTGCTTCAAAAGTTCTTTGTTTTGAAAATATTGGTTTGAAAATTTTATCCCTAAATTCATTGTAAATCCAGCCAAAGATTGAAAGAATTTGCCCTAATGAAGTATTGAATAAAACAACTAAACTAACTAAAAATAAAAGCATTAAAATAGCAACAGCTCCTATTGGAGTAACAAAAGAAGATAATTGCTTCCACAGCATCTGCCCAACTGCTCCGCCATTTTCATCCTTTAATGCTGATAATAATCCTGAGATAGATAAAACCACTAGAATAAAACCTAGTAATACATTAGTTTGGGCGAATTTCCACCTAGATCTTGTTAAGACTAAACCTGACAAGAAAAAGATAACAGGAGCGCTAAAGCTGGTCCAACCTAATAAATTTACCAAAAATTCTCTCCAAAAAGCTAAAGCCTCTGAATGGGTAGCTATTGCAACTACTGAAACAGTGGTTAAAATAAAGGCAATAAGTGACCCTATGGCAGTTATTGTTTTCTGTCTTAGTTTAAGCTTGGGTAATTTATAAATAGAACGTCTTCTAGACATAAGATTTTATTAATATATTATACCATACTTACTATAGGGTCTATAAAAAGATTTATATCTCTACTACTACTGAAAGTATTAATGGTCTCCTTTCAGTAGCCTCATAAAAAAACCTCCCTAAACCCTCTTCTATAATCTTTCTTACAAATCTAAAATCAGGAGATTTATGGGAATGCTTCTCGAGAGCATCCTTAACAACATCTTTAGCATTATCCAGAATATCTTTCGCCATATCCTCAAACACAAATCCTCTTGAGATAATATCTACATCTGACATTAATTTCCCGCTTTGATGATCAACTGATACCACCACTACCACCACACCTTCTTCATTCATTTTTTGTCTATCCCGCAAAATCACTTGTCCCACATCTCCTATACCTAACCCATCAACATACACATTTTGTATATCAACTTTTCCATTAAGTTTTATTGCATCTTTTTTAATTTCCAAAATATCTCCATCTTCAGCATCTATAACATTTGCCTTTTGAAAACCTAAATCCTGAGCCATAGTTGAAAATGCTTTTATATGTTTAAATGTTCCGCCAATTGGGAATAGGAATTTTGGCTTTGCTAAGTTTATCATTAATCGGAGCTCCTCCACCGCAGCATGCCCGCTTACGTGAAGGGAATCCATAATTGTTGAATAATAAACATTAACTCCGAGTCTTGACAGAGAATCAATCAAAGCATTTTGAGCAGATTCAGTTGACGGAATCGGGTCGGCCGAGAAAATCACACTATCCCCTTGTTTTAGTTTAACCAGTTTATGATCTTCATTAGCAACCCTGGTTAAAGATGAATCTGCCTGACCTTGTGAACCAGCAATTAAAATCAGCAGTTTTTTTGGATCAAAAGAACTCATGGCATCTGGTGCAATAATTATCCCAGGAGGAATCTGTAAATACCCCAGATCCCTTGCTACCTGAAAGTTATTTTCAAAAGATCGTCCTACCACTGCAATTTTCCTATTCTGTCTGGCTGCAACATTTATTGCCTGCTGCATTCTGGAAACATTAGATGAGGTCATTGTTATCAGTAATTTTCCGGGAGTCTCTAAGGAGGCTTTTTCAAAAGTAGACTCAATTGATTTTTCTGATTTATTAAAACCTGGCTTTTCTACCCTTAAACAATCAATCAGCATTAGTAACACTCCTTCTTTACCTAAAGAAGCAACTGTACCCACATCTGTCAATTGTCCGGAAACAGGTGTCCAGTCAATCTTGAAATCTGCCTGATGAATAATTGTTCCGACCGGAGTTTTTAAAACAATCCCAGTAGAATCTGGAACTGAATGAGCTACCTGATAAAATGATACCTGAAATGCACCAAGAGATAATTTTTCATCAATTTTAACTTCAATAATTTTATTTTTCTCTAAATTATACTCGGTAAATTTCTTCTTAATAAACCCTGCTGTTAACTTTTGGGTATATATTGGAACTTGCAGTTCCGGCCAAAGAAAGGGAAGAGCGCCTATATGATCTTCGTGGCCGTGTGTAATTAAAATGCCGCGAATTTTATTTAAATTGGTCCTTAAATAGGATATGTCTGGTATTACTAAATCCACTCCTGGCATGCCTTCATCCGGAAAACCCACCCCGCAATCAATAATGATAATATCATCACCAAATTCATATACATACATATTCTTGGTAACATCTCCAATACCGCCTAAGGGAATAAGTTTTAGGGTCTGATTATTATTTAGTTGTGGTATAAAATTTGGTTTAAAAGTCTTCATATTAATTCTTAAGTCAACAAGTATTCTCCTAAATTTTCACTTGTTATTTTAAATGGCCCTTTCTCTCCTCCTGCTACTTTTCTCGCTACTTTACGACAGATTGTTTGGAGTGTTCGCTGCAGAGATCTAATACCTGCATCAAATCCTAGCGGCCTAATTATTTGTGCCCAAATAGAGTCTTCTATTTGCAAAATATTACTCTCTAATCCTCCTTCATCTATTGCTTTTGGCAAAAGATAATGCTTACCTATTGTAACCTTTTCTTCATCAGAATATGAAGGCATTTGTATTGGCTCCAAACGATCCAATACAGCAGTAGCAATATTTCCGGTGTTGTTAGCAGTAGCAATAAAGAGCACCTGTGATAAATCATATGGAAAATCCAAATAATGATCTATGAAGGCTTGATTTTGTGCAGGGTCTAAAAGCTCAACCAAAACTCCCATAATATCAACTCTATGTTCCACAGCAACCCTATCTATCTCATCTAAAAGTATGACCGGATTTGAAACTTTGGCAAGCTTTATAGCTTTTATTATTTGACCTGACTCGAAATCTCCTCTTTGACGGGATTGACCACGAAGGGTTGCAGGATCTCCTAAACCACCAAACGGAATTCTAATCAAAGGCCTTCCTAAACTTTCGGCAATTGAATAAGCCAGGGAAGTTTTTCCGGTTCCAACTAAACCAATAAAAGCTAAGATTGGAGCATGAAAACTACTAGCCTCACCCTTATGCTTATGTAATATTAAGACTGATAAATATTCTAAAATTCTATCTTTAACAACTTGTAATCCAAAATGATTTTTATCCAAAATTTGTTTTGCCCGGTTAATATCCAAAATATCCTCAGCCATTTTTGCAAAAGGCAGGGAAACAACAAAATTAATGTAGGCAATCAGATTTGCAATTTCGGCACTAGTCCCAGGGAATTTTAAAAGATTTAAAAGTTTCTCAGCAATCTCAGCAGGTAAGTTAGCATGAGTAATTTTTACTTTTAACTCTTCAATTGTAGACTGAGCAGAGCTTTCCATCATCACTATTTTAACACTTAGCGGTCAAATCCGCCGCGACCACCACGATCTCGTCCACCACGACCTCCAAATCCACCTGAACTTCTTCCGCCACCAAAATTACCTGTACTTCTTCTTTCACCAAATCCTCCGGACCTGTGCCCACTACTTGAAGGTCTTGGTCTGTCTCTAAAAGCCGGTCTAGGTCTAAATCCGCCACCCGAAGGTCTGCTCTCAGATTCCGGCTTTATATCTGCTCCAAAAAGCATTGATAAACCTATTTTCCCATCAGGTGAAACATCAGTTACTCTTACCTTTACTTCTTGTCCCTCAGATACAACATCTTCTGCTCTTTCTACATGACCAGGCGCCATTTGAGAAATATGAACTAACCCATCTTTACCCGGAGATAACTCAACAAATGCTCCAAAAGCTGCCAGTCTAACAACTTTACCTGTTAACTCATCACCAACATTAAAGGTTTTAAACATTCCTTGAACTGCTTCAAGCGCCTTATCTACTCCTTCTGAATTAGTTCCTGATACCATTACTGTTCCATCATCTTCAATATCTATAGCAGCCCCGGTTTTCGCAATAATAGAATTAATAGTTTTCCCGCCAGTTCCGATTAAAAGACCAATTTCTTCAGGTTTTATGTGTAGAATCTCAACTCTTGGTGCATGAGGTGAAAGAGCGCCTGCAGAAGAAATCACCTTTGCCATTTTTTCCAAAATCTCAGTTCTGGCTTTTTTACCCATTGCCAGCGCTTGTTCAATAATTTCAAAAGTTAATCCTTCTAGCTTTGTATCCATCTGAATTGCAGTTATGCCATTTTTGGTTCCGGCAACTTTAAAATCCATTTCTCCATAAAAATCCTCAACAGCTCTCATATCAGTTACAACTTGTATTTTTTTATCATCCGAAAATAGTCCCATGGCAATCCCGGCAACTGGTTCAACAAGTGGAACACCTGCATTTAATAAAGCTAAGGTTGATGAACAAATAGCTGCTTGAGAAGTAGAAGCATTAGCTGCTAAAACTTCGGAAACTACTCTTATGGCATAAGGAAATTTATCTTGAGTAGGAATAACAGCCAAAAGCGCTTTTTCAACTAAAGCTCCGTGACCAATATCGCGTCTGTTTGGCGCGCCTATTCTTTTTACCTCACCAACAGAAAAAGGATTAATACCCATATTGTAGTGATGCATAAACTTTTTTTGTCTCTCACCTTCCATACCATCCAAAGTTTGCGCCAAAGATGGTGCACCTAATGTTACAACTGATAAGACTTGTGTGTCTCCTCTTTGGAAGAGTGCGCTTCCATGAGTTCTTGGTAAAATTCCAACTTCAATATCTAGCTCTCTTACCTCGTCCATAGCTCTACCATCAACTCTTTTTTGCTTAACTAAAACAGTTTGATGTAAAATTTCTTTGGCAACTTTATCAAAAATTCCGGAAATTATCTGAGGAGTCAGGGTTTCTGCGTATTGAACTGCGAGTTGCTCTTTGATCAGATCTCCTGTTGCTTCATGCCATGGGTGTTCGTTATCAAATAAAGCTGCTTCTATTCTTTCTTTGGTAATCTTTGTAACCTCGGAAATTAAAGCCTCTTCTAGCGCTTCTTCTACTACAGAAACAGCTTGTTTTGCTTTACCAGCCTCTTTTGTAAATTCTTCTATTAAAGTAATAATTTGTTGAGACTCCTTGTGCGCTTCTTTAATACCTTCAAAAACTAATGCATCATCTACTTGTTTTGCCTGGGTTTCTATCATCACAATCTTTTCTTTGCCTGAGGCAACTAAAAGATCCATATTAAGATTTTCCATTTCATCCATTAGCGGATTTACTATTAATTTTCCGTCTTTTTCTCCTATTCGAACACAAGCAATCGGCCCTTTCCAAGGTACAGATGAAATAGACAAAGCTGTTGATGCTCCAATAAGCCCCACAATATCCGGATCATTTATTTGATCAACAGATAAAACAGTTAAAATTACCTGAACTTCATTCTTTTTAAACTCTTTTGGGAAAAGCGGACGAATAGATCTGTCAATTAATCTGCCTGTTAAAACAGCCTCATCAGTAGGCCTGGTCTCTCTTTTTATAAACTTTGAAGAAGAGATTCTTCCACCGGCATAATGTTTTTCTACATATTCAACAGAAAGAGGGAAATAACCTATATCTTCTTTTAGAGACTGGGTTGCTACAGTTGCTAGAATTACTGTCTCACCCCAAGACACTAAAACAGCAGCATCTGCCTGCAATGCAAGCTTGCCTGTTTCTAATCGTAATTTACGACCATTAAGGTCCATTTCTTTTGTTATTACTTTTTTCATTAATTAGTGACTAGTTGCTAGAGTCGAGAGTCTAGGAAATTGATTTTTCCCTTGACTCTAGATTCTCAATTCTAGACTCTCAAATTGGGGGATTTGGAAACTGGATAAGAGGCAATTAAATTCCGCCTGTTTGGCGAATAATTATCTCTTTGCAATCCCCAAATCACTTCTAGCTTATTAGTATACCACTTTCTAAATTATTTTGAAAGTCCCAACTTTTCTATAACTTCCTGATATCTTTCTGGATCTTTTTTAACAAGATACTGCAGCAATCTTCTTCGCTTATTTACCATGGATAAAAGTCCGCGTCTGGAATGTATATCATGAGTGTGTTCTTTTAAATGAGAAGCTAGATTTTTAATTTGCTCTGTTAATAGGGCCACCTGTACTTCAGGAGAACCTGTATCTCCGTTTTTTGTAGCAAACTCTTTAATTATTTTCTGCTTAATTTTTGGATCAAGTGGCATCTGAAACTCCTTTCAGGACAACCTCGGTGCCAAGACGTTGCTCTAAATCTTTGGAGGTATTCTATCACGAAGAATTCAAATTTGCAATCCACAGCTTAAAAATCTCGCATTGAGGGTTTTTGACAGAATTTTAATTTTTCAGGTAAGTAATGTTATTCACTGCAGTTGTCATTTGGGTGTCCGAATTGTTGATGCATGCAGGATTGCCTGAACTTTCATCAAAGTGGCAAAGTAGTAAGGTATCTGGTCCCACCCCAAATGGGCCGGAAACTGAAATCGTTGCTCCCAGGTATCTAGGACTATCGCTGATTCTAACTTCATCAATTGCACCAAT
>CAYMZB010000021.1:0-4246 GCA_964394845.1 uncultured Gammaproteobacteria bacterium | reverse complement strand
AGGGCACGCCGGCATGATCAGGATGCTGGGAAACCATAGTGGCGGGAATGTTGCGCTTTATTGCCATTTGCAAAAGATTCTACCTTTTGCGCAGCAAACAGGCAAGGTTCGGGCTTAAAATGAAGTAAGAGTAGAAGTGTTATCATAATTGACACCGGTGTTAATTATGTGTTTCCATATTGGTAATGGCTTTTAGAAAAAATCATATAGTAGTGGCTGGAGCAGGCTTTGGTGGAGTAAGAGCAACACTTGATCTTATCCGCTACCTTCCGGATGATGTTATAACCTTGATTAATGAAGTTGCCTATCATTGTTTTCGTCCTGATCTTTATGAAGTAGCAACTGCCCAACTGGGCAAAGAGCGCAAAATAGACTTTAAAAATTTAAGCGGCACAGTGAATATCCCTCTAAAAGAAATCATTCGGAGTAAAAATAGCCAAGTTTTTGTAGCCAAAATCATTGAGGTAGATTTAGTAAACCACAGCGTAACCACTGACTCGGGCAAGTTTTTTTATGATTTTCTAGTACTTGCCTTAGGCAGCACAACTCACTATTTTGATATTGAAGGTGGAGAAAGTTATTCCCACCCCCTAAAGTCAACTGCGGATGCAATAAATATTCGAAATGATTTAGAAGAGCTGTTTCAGCAACCAACCAGACCTCTTTCAGTTGTAATCGCTGGAGGGGGGTTTACCGGAGTTGAGCTACTGGGAGCCCTAAGTAATTTTTTACCCAAGTCTGCACAAATTATTGTTGTCGAAGGGGGAGATTCCCTGCTTTCCGGAATGCCTGAGTGGGCACAGCTGAAAGCTTTAGATCGACTTAAAGACCTAGGCATCAACATATTGACTAACCATCTGATTAAAAAAGTTGATTCCCAAAAAATTTATTGTACAAACGGCACAGAGCTCCTCTATGATTACTTAATTTGGGTAGCCGGTATTAAAGGTGAGGGTCTAAGTGATCAGATTGAAGGAGTAGAACTAACCAATAGAAAAAAAATTCAGACACAGCCAGACCTAAGTATTAGTAAGTACCCTGAAGTATTTGTCGTTGGTGATCTGGTTGAGATTATCGACCAAAAAAACAATTTGTCAGTTCCGGCAACTGCCTGGGCAGCAATCGGACAAGCAAAAGTAGCAGCAGAAAATATTAAACATAAGCTAAAGAGAAAGACAACCAGGCGTTACTTCCCTCCAAACCCGGCTTTTGTTGTACCCATTGGTTCTAAATATGCCCTAACTAACGCTTTTGGCTTAAAAAGCAGCGGAATTTCTGTTTGGATCCTAAAAAGATTACTTTCACTTAAGTATTTACTGACAATCCTACCACCGATTAAGGCCTTTAAAATCTGGTGGCAGAGTGTAGAAATTTATTCAAAAAACGATTGATAAATTGTTAACTATGAAGCTCCACGGCTAAAGCCGTGGTATCTTCTCAGCACAGCTTCACAGCAAAGCTGTTCGCTGACGCTCAGAATTAAAAATTCTTCGCGAAAAACAATTCACCCACGGATAAATCCGTGATGCTCTTGATTTGCTGATAGATAAAAATTAAAATTATAATCATAATAAACTAAGATGAACAATAATGATTATTGGACTCATATTTGTATTGTAATTATAGCCTTTTTCACCACAGTGCTTCCGGGTAGTCTAATTTACGGGTTTACCGGTCATACTTTGATTTATCTTGGCGGAGCGATTACTGTGATATTGGTAGCTACCATCTGGAAATTTCTAATAAAAGAATGAAACAATAAAAATGGATCCTGCCAACCTGCCAACGAATCAAGCAGATTCTAACATATCACTTTTTAGCTCTATATGGAGCTGGTTTGTAAAAAGAGGATTTATCTTTTTCTGTATTCAAACTCCCACATTGGCTATCTTCCTTGGATATTTTTTTCACCTTACCAACTATCCCACAGCCATGTTTGCGGTTTTGATCGCCTTTATGGTATTGCCTGTTTGGATTATTTACAGACTAAGGGTTTCAACAGATCCTGATGAGCCGGTTCATCACCTGGCTAAATACGCACTTTATTCACTCCTTTTGGCTCCTGCTTTTAGTATTGTCAGAATTCCACCTCATTTTATCTTTGGGACAGTGTTTTGGCAACCTTGGTCTGATTTTGGTTCTGCTTACAGTGGGCTTCCTATTAATACCTTTGGCGCTTTTTGGGCTGGGGCTCTGATTAACTTCCTTCATGGAATGGTACTGGTTATGGGATATTATATACTCTTTAAACGGCACACATTAATCAATGCTCTTCTTTTTATCTTTATTTATTTTTCAGCACTGTATTCTTATGCTTTCCCGTTTGCTCTAGTCGGACTCAAGATTAATTTTATTTGGCATACTATAGTTTGGTGGGCTCATCTTGCTATGGCAGTGATAGCCTGGTTAATGCCGAAGTTTTGGAATAAACTTTGGCCTAATTTCAATTTTAGTGCTCGAGTAGTGACTCTTAGTCTAATTGTTATTATAACTCTGTTTCCATATTTATTTGCTTATTATAGGGCAATCTCTTGGCAAATTCCAAAACAGCGTTCTATTGATCAAGCTCTTTTTAGTAGATCTAACCTTTTAAAAACCAACGGTGACTTGAAGTTAGTCAGAGCGACTGATGGTGAGGCATATTATCAGTATAGTTTACAGTTCGGGTCTCGTACTTACAAAACATATTTTAATGGTCTAAAGGCGTTGGATGCAGGACCGATTCAACTGACAGGGAAGCTTAACTATAATGGTGAAACATTAGCCTGGTGCTCAAAAAACTTAGATAAACTGGCTACCCCAAATACAGCTTGGCCTCCTGATAAATATTCTGAGGCTATAAAACAAATGGAGTATACGGAAATCTTAATCGAATGCGTTGGACCGATCTCAATTGCCAATAAGTTAACCATTGGTACTCCGGTAGAGCTAGAGTGGACTGTAAAATTAACTCTTATTGGGGACAGGAATCAAAAAGAGCAAGAATTGAGCGGAAAAGCTCAGAAACTTTTGCAGTTAGAATGAGCCTCTACGAACTTCGCTTCGCTTCGCCCGTAGTTTCTCTTCTTGCTCGCCTTTGGCGAGATTCGCCTTTCGGCGAAGCAAACTTCATTAACGGTAATATCCGTGGTTTTTCGTTTGAAAGAATAGCTATGGTACTATGACCAGTATCATGCAAACAATTTCCAAATTCCAACTGAAACTCAGCTTTCAGCTGTTTTAAAACTGGGGCTGGATGTTTGTGTATACCGTAACCAGATTTTCTTTTGTAAAAATTATAGCTATGTCGAATTGGTATTTTAAAACTTTTATATTTTCCTTAAAAAAACTTTCGAAAGCTTTTGAGATTCCATCGCCATTTGATTTTTTTAAAGAAGCAGGCATTCCGGTACCGTTTTTTTTAACACGCAATAAAAGAGGCTGATTTTGCACTAAAGTTATAAAATTTGCATGAAAGGGCAGGATATCAAACTTGCCGGAAGAATTAACAGAACTTAAAGACACAGCTTCCCCCTCAAAGATAGTTTGGGTAGGAGATAAAATTTTAACTTTGAGCAATTCCTGATCCATTAGGTTTAAGTATACTAAAAATATCCAACAATCTCACTTTAAAGCTTTAATATAATCCTCTAATGAGATATTCGCTTTTTTAATCTGGGCTTTTAAGAGAAACGGTGCAACCTCCTTATGAAGTGGTATAGACAGGGATGCTAACCCGGTTTTTTGCAAAATTGCATGGTCCCCTGATGTATGGACGTGTATGTAACCAAATTTTAAAAAACCCTTAACCGCTTTTTTGCCGGAGATATTAGTTAATTTAGGCATTGAACGAAATTGGAGTGTCAACAGATCTTTGGGCAAATTCCACATTACGTCCTTTTTTTAAATGTAAGGCTTCAATATAGGCTTTTATAGCCTTTTCAACATTTTCCAGAGCTTCCTTTTTAGTCTTTCCCTGTGACATACAGCCATATAAATTGACCACATCAGCCACGTAGCCTTTGTAGGATTTATCATAGGTTAATTTAATAATATAATCCAACTTCTTTGTCATATATAAATTATACCACCATGCTATACTTATCTTAATGTCCCAAAAAGGCCTGGCTCCAATATTAATAGTCCTAATTTTAGCTGCCTTGGTGGGAGGATATTTGTATTATCAAAATCAAGTTAAACCAGCTCCTGCACCAACTACTCAAATTACTCAACCCTCCCCCAGCCCAACTGCTGCCAACCCTGCACC
>CAYMZB010000020.1:0-14177 GCA_964394845.1 uncultured Gammaproteobacteria bacterium | reverse complement strand
ATTTGAGTTTTAAATTATAAAGGAATTTAGGTAAAGTTTGATCAATTGTGATTGGTGAGGTATCTTTTAGCGGTTGTCCTTCAATCCTATCATAGCCATACATTCTGGCTACTTCTTCTATTAAATCTTCCTCTATGTTTACATCCAGTCTCCAGTAAGGTACTGTAACTATCCAAGACTTCGCTTGCGGGGTTAATGTGAATCCTAGTTTACTAAGTGAGGACTCTGTCAGTTTTGCAGGAATATCAGCGCCTATTAAAGAATTAATTTTTTCCTCTGTAAGAGTGATAGTTTTAGGTTTATCTGTTAGATCGCCGACTAATGAAATAGCTGTTAGCTTTCCTCCTAAATCTTCATACATTTTTATAGCAGCAGACAGGGCTTGCAAAAGATTAGTTTTAGTCAAACCATGCTGAAATCTTTTACTGGCTTCAGAGTACAAACCTTGTTTTTTGGAAGTATTTCTCACAGAAACAGGGTTAAAGATAGCAGCTTCAAGTAAAATTGAGGTGGTAGAGTTGGATATTTCAGAATTCTTCCCCCCCATAACCCCTGCAACTCCCAGGATATTTCTTAAGTCTGTTATCAGAAGATCTAAGTTACTTAAATTTCTAGTTTTTCCGTCTATTGTAGTTATTTTTTCATCTGCCTTGGCATTTCTCACATAAATTTTTTCTTCCTTTACTATGCTACTATCAAAAGCATGCATTGGTTGTCCATGCTCTAACATTATTAGGTTTGTAATATCTGTGATGGTATCAATTGATCTTATCCCACAAGCATTTAATTTGTTAACCCATTCTTGAGGTGAATGTTTAACCTTTAAACCCTCGATTTTTGCCAAACAATAAATAGGACAAAGATTTGGATTTTCTACCTTGACTGGTGTTTCCGGGAGATTGTATTCAGGAAAAGTTTCATCTTTAAATGTAATCACGGCATTTGTGATTGCTGCCACTTCTCTGGCTATTCCTCTCATGGAAAGCAAATCTCCCCTGTTGTAAGTCAAATCAAGCTCTAAATAATCTTCTGTTTGTTGTTTTATCCCAATGGATGATAAAGACAATTTATTTGCCAACTCATCTGACGAGAGTTGATAATCAACTAATTCTTTTAACCAGGCTAATGAAATTTTCATACTACTAGAATTTCTCTAAAAACTTTAAATCTCCTTCCAAAAAGTATCTGATATCTTCAATTCCGTATTTGAGCATTAATATCCTGTCCGGGCCAAAGCCCCAGGCTAAACCTGTATAAATTTTGGGGTCTAACTTAGTAGATTTAAAAACATTAGGATGGATCAGCCCTGCGCCTGCTATTTCAAACCAGCCTGTCCCAGAGCAAATCTTGCATCCTTTTCCATGACAGAAAACACAAAGACAATCAATGCCTACTCCTGGTTCAACAAAAGGATAATATTTAGGTCTAAATCTTGATTTTGCTTCTTTACCTAAAATAGTCTTTAAAAAATAATCTGAAAGGTACTTTAAATTAGCCATACTCACTTTTTCTGAAACAACAGCGATCTCAAATTGATTAAAAGTATGAGAGTGTCTGGCATCAACAGCTTCGTATCTAAAACACCTGTCAAAGCTCATAGCCCTGATAGGAGTTTTACCTTTTTCCATCAGCCTTGGCCAAAAATTAGAAGTATGGGTTCTTAAAAGCATAGATCCTGGTTCTACTTTCAGGTTTGCGGTGTCTATATATAATGTATCCCACATGTCACGGGATGGGTGATCTTTTGGAATGTTTAAATATTCAAAATTATATTTGTCAAACTCAATATGGGGGGCATCAGATTCTGAAAAACCAAGCTTAGTAAAAAGATCAACAATTTCTTTCTTAAACTGAGTGGCTAAATGAAGGTGTCCTGTTCTATTTTGAATTTTCTCCTTTGATAGCAGGGTAAATCCCTCTTTTTCTAAAGCCTCATAACTTTTTTCTCTTAGTTTCCTACGTTTATCTTCAATGCTTTTTTCAAGCTCAACTTTTACTTGGTTAAATAAAGGTCCAACTACTTTTAATTCTTCTTTAGGTAATTTTGAAAAATCTTTTGGCAATAAAGTTATTTCCCCATTTTTTCCAAATAGGGCCAAAAAAATCTCATCCAAGTCTTTTAAAGAGCTTGCTTGGGAGATTTTATTTTGATAATCATTCGAAGTAGTTTTAATTTTATCTTCCACAGCATGATTTTAGCACAACTTTAACTGAATTGGTGGTTATTCACGAACTTTCGCTACTACTTGCTTAAAGTCTCCAATGTGATTAACAGCGAGCTCTGCTAAGATTTTCCTATCCAGATTAATATTTTTTGATTTGAGACCGGCAATAAAGTGGGAATAACTTAACCCTTCTGCTCTTACAGCAATACCAAGCTGCATAATCCAAAGGCTTCTCATGTCTCGTTTTCGTCTTTTACGTCCGGCAAATGCATATTCTCCGGCATGCAAAAGAGCAGACTTTGCTTCTTTAACAAGTTTACTTCTGCCACCTTTAAAGCCTTTAGTCAGCTCATGTAGTTTTTTATGTCTTCTATGCGATGTTAAGCCTCGTTTTACTCTAGCCATTATATTCCCAATATCTTTCTGAATCTTTTGGATTCACCTTTGAAATACTCACTGGTATTTCTTTGTCTTTCCAAAGCGCCTTTAGATTTATTTCTTTTTAAATGTCCGGCGCCAAATTGATGCCTTCTAAAAATCTTACCTGTTGAGGTAATCTTTATTCTTTTTAAAATACTTTTTTTAGTTTTCTGTTTTGGCATTGTCTATTTTAGAGGCCTTGGCCTCGTTTTTTTCTCCTTTAATTCCACCTTTAGTTTTCCCAACAATCATCGATAACTTTCTTCCCTCAAACTTAGGTTCTCTTTCAACTCCAGCTTTGTCCCCAAGTAATGCTAATGCTTCCTGTAAAACTCTATGTCCCAATTCCTGATGAGCCATTTCCCTGCCTTTAAACTTAACTGTTAGCTTAACCTTATGGCCAGCTTTCAAAAATTCTTCAGTCCGATTTAATCTAACTTTTAAATCGTGCTCAGCAATCCTGGGAGATAACCAAAGTTCTTTTAGCCCTCCTTCAGCTCCCTTTTTAGATGCTTTGCCCTTTTTACTTTCTTCGTATCTGAATTTCTGGAAATTAGATATTCTGGCAACCGGAGGACTTGCTTGCGGGGCAATTTCTATTAAGTCAAGATTCGACTGCTTTGCTTTTTCCAATGCCTCAACTCGAGTTAAAACTCCTAATTGTTCTCCTTTAGAGTCTATAACACGTAAGCTTTGAGCTTGGATATGCTCATTAATACGATAAAATTTGGCCAGTTAAAAAAAGTCCTCCTTAGACCTAAATGATGCTAACATATTTACGATTTTGATTCAATCTGCAATTTTATCTTGCTTATAAAATCCTCTATTTTGATTGCTCCTAAATTTTCTTCCTTTCTAGATCTTACAGATACTTTTTCTTCGGCTATTTCTTTGTCTCCGATAATTAACATGTATGGAATTTTTTGAATCTGGGCATCTCTAATTTTTGCCTGCATCTTTTCTGCCCTTGAGGCAAGTTCTACACGTATGTTTGAGTCTTTTAATTGTTCGAGTACAATTTGTGCATATTCCAGATGCCGGTCTGCAATGGGTATAATTTGTACCTGAATTGGTGACAGCCAAATTGGGAAAACTCCTTGAAAATGCTCTATTAAAATTGCAATAAATCTTTCAAAAGAACCAAAAATTGCCCGGTGAATCATGACAGGTCTTTTTTTCTCACCTTTTTCGTCTGTATATTCCAGCCCAAAAGCTTCTGGTTGGTGAAAATCTAATTGAACTGTTGCCAGCTGCCATTCTCTGTCTTGTGAATCTTTAATGTGTACATCTATTTTAGGACCATAAAATGCGCCGTCCCCTAGTTTATCCCCAGCTTTAAGGCTTTTCTTTTTTAAAACCTCAACTAATTCTTTTTCTGCCCTATCCCAGTTTTCATCCAATCCAGCTCTTGCCTCTGGTCTGGTAGCTAATCTAAATTCATATTCATACCCAAATTTTTTATAGAACGCTATCATCATGTCTAAAATACTCGAAACTTCACTAAAAATTTGATCTTCAGAAGCATAGATATGAGCATCGTCCTGAGTTAGTTGCCTAACTCTTAAGAGTCCGTTAACTTCTCCTGATTTTTCTCTTCTGTGGAGTCTACCTATTTCAGCAAACCTAAGAGGCAACTCTCTATAACTTCTAGGTCTGAATCTATAAAAAAAAGTAGATTCAGGACAATTCATTGGTTTTAGGGTATAGCTTGAAGGATTTGAATTATCTGCTTCATCAGAAAGCTCTAGGTTATACATATTATGTTCACCAAACTTTGCCCAATGCCCTGATTGTTTAAATAGATCAGACTTAACCATAATTGGGGTGGAGGTTTCTAGGTATCCTGCTTTTTCTGTTAACTCTCTAATATATTTTTCCAGCTCTTTAAAAATAACCATGCCTTTGGGCAGCCAAAAAGGAGCACCAGGAGCAATATCGTTTGTAAAAAACAATTCTTGTTCTTGTCCTATTAGTTTATGATCTTTTAACTCACTCATATACTCGTAATATACCAGAAATCTAAGCTCTTTGACTAGGGTATAATGTGATAAACTTTACCTACGGATGGGCGGTTAGCTCAGTTGGTAGAGCACTTCATTGACGTTGAAGATGTCGGGGATTCGAATTCCTCACCGCCCACTTTCAGATAGTTTGAGTTAGCCTGTTGCTTGAGCAGAGAGGTTGGCTTGGCCTGTACCTTGGGAGCCTGAACCACCTTCCATAGCAGCATTTAGGGCAGATGCCCCTGGTTTAGTTTCTGCTACACTAGCTTCTTTTTTCTGTTTGTCTGAATTCTTTCTCTCTTCAATTAATTTTCTTCGCAGTTCTGCTCTTTGATAAATGCTTCTGTCTCTATAGCTTGCTTGGTAATGTAATAACCTATTCTTTTCTTCTATAGACAGGTTATTACCAATATCATTAATTTCCTGTTCAATCTGTTCCTGCTTTTTAATTTGCTGTACTCTTGCTTGATCTTCTTTAACAGCTTGAAAGAAAACTCTTTTTGATGTTGCTTCTTTTCTTTGCGCCTCTTCTTTAGCTTGATTTTTACTGAATTCAATAGAACCTGTTGTGGAGAATTGTCCTTTTTCTGATGAAATTGCGGATTTTTCTTTCTCATAGCCATCATCTTCGAAAAAACCAAATCCTCCAAATATTTTTTTGGGATTTAAAATAACCATAGACAATTAATTTTACCACTTTGAAGCTAATTATTCAAATCTTCTGCCTAATTTATTCGTAGTGGCCAAGAGAGGAATCGAACCTCCACGGGTTGCCCCATACGGTCCTAAACCGCACGCGTATACCAGTTTCGCCACTTGGCCTTCAGAGTATTTTAACAGATTTTAGCTAAATCTTTTAAGAACAGCTGAATGTGCTTTAATTTCTAAAGTATCATCCAGAGGTTTCAGTTCAATATCTTTTCCGTATTTTACTTCCAGCGCTTTTTTTAGCAGCCAATCTGTGAGCTTTGGGTTTTTAGGAAGCAGTGATCCGTGCATATAGCAGCCAATTGCATTTTTATACATACACCCTTCTGTCTTATCAGCCCCATTATTTCCAAATCCTTTTATAACCATTCCAAAAGGTAAAGCTCCTCTTTTTAGGTAAGTTTTTCCGGAATGATTTTCAAACCCAACTAATTTACCAAACTGGGATTCAATTACAATATTTCCGATCATACGATCATATGAAGCGTTAGTATAAGCCGGAAATAGTCCTATGCCGGGAAGCTTCGGTCTATTGTGAGGTTTATAATATTCGCCTAAAAGTTGATAACCGCCACATACAGAAAGCAGGGGTACTTGCCTTTCAACCTCTTGTTTTATTACCTCACCTTTTCCACTTTTTTTAAGATCTATGGCAACGGCTTCCTGCTGTTGGTCTTGCCCTCCGCCAAAGAAGAAAATATCCACTTCACCTTTAGACAGCTTATCTCCTATGGAAATTTTCTTGACTATAACCTCTATCCCTCTCCACTCGGCCCTTTTTTTTAGTGCAATAATATTTCCTGTATCTCCGTAGATATTCATCAAATCCCCATAAAGATAACCTATTGTAAGTTTCATACTTCCTCCCAGTAATTTTTCTTAATTCCTGATTTAGTCAATATACCCTGAAATTCAAGCAAAGCCGTATATGTAGGAAGAATAAATAGCCTGTTTTTTAAGTCTTTTTTGGCCTCTTGCAGGGCTTTTTTTAAACTCTCTTCTACATGGATATTTTTAGGATCAAACCCTGCATATTTTAATCTATTTGCCAAATCATAAGCTCTTGTTCCTGAAACAATACATTTGAGATTTGAGATTTGAGATTTAAGATTTTCAAACTCCGCGTCCCAAATCCATGATATATCTCTGCCATCTGCCAATTTATCATTTAAGGCAAGCAGTAACCTATCGTTTTTTTTAAGTTGAGGTGTAATTGTTTCAAAAACCTGGGTTGCTCCGGCTGGGTTTTTTATGAGAAATATATAGCCAAAATCTAGCTTTTCTACCCTGCCGAATGCAGGAGAAAAATTTTTAAGAGAAGATAAAACTATTTTTACTCCCAAGCTTAAAGTTTGTGACAGCGCAAAAGCAGCCAGGAAATCATATATATGATAGATACCTGGAAGAGGTAGGGTAATTGATAGTTGACAATGGACAATGGACAATTGAAAAGAAGTACTTTTTAAGCCATTTAGTTTTATGTTTTTAGCTTCAAAATCTAAATTACCCTGTTTTGGTGCTTGCTTAACTGACTCACCTGTTATTTTAAATTTTTCAACGCCAAACTTTTCAACCTTACCTTTAAAAACCTCTTGCAGTTTGTTTAAACTGGCATCATCGCCATTGATTAAAATTTTTGTCTTAGAGTCTATTGTTTTTAGAGTTTCAGACCATTTATCAACAACTGAATCAATCTCGCCGTATCTATCTAATTGATCACGGAAAACATTTAAAAAAACAATGACATCCGGATTTATTTTTGGCGCAATTAAATTAAAAGCTGCTTCATCCAACTCCCAAATTCCTAAATCTGGGTTGTTATTGGGTTTAGGGTATAGGGAATAGCGGGAAATTAAAGATGAAGCAATCCCCCGTTCTAAATTTGAGCCGGTATGATTTCTAATAACTTTTAATCCGGAAGCTTTGGCAAAATGAGAAATGAGCCTTGCAGTAGTTGTTTTTCCATTGGTTCCGGTAATGACAATATTTTTTGGTATGTTGGAAGCTAGCGTTTTAACTAAATTGGGATTTAACTTTAATGCGTATAATCCCGGCGCAGCTGATCCCCCGCCTATTTTAAAAAGTCTGGTTATTCCAAAAATGGCTTTGCCAAGAAGTACTGCCGGTAGAACGCTCATGGAAATTATCTTATCACAGGCTGGCCTGAGATAGCAGCAATTTTTGGTTCAAATGAAATTTTTGTTGGGTCTTTGATTTCGCTTTCAATTTGACCAGCAAATTTTTCTAAATCCTGCATAAAATAACTTACTTTTCCACCCCATGCAGAAGAAGCTGCATAAATTTTATTCATTGAATAAGGTTCGGTATAGCCTTTATTAACGTAGTTTTCTCTAAGGCCTTTTGAGACTGTATAAATAGCTTCAGTCCATGAATTAAAAAAGATCGCTTGTGTGCCATAAACGCCCCATCCCCATCCGTTATAGCCCCCTGGTATATGTTTTCCAAAGGTTGATTCTACTCCTGAGATGGCTGCAACTAATTTCCAGTCTAAATTATAGGTATTGGCAGCGTCAATAAAGTCTTGTGCATGATACTGCAGGGGTGAATTGTATTTTACAAGGTAGCGGGCAAGTATCTCTGCTTTTTTATCAAGCTGTTTTGCCTCAACCATTATTACAGTAACCTGTTTTTCCGGCTCAGCACTTGCAACCTTAATTATAGGTTGAGTAGAGAGGATTAACAGAAAGGTCAGAAACGAAACCAAGATTGTTTTTAGCATAGGTATTAAAAAATCCTAATTTCTGTTTTAAGGCAGCTATTAGGATTTGAGTAGAGTATATTAGCAAATTTAACCCGAAAAGTCAAATACTAGGGGATATATTTATCTTAATTCTTCCATAAAAGAAGAAACGCCTTTAGCCCAGGGTCCTCCTAGAGTAATTGAGGGTGGAGTGTATTTAGGCATGATTTTTTCAGGTGTATTTAAGCCAATATCCAGGTAGTCTTCTTTTAGTCCCTGCCCTACTCTTTCAATTGCTTCTGCCCAGGAATTAAACTTTTTTACTTTTCCACCGTAAATACCATACCCAAACGGGTTAAATGAATCAGAAACAACTTTTTTGCCGCCATTTGATTCCTGCATAGAAATTGCAGGTAAAAGTCTGTAATCCAGCTTGTATTTGTCTGCAACAGAAACAAAAACTGCAGATAAGTCTGCCAAAGGGGCGTTGTGTCCCTTAAAAAAATTTTCAATTATCTTTGCGCGGGCATCTGTAAAATCAATGTCATCTGATACCTGAGTGTTGCTTACCGGTAGCGCTGCATATAATTTAAAGCTCTGATTAGTTTGTTTTACTACTTTTGGGGTAGATAAGTGAAATAGGAGTAAAACTGAGAAGGTTAAACAGGTAAACGAGGTTCCAAACCAGGCAGTAATAAGCCATACATTATTATATTGCAGCTTTAGGTTTTGCATGTGTTTTAGCGTGAGAATTTTACCCTTAATTTTGAGCTTTTGTCAACTCTGTTAATAGGGATCAAACTAAGGCAATTGAGGCTAATTTAGGTCTAAAATAGTAGTTGCCAGAGCCTCGGGATCATGGCGGAGTAAATGCTCTCTGATATGGTAAACTGCCAAATGGGATTTAATAATTTTTATGTTTGGGGCAAGGCCTTCACAGCTAACATCATCTACTTTAACAGGTTCTTGGCCTTCTTTCTCATAGATTTTTAAAATCTCTTCTTCCAGTCCGTTTTGGTTGGCAATAATGTAATTTATTCTATTGTTATCTCTCAAATATGATAAAAAAGCTTCCAGATAGTCAGAAGCCTTATAAGAATCTGTTTCTCCCCGCTTAGTCATTAGATTTAAAATCAAGATTACTTGTCCTTTTGAGGCAAGAATAGCTTCTTTTATACCGTTTACTAAAAGATGTGGCAGTACTGAAGTAAATAAATCTCCTGCAGAAAAAATGATTTTATCAGCTTCATTTATGGCTGCAATTACATCCGGGTTCGGATCTGCATTAGTGTCAAAATAAATCCTCATAATCTTGTGGTTTGGATTGTAAGTTTTACTTTCTGCCCGAAGATCTATATTTGTCTCTCCTTCAATCTCCTCTCCCCCTTCTAATTTGGCAATTAGATTTAGTTCAGTAAGACTTACAGGGAGCAACTTTGCCTGAATTCTAAAAAGCAGTCTTTCTGCTTCAGTTCCCCTGTCAGCGCCTTTATAAATGTGTTCCAGTCTTGCAGTAATTAAGTTTCCCAGGCTGTGGCCTTTTAAAGGTCCTGACACTTCTTCCAAACGGTCATCAAACAGTTTCTGAGCAACTTGTCTTTGTTTTGGGTCTTCCATAAGGGCTAAAAGGCATTGTCTGATATCACCTGGGGGCAAAATCCCAAGCTCAGTTCTAAGCCTGCCGGAAGAACCGCCTGAATCCCAGGTTCCAACAACAGCGCTGATTTTCTCAGGTTGGTTTAACTCAACCAATCCTCTTAGAAGGGAGAAATGTCCGGTGCCTCCTCCAAAGGTAACTATTTTTTGCTGGAAAGGATATTTTTTGTTATTTATACCTGTCATTAAGAAATTATTATAACACTACCTGTAAAAACAGATTGGTGTTAAAATATGCTTGTTGAATATGCCGAAGTGGCGGAATGGCAGACGCGCAGGCCTCAGAAGCTTGTCCTCGAAAGAGGGTGGAGGTCCGACTCCTCTCTTCGGCACCATGCCTTAAAATTTTGTAAACTTTGGATATAATTAACCAGAATGCCGGGGTGGTGAAATGGTATACACGCTACCTTGAGGTGGTAGTGCCCGAAAGGGCGTGGAGGTTCAACTCCTCTTCCCGGCACTGAAGATAATTTTGAAAGGCTGAAGCTGGAATTTTTCTGCGCGGGCGGGATCGCGCCACATACCGTACGGTATGTGGCAGAAGGCTTATTGACAGAATATACACCATGTTTACCTTAATCCTCACTCTGTTTCAATTCTGGATGATTTTGAGGGAATCGCCGATATATCAAGGTCAAAACTTATACGTCGGGTGGCAGATAATGTGGCCGAAGAATTAATCAAGATTTTTGCAGAAAGAAAATGAGATAAAAGTCTTTTCTGTTGACAGAGCGACTTTTAGAAAAGCTTAAGAGGCGTTCCTTAAATTCTCTGAACATAAAATTTCATTTACAGATGCAACCTCTTATGTTTTATTTAAAGATTTTTCTTTGGATGAAATATTTACTCTGGATGATGATTTTAAAAAGATGAGGTTTAATGCATCCTTTTAAGTTTAAAAACTGCGATGATTAGCTTATTTTTTCATGCGTGAGGAGAATTTACGGGATCGGGCAACAATTTTTTTAGGAGCTGATTTCTTTCCTCTAAATTTTCTTAAACCTACTCCCAATGCTAACATTCCTAAGAATAAACTTGCCAAAACTAACCATTTACTATTGCTTTTATTAGCTTCTTTAGCGCCTTCTGTGACACTGTCTGAGGGCTCTAAAGCGGCTGATGGAGTACTGGATGGAATTACTCTATCGGGTATTTCCCCTAATACCCCTGCTTCAAACCCTTCAGCTCTGCCTGTAACTAAAATCCCAAAAGGAGTGGCAGAAAGCTCGTTAGAAAAGCCTCCAGGCATACAATTATTTCCAGCCCTGACTTTAAAGTAGTAAGTTACTCCTGTGGAAAGGTTTTTAACTGTGTAGGAGAAGGTATTTTTATCACCCGCATTTGGATTTCCGAATTTAATCTTCCCTTTTTCAGTGCCATAAGCGACTAAGTAGTAGGTCACCGGATCGGAAGCTTTACTCCAAGTTAAAATAACACTATTTTCCCCTGCAATAGCTGAGATCAAAGTTGGAGTGCTGCCTGGCTTTGAATCTGTACAAACAGGAGCATTTGCGCTTGCATTTGAACTGCCTGAACCTGAATTTGAACCTGTTCCACTGCCTGTTCCGCCTGATGAAGGATTATTGGCTGTTTGGGTATAGGTTATAAATTTAGTAAAGTGCTTGGTCCAGATTACTAAATCTGATCCACTATCTATTTTACAATCTGCTCCTGCTGCCAAACTATCTCCAACAGTTTGTGAATCCCCAGTACAGATTGTATTTATAGCTGTAAAAGTCAAACCTCTGGTAAATCCTGTTAATTGTCCGGCCTTTCCAGGTATTACCAACCTGACAGCTTTACTTAAAGTTAATGGGGTATCTCCGGCCCCAATTTCCACAACTGCTGTAGTCTGTACAGTAGTGCCGGATGCAGCCGGAGGGGTTACAGAAGATAAAGGCGCAAGGCTAGGTAAAGTAATATTCCCGTTCCAATTATCAGGTCCGGAAACTGTAATACCAGCAGGGAATACTACGCTCAAAGTACCTAAGCCGGACTGTGTATTAACAGATATATTGTTTGGAATAGCAGCTTCTTTGGTTTGTCCGGAAGTAGTTAACACATTAGTTGTATCTAAAATAGCGTTACTAACAGTTGAAGGCACATTAATTACTGAATCAATATTAGTGTTGCCTATGACAATCTGAGGTTTTTCAGTATTTACATTAACAATAGGAGCAATGATTATTTGCCCGGGGGTAAGAGACTTCATAATATTAATAGTTACTGAACCTAATGCTTCCTCTCCTCCATCAGTTACTGAGTAGATAAATTTTGCATTTTCAACATATTCTTCCTCAGGCGTGAAGGTGATATTGCCATTATTTAAAACAGCTGTTCCATGAGTTAAAGCTGTAACTGCCACTGCCGTAACTGTTAAATTATCTTTTGTATCCAAATCTGTATCATTTAAAGCTAAAACAGAGGCTTTAATTGTCAAAGCATTATTTTGAGTTGTCAGTAAAGTATCATCTGCAGCAACCGGCGCAGTATTTCCTATAGTTACCTCATTTGAGGATCTTGAACTGCTGTCTTGCCCATCTGAAGCTGTAACAGTTACTAAGATCTTATCTTCTTTATCACCATTGCCTGTTTTGGAAAGATCCAAGGAATTTTGAGTTTCTTGTTTCAAATCTTCTCCATTTTTCTTCCACTGGTACTTAAAAGTAATATTGTCGCCTTCAATATCATCTGCTGAAGACCCTGCGCTCAGCATGGAGTTTGTCTTTGGATTAACAGGTGTAACATTAATGGAAATTATATTTGGCGCATCATTGACAGGATTTATAGTAATATTAACTGTGGCAACATTAGAGTCTAATTTTTCATCCTTTAACTGATAAGTAAATGAATCAACTCCAAAATAATTCTCATCAGGCACATATTGAGCAGAGCTTGTGGTTTGCTTTACTAACTTGCCATGAGCAGGATCACGGACTGATTTATAAGAAAGATTGTCTCCGTCAATATCTGTTTTGGCAAAGTTGACTAAAACTGCATTATCTTCATTAGTTGTAACTTGAAGGTTTTCTGCAACTGGGGCATCATTAACAGGATTAATTGTAAATGTGACAGTTGCTGTGTTTGAATACAGTAATCCATCATTTACTTTAAAAGTTAGTAAGTAAGTACCATTTTGATCTTTGTTTGGCGTATAGGTAAATTGTGTACCCCCTACATAAGTGATTGTGTCTTTAGCGGGGATACTTACAATAGTATAAATTAAGTTGTCATTTTCCACATCAGCGCCTGAAAGATTAAAGTTAACTGGAATGTCTTCATCTGTGCTTACATTTCCATCTAAAGCAACCGGCGCATCATTAACCGGGTTTACAATTATTGTGACTGTAGCTGCATCGGAGCCTAATCCATCACTATCTTTAGCTTTATAGGTAAAGGTGTCAGAACCATTGTAATTTAAAGAAGGGGTATAAGTGACTTTACCATTGTTAATTTCACTTAGTTGGCCGTGTTTAGGGTTAGGAGCTATTTCATAAGATGGATTAGTTCCATCAACATCTGTTGCATTTAAGGTAATAGTTACAGGATTATCTTCATTAGTTGAAACAGAAACATCTTCTGCAACCGGCGCATCATTAACCGGGTTTACTGTGATATTTACGGTTCCTGTTCCGGATTCTTGGTTTAAATCAACTAAGGTGTAAGTTAAGACAGCAGTACCATTAAAGTTTGCATTAGGAGTAAATGCTATATCTGAGTCAGTTACATTAACTTGTCCATTAGTTACCCCTGTTACTTTTTCAAAAGTTAAACTATCTTCATCTGCATCATGTCCATTATTTAATAAGGAGGATTTTGAGATAGTCAAAGATTGATCCTCGTCAACAGAAGCTGAAAAGTTAGAAACAGTTGGAGCGCTGTTTACAATAGTTACTGGATCGGATTCTAAAGCCTGAGAAGTAAATTCCTGGTCTGAAACAGTTGCGGAAACTGAGATTTTATTACCTTTGTCACCGTTTCCTGCTTCAGCCAAATCTAAAGTTTTATTTGTTTCACCAGTAATATTTTCTCCATTTTTCTTCCACTTATAATTTACAGTTAAATTATCATCTTCCGGGTCTGAGCCAGTAACATTTGCAGTTAATATACTATTTGTTTTTGGATCAACAGGAGTTATAGCAACTGAAGATACTGTTGGAGCATCATTAATTGCAGTAACTGTAATTGTAGCTTTTGCAATATTTGAATATGAAATTCCATCATTGCCTTTATAAGTAAACTCATCTTTGCCATTAAAGTTTGAATCAGGTGTATAAATAACAGTTGGACCGGTGTTTACTAATTGACCATGAGCTGGTGGGTCCACAATTTCATAGTGAATTGTACTGTCATCAGCATCAGTCACAGACATATTAAAAGTTATTGCAGTATCCTAAGAAGTGGTAACTTCTACATCATTAGCAACAGGCCGATTGTTAGGATTTGGTGTCGGTGTGGGGATAGGACTTGGGGTTGGGGTGGGAGTAGGGCTGGGTGAAGGAGTAGGACTTGGTGTTGGGCTTG
>CAYMZB010000019.1:0-22557 GCA_964394845.1 uncultured Gammaproteobacteria bacterium | reverse complement strand
TAAATAATGCCAAATTTTTTGCAGAAGATTTATTTTCGTCCCCTTTTGATAATAATCAACAGGAACTTTATTCCATATATCTTCCAATCTATTGTTATTATTTTTCATTTTGTAATCATAATAAATAGTAATATAATCGATTACATATAAATATGGCAAGGTTCAGATAATGAGAAAAATATTAGTTATTCTCGGTCCTACTGCAACAGGTAAAACAGATTTAGCCCTTCAACTTGCTCACAAATTTCAGGGTGAACTTATTTCAGCAGATTCAAGGCAAGTTTATAAGGGTTTAGATATTGGGACTGGAAAACTGCCTGATAAATTGACAATTGAAAATTTAAAATTGAAAATTAAGAAATACAATGGATGGTGGCAAATTAATGAAGTGAAGATCTGGATGTATGATGTTGTAGATCTAAAAAAACAGTACACAGTGGCAGATTTCGTTAAAGATGCAAAAAGAATAGTAGATGAAATTTTAAAGAAGGGAAAGCTCCCTATTATAGTAGGGGGTAGCGGTTTATACCTGAAAGCCTTGCTTGAAGGTTTGCCCAGTCTGGCCATTCCGGTGGATAAAAAGTTAAGGAGACAACTAGAGAAATTATCTTTAGAGCAGCTGCAAAAAAAACTTCAAAAGCTATCTCCCGAAAAATGGGAAGGGTTGAATCCTTCAGATAGACAGAATACAAGAAGACTTATCAGGGCAGTAGAGATTATTATCGTGAATACAAAAGGCGAAAGATTTTCCACGGGCGTGGAAGATCCTTCTCGTCCTAAGCCTTCGGCGTCGGATGATCAGGAAGACATATTGAAAATTGGATTAACTGCGCCAAGAAAAATTCTTAATCAAAAAATAAATAAAAGAGCTAGAGAATGGTTAGAAGAGGGAATAATTGAGGAAGTAAGAAACCTTATTAAAAGTGGTATTACTAAAAAAAGAATTAAAGAATTAGGACTTGAGTATGCTGTTATAGTTGAATATTTAGACAAAATAATCTCCCTGGATCAATGCTTAAAAAAGATGCAGAGCAAAGTCAGGCAATACGCAAAGCGTCAGATAACCTGGTTTAAGAACCCTTCAGGGTATATTTTTTGGTTTGATATAACAGAAATAAATTATATGGATAAAATAGAAAAATTAGTGTGTTCATGGTATGATGCATCTAAAGGCAACTATGTTACGGAAAATTGACATTTCTCATCGGACAATTATTTTTATTACCGTATTTATACTTAGTCTCTGGCTAATTTATCTGATTCGGGATCTGCTGCTGATTTTATTTGTGGCGGTAATTTTCATGTCCGCACTTTCACCATTGGTGAGATTCTTGACTCAATTTAAGATTCCCAAATCAATCAGCATTGCGATAACATACCTTATTATAATAGCTATTGTTTCAAGTTTAGTGGCGCTGGTAGTGCCTCCGCTTTTGGAAGAGACCAGAAAACTTTTTTTAACCCTGCCTCCGTATCTTGATTCGCTTTTGGAAATGGCAGCAATTGACAAATCAGTCCTGCAGTCACAGCTGAGCGCTTTATCCAGAAACGCTTTTTCGATAACCTTGTCTATATTTGATAATGTTTTGACCATAATTTTTCTTTTAGTTTTGACATTTTATCTGATGTTGGAACGGGAAAATTTGGAAAATAGGTTTGCTGCTCTTTTTGTATCAAGAACAGAAAGAGTTAAGAAATTAATAGTGCAGATAGAAGAAAAATTAGGCAGTTGGTTTAGAGGCCAGCTTTTCTTAAGTTTAGTGATAGGGTTGCTAACATATATAGGATTACTTATTTTAGGAATTCCATACGCTTTGCCTTTGGCAGTGGTGGCAGGGGTTTTGGAAGTAGTGCCGATGATTGGGCCGATTATTTCAGCCATACCTTCAATTTTGATCGCGCTGACAATTTCTCCTGTCTTAGGCTTAGGTGTAGGTGCGATGTATTTTGTGATTCAGCAACTGGAGAATAATCTGATTGTGCCTCAGGTGATGCGCAGAGCAGTAGGCTTAAATCCTCTGGTGGTTATTTTGGCAATTGCTATTGGCGGAAGATTGCTGGGAGTTGTAGGAGCGCTTCTGGCAGTGCCTATTGCTGTGGTTATACAAATTATAGCAACAGAGATAATTGAAGGAGAAAGAATTTAGTTGTATAATATGTTTGCCTAGGAGGAAGGATGATCGGGCCGCGGAGTCTTGTACGAAGTGGTCAGGAAAGTCCAGACAGCACAAAGCAGGGTGGTCCGAGTAATCGGGCGGTCGCAAGATCCAGTTAGAGCAACAGTGACGAACCGGGGTCATGCTCGGGTGAAACGCCATCCTACGCTAAAGCTACGGATGGTCGTCTGAAGCTCGAAAGAGCAAAGGACGAGGCAATCCTCCCCGCTGCAATCCTAGAACCAACAGAGCTGCTTGCTCATTTGTTGAAATCAGGAGCATTAGATAAATGATCATCTAAAACAGAATCTGGCTTACTAGCTTCCTAGGCATTTTATCTTCTATTCCTACCGTTGTATATTTAATTTGGGCTTTAAGAGGTGAAAAAGCCCCGAACTTTCGGGGCTTTTTCCTTAATCTAATCGCTGATTAAATTACCCGCCAATTCTAAACATAGAGGTGCTGCAGACTGGACAAGTTCCTTTGCTGGCTTTTTTACCATTTTTCATAGTTACTTCTTGTACATTTTCTGCGTCTCTTTTTGTTCGACATTTAACACAATACATTTGCATAATCTTTATTCACCTCCCTCCTGAAAAAAAACTAAAATTCAAAATATGATTTTTTAAAAGAAAAAACAAGATGATCTGGATAGCTATTGCAACAGATGAAAAAGTCAGAATTTTTAATAAATCCTGATGAAGATATGTGATATCTGATTGTAATGACTCCGAAGACCTAGGAAATAAAGTGGTTTTTCCCAGTCCCTCAGACTTTTTGCCGTGTACTTGTTGACGGAGGATTTTGAGCCGTTTTTCTAAATCTGATTGTTTTCTAGACTCGAGTATTGCCATACTTGTTAAGCGCAAAAGTTTTCGCAGGCTCAGATATTGAACCTATCTGAGCCTAGCATATCAAATAAAGATGTGTCAAGCACCAATTAAACTTTAAAACTTATATTTTGTAGAATTTCTTTAATCGGGGTTGACAAAAATTTTGCTCGTATGTATATTTAAAGAGTAACTTATGTATTCGGATTGGGTTGGTCTTGTCGCAACGGGGTTTTTAGTGCTTTGGCTAGCAGGGTTAACTTTTTTTATCTGGAAGGCGAATACATTTTTAACATCACTTTTCCCAAAAAGCGGGGAAAGAGATATTAGAAAGAAGTTTGAAGAAGTGGTAAAGCAGGTTTCAGATTTTAGACAGAATTTAGATAAGTTAAAAGATAATTTGTCTGAGGTTGAACAGTTGGGGCTAAAGCATGTACAAAGGGTAGAACTTTTTCGTTACAACCCTTATGATGATACTGGAGGGGATCAGAGTTTTAGTTTGGCTTTGCTTAATGATGAGGGTAGCGGTATTGTTTTAACCAGTCTGCATGCTAGATCCGGTACACGAGTATTTGCAAAACCGATTATTTCGGGAAAAGGAGCTAAACATCGTTTGTCTGAGGAAGAGGAAAAAGTTGTTAAAGGTGCAATGAAAGAATGAAAAAAATAATTGATACATTTCAAGGCTTAACAAGTTTACAAAAATTTTTAGTGTTAATAATTGTGGGAACAGTATCTTATGGTATTTCTACTAGTATTTCTTATTCTTTATTTAATAAACTTACTTCCCAGACTCCAGATAGTAAACAAAGTGGTAAATCATCTCTTCCAACCCCCACAAATATAGTAGAAGAGGATCCTCAAGAGCCAAAGACAGAACAATGTCCTTTAAATGGAAGTATGCGTACCAAAAAAGCCAAGGATTCTTGGGAAAAAAGAAGACCTTTGGCTGTAATGATTGAAAACCACACTGAAGCAAGACCGCAATCAGGATTATCATATGCCGATGTAGTGTATGAAGCTGTTGCTGAAGGTGGAATTACCAGATTGATGGCACTTTTCTATTGTAATCTCTCCGATGTACAAGTTGGGCCAGTTAGATCTGCAAGAACCTATTACCTGGATTGGTTAGGGGAATATGACGGCCTATATGCACATGTTGGTGGAGCAAATAGCCCAGGTCCTGCTGATGCTTTGGGGCAAATTATTAAGTATGGAGTTAAAGATTTGAATCAATTTAGCATTGGCTTCCCAGTGTTTTGGCGAGACTACCAAAGATTGGGCCATTCTGTTGCTACAGAGCACACAATGTATTCCACTACTCAAAAACTTTGGGAGGTAGGCGCAAAAAGAGGTTGGACAGCCACAGATTCAGCCGGAATTAGTTGGGATAAGAACTTTATTGCCTGGAAATTCAAAGATGACAAAGGTGGTGGCAATACTTCAAAGATCACAGTTAATTTCTGGGAGTCTCAGCCAGGCTATCAGGTTGAATGGAATTATGAAGCTGCTTCAAATACTTACAAGAGGAAGAATGGCGGTGCAAACCATATGGATTTGGATAATAATGCTCAGCTTTCACCGAAAGTAGTGATTGTTCAATTTGAAAGAGAGTCAAATGCTAATGATGGTTATCCAGGAAATGTTCATTTGCTTTATCAAACCACAGGTACTGGCAAAGCGCTAGTCTTTCAAGATGGTACTGCTGCAGAGGGTAAATGGATTAAGGCCTCAAGAATTGGTAGAACTAAATACGTAGATAGTAAAGGAAAAGAAATTGAATTTGATAAAGGACAACTCTGGATCCAAACTGTCCCGGAAGGGTCCAAAGTAAGTTTTTAATCCCGGTTTGGGGTTAAAGTGGATTGCCTGCCTGAAAGGAGGTGGCAATGTTAGAAGAACTTTTCGTATCTCGTGTCCGGGTAAAAATATTACAACTTTTTTTAACTTCCCCCCAAGAGTCGCTTTTTCATGTCCGTGAGATAGTAAGGCGGGTGGGTGAAGAGATTAATGCTGTTAGACGCGAATTAGCCAGAATGGAAAAATTTAGTATGGTTACTTCTGAATGGAGAGCCAATAGAAGGCTTTATAGATTTAGAAAAGACTATATTTTTTATAAGGAACTATTATCACTAGTCGCAAAAACTTCTGGATTAGGTGGAAATTTAGTTAAAAACAAAGGAAAACTTGGTAAAATAAAATTTGCTTTTGTATCAACTAAATTTCTAAAGGGCGGGTTGTCAGATACAGAAGACGTTAATCTTTTAGTAGTTGGCAGTATTGTTTTACCAGAGTTACAATCAATTATTGCTGACGAGCAAGCCAAAAGAGAGAAAGAAATAAACTATTCATTTATGGATGAGACAGAATTTAAATTTAGAGTAAGACGTCGAGACCCATTTATTTTAAAAGTTTTACTCCAGCCTAAAGTTATGCTGATTGGAGATGAGGATGAACTTTTGGAAGGGATAATTGTTTAGGAAATGAAGGTTAGCTACACTCTTTGGATTATTGTAGTTTTGGTGGTGCTTTCTATTTTTATTGATCTGCCTGAATTCCCAACACTAAAAATATTAGGTAAATCTATAACTATAAGCTTTCCTCTTAAATTAGGACTTGATTTGCAAGGCGGAACTCAGCTGACGCTCGAGACACAAATGGATAAAATTGACCCTCAAAATAGGGACAATGCATTGGAATCTGTAAAGAATGTATTGGAAAGAAGGGTTAATTTATTTGGAGTGTCTGAAGCCATAGTACAGACTTCCATTATTGGTAATAGTAGAAGAATTTTAGTAGAGCTACCTGGATTAAAAGATGCTTCATCCGGGGCAAATCTGGTTGGTAAAACTGCCCAGCTGGACTTTAGAGAGATGGTTGGTACTTCTCAAGCAGAAGCTACTGGGTCTGCAGCTGCCTTATTTGCTAGTTTTACATCAACCGGACTTACCGGAGGAGACTTAAAACAAGCTCAAGTCACTTTTGATAGAGGTAGTGGAGCAAAAAGCGGTCCTCAGGTGGCGATTGAGTTTACGGAGGAGGGAGCAAAGAAATTTGCAGCTATAACAAAGAGAAATATTAATAAACCTTTAGCTATGTTTTTGGATGAAACACCAATTAGTTGGCCGCCTCCTGTAGTTCAACAGGAAATAATCGGAGGTTCAGCAGTTATTACAGGGCAGTTTACTACTCAGGAAGCCAAAAATTTGAGTGTGCAACTTAACGCAGGTGCATTGCCTGTACCAATTAAAATCTTGGAGCAAAGATCTATTGGGCCAACGCTTGGTCAAGAATCGATTAATAAAAGCTTAATAGCAGGCATTATAGGACTTGGAGTGATAGCCATCTATATGGTGGCTTACTATGGAATTTTGGGTCTTATTGCAGACTTGGCTTTAATTATATACACGCTTTTGGTATTGGCAATATTTAAAACAGGATTTTTTATTCTTCCGCCTATTACTTTAACTTTAGCAGGGATAGCCGGGTTTATTTTATCAATTGGCATGGCAGTGGACGCTAATATTTTAATTTTTGAAAGAATGAAAGAAGAGATTCGTTGGGGAAAGAGTAAGTCTTTAGCTCTGGAGTTAGGATTTAAAAGGGCTTGGGGATCAATTTGGGCTTCAAATGTTTCATCCCTTATTACAGCAGTAATTTTATATAGCATGGGGCAGGCATTAGTCCGGGGATTTGCAATAACTTTAGCAATTGGTGTTTTAGTTTCAATGTTTACGGCAATAGTTGTAACTAGGACATTTTTGAGATTAATCATTAAATAAATATGAATCAGTTTAGATCGAAAAAGCCGCATTATGAGCATTTACGAAAGAAGTGGACTGCTCGTCATATAACAGCTAGAGATAACTTTTGGGCTTCTCATGGAGATTCTTTAAAACATTTTGCATTGGGCTCTTTAGGGGGGTTAATGTTGCTTTCATCTCCAGTTGGTCAAATTGTTCCGAGTAATTTAATTGTTAGTAGAGATGACGCCATTAAAAACTTTGATATGAATGTATTATTAGCTCAGTCTATTTCTGAAAAATTACCCAAAGAAGTAAGACTTTTGGAAGATTCTGAAGAACAAGAAATAACAGAAATACTATCTAGAGATTTTGGTTTTAAGGTAACCACAGAAATAGATGGCATTAAACTTAATAGGAATTATGGTTTGATTGGAGGAGAACAGCACCTTTATAGATACCCGGGTGATAATTTGTATTCCCACGCTGAAAACGCAACTGATTTTGCAAAATATTCAGGAGCAGGGATTGCGCCAGGCTTAGGTGCATGGGGTTATTTTGCAACCAGTAAGGAAGAATTTGATGAAACTGATAAACTAAGAGAGCGCTACTATTTGGCAATTCAAACATTTTTAGTACCCGGATATGCTGAAAATGTAGCCAAATACAGGGACTTTTTTAGGTTTAGAAAAATGTTAGTAGTGAATCCGGTAAGCGGTCAGTCAGTAGTCGCAGTAATTGGGGATTCAGGGCCATCCGAATGGACAGGAAAACATCTTGGCGGATCACCGGAGGTAATGGATTTGCTAGGATTTGGAGGAGGGCCAAGAAAGGGAGCAGCGCTATACTTTTTTATAGATGATCCAAAAGGTGAAATTCCCTTAGGTTCGGTTAAAGTCAGGAGTTCTGTATGAAACAGTGGTACACACATGTAATTGAAATACAATCAATAATTATAGAACTTGATAAAATGGATCTATCTGAGAGAGAAAAATTACACCTAGCCGGTCTCGTGGATTCTAGTTTACACCATACAATTTTAGATGCAGTTTTTTCAGAGTTGAAAGATGAAGATAAAAGAGCGTTTACGATTTATTTAAAAGAGGATAATCATGATAAAATTTGGGAGTTTCTAAACAAAAAAGTTTTAGGAGTAGAAGACAAAATTAAAAAAGCTGCAGATGATTTAAAGGATAAATTACATGAGGATTTAAAAGAAGCAAGGAGTAAGACATGAATTTAATGAAATTCAAAGTTTGGTATTTTGTTTTTTCTTTAATAATTATATTGCCGGGATTATATTATTTGTTAACATCAGGGCTTCATCTGGGGATAGATTTTACAGGTGGAGCTTTGATTGAGTATAGATTTAATCAAAGCATAGATACAAACAAATTAAAGCAGGAAATTACTAAGGATGGTATTGAAGTTGGGTCAATAAATTCTATTGGAAACAGCACTTATGTTATAAGAACAAAGCCCTTAGATCAGGAAAAGATAAATTTCATGAAGATTAATTTAAGCGAGAAATTTGGTGCTGTTGAGGAAAGAAGAGTAGAGAATGTAGGTCCTTTGATGGGAGCTGAAGTTAGCAGAAAAGCTTTAATTGCTTTAGTGATAGCTTCACTTGGAATTATCTTATATATCGCATTTTCTTTTAGAAAAGTTCCAAAGCCAGCTTCTTCCTGGAGATTAGGGATTGCAGCGGTTGTAGCTTTAATTCACGATGTTTTAATTGTAGCAGGGGCGTTTGCGATTTTGGGAAAGATCTTTAAAGTAGAGGTTGATATTTTATTTGTGACTGCACTGCTTACTGTTATTGGTTTTTCTGTTCACGATACTATAGTTGTATTTGATAGGATTAGAGAAAATCTAATAAAAAATATCGGTAAAAAATTTATTGATATTGCAAATTTATCCGTAATCCAAACTTTAGGTAGATCACTGAATACTTCTTTAACAGTGGTATTTGTATTATTGGCGTTACTTCTTTTTGGGGGTGAAACCATCAGATGGTTTACTGTTGCATTACTGATCGGAATTATCTCCGGAACATATTCCTCGATCTTTAACGCTACGGCATTGTTAGTTTGGTGGGAAGAGAAATTGGGTTACTAGTTATCCAATCTTTTTATTTGTTGAATTAAATAATCTTGGTTATTCTTCCTAGAATCTTCTAAGACTTCTTCGAAAAGCTTTTGTAAAATTTCCCCTACTTTTGGTCCTGGTTTAATATTTAATATATGCATAACGTCACCCCCGTTAACCTTTAAATCGGAAATAGAAAACGGCTTTTTTAAAACATTAATAATTTTTTCTTGAAACCTTTCCATTCTCCAAGAAGTTTCTTTTTGCGTGCCTCCCCCTAATCTGTCGCCTACTCTTACAGCTATTATATCGTTTAGGTTTTCAACACCAACATTTTTTATAAATCTTCTAATTGCAGAATCAGTTTGGTCTTCAGATACAGTGAACATATGAAAACGGATTAACCGAAAAAGCTTATCAGTTTCTTTTTTCGATAGATTAAATCTTTTAGCGATTTCTAAAACTAATTTGCCGCCAACTACTTCGTGATTATAAAATGTCACATTTCCGTCAGGAGCTCTCTTTTCTGTAGCAGGCTTACCTATATCGTGAAGTAGCGCAGCAAATCTAACTAAAGGATCATTACCCGGAGTATGCTTAAGGGAGAGAAGGCAATGTATGCCAATATCATAAATTCTTGCATGTTTAGGTCCTTCCTGCTTTATGCCAAAACATTTTTCTAACTCCGGGAGAATAATTTGTAATATTCCTGCTTCACGAAGCTTGATTATCCCTGCATAAGCATTACTGGAAGCAAGTAATTTAAAAAGTTCATCACGGATTCTTTCCCAGGCAATTTGCTTCAAAAGAGGAGCACCTTCTTTTATAGCCTGAAAAGTTTTATCTTCTATATTAAACCCCAGTTGTGCAGCTATCCTAATAGCTCTCATTAGTCTAAGGGCGTCTTCCTTAAAACGGAGATTTTGATCTCCTACTGCCCTGATAAGTTTATTCTTAATGTCCTCTTGTCCAAGATACGGGTCAATTATCTCAAGGTCTGCGGATAGCGCAATAGCGTTGATAGTAAAATCCCTGCGGGCCAAATCTTGTTCAATTTTGTCAGTCCAGGAAACATCTGTAGGGTGTCTGCTATCTTTATACAGTCCCTCTTTTCGCATGGTTGTAATTTCATAAACTTCGTTCTCTTTGACTGGTATTCCTACAGTTCCAAATTTGTTGTCATAATGAGCATCAGGAAATAATTTTAAAATTTCTTCCGGGTTGGCATCTGTTGTAAAATCCCAATCATTAATTGGAAGCTTCATTAGAAGATCACGTATTGCCCCTCCAACTATGTAAATTTGGAAATTATTTTTTTTAAAATTATCTAAAATATTTTTTACCCCAGTAGGTAATGTATAATCATCCATAACATAATTTTACCTTAATGAACTGGCAGATACTACCTCAAAAGAGTAAAGATTTAATTGAACAACTTCTTTTCAATCGCGGGATAAAAACTGAAAAAGAAAAAGAGCAATTTTTTAATCCAAAAATTTCCGATTTTGAAATAGACTTACAAATTCCCGGTATTGAAAAAGCTAATAAAAGAATTTTACAAGCAATAAAAGCAGGTGAGCTAATAGTCGTTTATGGGGATTATGATGTTGACGGGATTTCTGCCTCTGCTATTTTGTATAAAGCATTAACCTCTCTTGGTGCAAAAGTTTTGCCATATATACCTCACAGAGAAAAAGAAGGTTATGGATTATCAAAAACAGGGCTTCAATTTGTCAAAGACGCCGGCGCTTCGGTAGTTATTACTGTTGACAATGGAATTGTGGCGAGCAGTCAAGCAACGTTTGCCAGAGAAATTGATTTGGATTTAATCATTACAGATCATCATATTCCTGCAAAGGAAAAGCCTGATGCATACGCAATAGTTCATTCTACAAAAATGTGCGGAGCAGCAATTGCCTGGTGTTTGATCCAGGATTTGATAAAAAAAGATTTAAAAGTTGAACTTCTGCAATTTGTAGCTTTAGCAACAGTTTGCGATTTAATTCCGCTAGTTAATTTAGGTAGAGCATTTGTGGTTGAAGGGTTAAAAATTTTAAATGCTACTACTAATTTAGGTTTGCAGGCGCTAATAAAAGAGTCTGGAATTACAGCCAATATTGGATCATATGAAATAGGACATATTATTGGCCCAAGGATAAATGCAATCGGGAGACTGGAGCATGCAATTGATGGGTTAAGACTCCTTTGCACTAAAGATCCAAATAAAGCTAAAACACTGGCAAAATTGTTATGCGAAACCAATTACATGCGTCAGCAAATGACAATTCTGGCAATAGAGCAGGCAAGAGTCTTAGTTAACATAGAAAAAAAGATCCATGTTTTAGTAAGCAGTGAGTGGTCGGCTGGAATTATTGGACTGGTTGCCGGCAGAATTACTGAGGAGTATTTTCGTCCAACAATAGCCATATCTTTGGGTAAAACCATATCTAAAGGATCTGCCCGGTCAGTAAATGGGGTTAATATTGTAGAGATAATTAGAAAACACAAAGATATTTTAATTGATATAGGAGGTCATCCAGGGGCAGCGGGATTTTCTATTGAAAATAAATACATTGAAATATTCAAAAAAAGATTGGAAGATGTTGCAGATTTGCCGGAAAGAGCAGAAAAAGTTTTAGAAATAGAAGCGCAAATCAAAGCTTCGGAGTTAAGCAAAAATTTAATAAATGATTTACAAAAATTTGAGCCATTTGGTTTTGGAAATCAGAGACCCATTTTTGCGACAAAGGGTATGCAAGTTTCTGATGTACGGACAGTAGGCAACGGTAAGCACTTAAAATTTAAAGTCGCAGATCCTGAGCTTGTCGAAGGACATATTGATGCCATTGCTTTTGGAATGGGAAAGCAGGCCGCATTTTTAAAATCCGGTCAAATAGCAGACATGGCATATAATTTTGAGCTCGATACTTATAATGGTTTTGAAAAATTACAATTAAAAGTT
Organism: uncultured Gammaproteobacteria bacterium; assembly: GCA_964394845.1. Classification (GTDB taxonomy): domain Bacteria; phylum Patescibacteriota; class Microgenomatia; order Daviesbacterales; family UBA10151; genus CAYMZB01. The sequence goes on along the minus strand of CAYMZB010000019.1, from coordinate 10,778 downwards.
AGGGATATTGTGGTAGAATAAGATGTATGGCATATCATGCATGGGATTATGACATAAAGAAGCTTAAGAAAAGTAAATGGGGAAAACTGCTGCTTCTGGAAAGGCAGATAAATTATGGAATGTATATGCCGGATAAGGACAAGATTAAGCTATCCGAAGTTAAAAAACACTGGAGGGAGTTAAATCTCGAACCGAAGAGAAAAAGACTATTTGAATTTTTAATATGGGGAAAGTAAAAAATGCTTATTCCGCTTACCCTAAAGGAGCTGCAAGATTTTTTTAAGGAACAAGCCAAAAAAATCGCCGAAAGAGTAATAGAAAAGTAAATTCCTCAGTCAACAGGTTGACAATAGTTTTGAAAAATTACAATTAAAAGTGAAAGGTACACGACTTTCGCAGTTGTCATTGCGAGGAGGGAGTCTTCGACCGACGTGGCAATCTCCCACCGTGGAAGATTCCTCACTACGTTCGGAATGACAGCAAGTGCAAAAAAACTTGTATATTGGTATGGGCAGGACATGACTAATACTCTCAGATTATACCAATTACTTCTTGTGAAGGCCTTTTTTATCAATATTTTATGGTTTTACTACTCCATTTCCATTAAAGGTAATTGTTCCAATAGCCGGTCTTTGATTAATAGAAAACGGTCTTGGGTCTGGATTTTCTGGGTTACGGATTCTAGTTATTTGACCATCACCATTGATTACCTCTATTACCTCAAAATTAGATACTGTTGGATATTCTGGCCTAAAATCTCTTCTGATAGCACCATTTTTACCAAATATTTGCATCTCATCAACCGGAATATCTGTTGGGGCAAATTGTCCTGGGATAAAAAATTCCCTATTATTTATCATGTTTGTCCACCTCCTTTCAGTATTTGTTTTAATGAAGAGCGAAGTAAATCTACTTCTCCTCTATATATTGCTCTATCAATAACTCCCATAGCTAACTGCTTTTTAGCTGTAGATATTCTTCTCTCAATCTGAAACTGATTTTTCGGTCCACTCCTATCGACTATTGCTTCTCTTTCCATAAAAAAACCTCCTGTTTAGGAGGTCTGATTCCTTTCGCTTTTAGATTTTATTTATAACCTAAAAAGACCTCCCAAATTTTGGTGCAATAAGCACCAAAGCAAGGAGGACGACAACTAAGCTAATATTTAAATTTAAGATACTGATCATAATATTAGTAATTATTTTACCTCAACCAAACATAAAATGTCAAATTTTTTTTATTTTTCAATATTCAATGTTTCCAAAATGTAATTTTTTTATTTCTGAACCTCTAAAATGTCTTGTATCAAGTGTAGGAAAATGTGAAGCTATATCTGTACGCGTCAATACCAATAATGCATCATTTCGTGGGTTATACATAACTACAATACGTTCTCCATAAACAGTGATACTTCCACCAGTATTTGTGGTCAGTGTAACTTCGCGAAAAACAGCATACTTCTTCAGGCCATAGATGCGTATCTCTTCCGTAGGATCGTCAGCGCTATGACGATCAAATAACTCTGCAACATTTTCTGGTGTATTATTCATTCTAATATCATTTGGTCAACTGCTGCGCCAGGAGGCATCATAGGAAAAACATTTTCTTCTCTTGCAACTTTGATATGTAAAAGATAAGGTTTGTTTGAAGAACGCATTCTGTCTAACCCCGCACTTAAATCTTCACGTTTTGTTACAGTCTCTCCTTCTATATTACGGGCTTTTGCTAATTTAACAAAGTCAGGATTTTGCATTTCAACGAAAGAACGTCTGCCGCGAAAGAATCTATCTTGCCACTGTCTAACCATACCCAAGTGGTCATTATCCAAAACTATGATTTTTACATCAGTTCCTTCTTGTGCAATTGTGCCTAATTCCTGTTCAGTCATCTGAAAACCACCGTCACCTATTACTGCAATTACCTCCCTTTCTGGTGCACCAATTTTTGCGCCAAGGGCAGCAGGAAGCGCATAACCCATTGTGCCCATGCCACCTGAAGTAATAAAACTATTTGACTTAGTGGTTCTATAGCGTTGTGCTGCAACCATTTGATGTTGGCCAACATCAGCAACTATAACGGCCTCTCCGGAAGTTTTTCGAGAGAGTAAATCCATTACTTCAGCCATTGTTAAGTCCGGAGTATTAGCAGCTAATACTTTTCTTGTTACTCTATCATCCTCAATAGCATCTAATTGTCTAAATCGATTGAGCCATTCTGGATGCTGATTTACTCCTACTTTTTCAAAAAGTACTTGTAGCGCTTTTTTTGCATCGGCAGGAATTGCTGTTTCGGCTCTTATAATTCTATTAAGCTGTGTTGGATCAATATCTATATGAATGATTTTTGCCTGTTTTGCATATTCAGAAACTTTCCCTGTTACCCGATCATCGAACCTCATTCCTACTGCTAAAATTACATCAGCTTGATTAGTTAACACATTTGATCCATATCGTCCATGCATCCCCAACATTCCTGCAAATAAAGGATGAACAGCTGGAAAAGATGATAAGCCAAGTAGGGTATTGGCAACAGGAATGCCAGCTTTTTCAGCAAGCCCTAGAAGTTCTTGTTCGGCATTGGCTATTAAAACTCCATGACCGGCCAGTATATATGGTTTTTTAGCTTCATTTAATAATTTTGCAGCCTGTTGCAGTTGACTTAATGTATTTGAGGTAAGAGGAATCTCATTTGTTGGTTTAACTCTATTTATAATGTGAAAATCAGTTTCTTCAGTTTGAACATCTTTGGGAATATCTATTAGCACAGGACCGGGTCGTCCGCTTGCAGCAACTAAAAAAGCATTATCTATTACTTCTGGAATTTCAGCTGCTTTTTGAATTTGATGACTCCATTTTGTTACCGGCCTTGACATATCAACTACAGGAGCTTCCTGAAATGCTTGTGTTCCTATAAAACGCCTTGCCACCTGACCGGAAATTACCACCATGGGAGTTGAATCCATCAATGCATCGGCGATGCCAGTCAAGGTATTCGTAGCACCAGGACCGGATGTGACTAAAACCACCCCAGGTTTACCTGTTATTCTGGCATAACCTTCAGCAGCATGGGCGGCTCCTTGTTCATGACGTACCAGAATGTGTCTGATGGTTTTGCTGTAATCATGAAGAGCATCGTAGACAGGCATAATTGCACCTCCCGGATACCCAAAAATAGTATCTGCATGGTTGTCTACTAAAGCCATCATTAATATGTTTGCGCCATTTAATCTTTCAGCCATAAAAAAACCTCCCTTGTGAGGAGGTCTGATTCCTTTTACTTTAGGTAATCTACCTAAAAAGACCTCCTCTTTTGGGTGGCAATAATTTCAATCGAAATAATTAATTTTTGCTGTATTAACATAACCATCATAGTTTAGCATTGAGCTGGTATCTTGTCAATATTTATCTTAAGCTGATATGATGCAAGCATAAATGGACAGAACATTAATTTTAGATTGTACAAAAAAAACAGGAGAGACAGTCAGGATTTGCGGTTGGGTTATGGTCAGGCGCGATCATGGAAAAATAGTTTTCCTGGATGTTTCAGACAGGTCAGGGGTTTTACAGATAGTTTGTTCTGGCGGACAAGCCGGAGATTTGCATTCCCAAGATGCGGTTTGTATTGAAGGGAAAATTGCAGAGCGTCCGGAAAAATTAGTTAACCCTAACTTACCTACCGGAAAAATTGAACTTCAAACAGCAAATATTGAAGTCTTATCAAAAGCAAAAGAGCTGCCTTTTGATATGGGAGGAAAAGAGCTGGATCTGCAACTGCCAACTTTGCTTGATTATCGTTCCCTAACGCTCAGACACCCAAAAGTGAAGGCTATTTTTAAAGTTCAAGCAAGCATATTAGAAGGATTTAGAAAAGCGGCTCGAGATTTGGGATGCACAGAAATTATAGTACCAACTATTGTGGCTTCCTCAACTGAGGGTGGGGCGCAAGTTTTTAAGATAGATTATTTTGAACATAAAGCATATTTATCTCAAAGTCCTCAACTTTATAAACAAATGCTTGTTCCTGTATACGAGCGAGTATTTACGATAGCCAAAGCTTATAGAGCTGAACCATCTGTCACAACAAGACATTTGACTGAGGCGACCCAGATGGATATTGAGATTGGTTTTATAGAATTTGAAGATTTATTAAACTTCCTGGAAGAAGTAGCAGTTCAAATGTTAAAGATTACAGAAGAAGAGTGTAAAGAGGCTTTATCTGACTTTGGCATTGATAAGATTGCTTTTGGTAAGATTCCAAGATTAACTCTTAGAGAAGCTCAAGAGCTTATACTTAAAGAATTTGGGAGAGATAACCGAACAGAAAAAGACCTGACTCCGCAAGATGAAGTTGATCTATGTAAATGGTCAAAAAAAACCCATGATAGTGATTTTGTAACAGTGACTCATTTTCCGACACAAGCAAAGCCATTTTACACAAAACCTGACCCAAAAGATCCGGAATATTCTTTAAGCTACGACTTACTTTTTAGAGGAGTAGAAATTTTAAGTGGTAGTCAAAGAATTGATGACTACGATCAACTCGTTGGGAGCATTAAAAACCGAGGCATGAATCCTGGTTATTTTGAGATGTATCTACAAGCTTTTAAATTCGGGATGCCTCCGGAGGGAGGATTTTCCTTTGGACTTGAGAGAGTAACAATGCACGTTTTAAATCTTGCTAACGTTCGGGAAGCCAGTCTTTTCCCCAGGGATATGGAAAGAGTAGATGTTAGACTGAATAAGTAATTTCTAATGGATTATTAATGAAGCATTACGTTTACTCTGCCATATTAATACTCCTTGCAATTTCCATAGCTACGACCTTACCTTTATTTGTAAATCAGACAGAAGATTATTTACTAAGTCTGGAAATACCACAAAATAATTCTGAGGTTGCCGGTATTCAAAAATATAACATTCCGCCTGTAAGTAAAAATATGCCTGTTCCTTCTTTAACTGCTAAGGCTGTATTTATAAAGGATTTAACAACACAAAGCGTTTTATATCAAAAAGACGCAAATATTCCAGTTTCCATTGCCTCCACTACCAAAATTATGACTGCCTTAGTTGCAAACGAATATTTTAAACCCAATACAGTGTTAAGAGTAAATATTGGGGCAGGAGTAAAAGGTTCAAAAGTTGGCTTGATACAAGGAGAGGATTTAACTTTCCGTTCTTTGCTCTATGGAATGTTGCTTTCTTCCGGTAATGATGCAGCGTATACTTTGGCAGAAAATTATCCAGGAGGAGTTTTAGGATTTGTATCTGCAATGAATAAAAAAGCCGCAGAATTAAATTTACAGAATACTCACTTTGATAATCCAGCCGGATTTGATAGCCTTAAAAACTTTTCTTCTGCTAAAGATTTAAGTTTAATCACGGAAGAAGCTTTGAAAGATGCATCTTTATCCCGCATTTTTGCAACTAAGCAAACAAACATAGTGTCTATAGATAAAAAATACACTTATCAGCTTTCTAATTTAAATAAACTTCTGTCTCAAGTTAAGGGGGTTTTGGGTGTGAAAACAGGCTTGACTGAGGAAGCCAAAGAAAACCTAGTCACTTTTATCAGTAGAGATGGACATGAGGTTTTGACTGTAGTTTTAGGATCTGATGATAGGTTTGGAGAATCAACAAAGTTAATTGAATGGATTTATGGTAATTTCACTTGGTCTGATTGAAGCTCGCTAATTCCTATATAATCAGGACTAATTGCTGAGATGTATGCTGCAAAATGAGGTCCTTCAAAAACAAAGATTGGTTGTAGGTATGGACCGTAGCTTTCCCCTAAAAAGTAAGCCATATACATTGAGGTTATAGAGACGTTAGGTTTTAAGGGTTCAATAACAATTATTCCTTTTCCGCTTTTTAAATCTTCAAAAGCTGTTGGTATGTCTCTTATTGGATAAGTAGCAAAAGTAGAAGATTCAATAGGATAATAAGTAAAATTTAGCGAAAGATAGTTTTCTAAATTATCAGCAGATCTTAAGACCTCCGCACTAACTAAGGAGGTGGTAAACTGGGGTGTAAAAATAGGTAAATTATCTATAGGAGCTGGCCATAGAGAAACTTGTCCGGCAATGGCTTCTGTTCTAACTTCAGTTGGGGTTAGTTTTCCGCCTTCGTTTTTCAATAAGTTTACTTTACTTCGTCCGTTTCTCAGATCTTCTTTTAAATATCCTAAGTTAGCTAATATTCTTTGAAAATCTGAAATTAATTTACTGTCATCATCTAAACTTTCTGAACCAGAAACTGTAGCTTCTTTTTTGTAAGTAAAATTACCATTGTCTAAATTCACTGTTAAAGTTTTTTGCATTTCTTGAAACCGATAATTTGTCTCAGATAAAATTTCTGGTGGTGTCTTTATATCAAATTTTTCAGCTAAACTTTTGGTTGTCTCTGATGATAAAAGAGTGGCAAAAGTTTTGGTCACAAAATAAACTTTAACTATTTTTTTAAAACCTGAATCTACTCCTACTTTTGGTAAGTTTCCTGTTGAGGTATCCACTGAATAAGAAAAATTGGAAGACGATACAGAGCTTTCAGGAAAATGTAAGGGAGGAAGCAATCCGAATCTTGTATCCGGTTTTTCCTCAACCGGTGGAAGATGTGCCAAATAATATGCATGCCAAATTTTATACCCAATAAAAGTTATAGTACCTAAAACTATTGCAAAACTAGAAATAGCAATAACTTGTTTGGTTAAAATGGCAGTTTGACTTAATGTCATAGTTTTTTAGAATGAAAAGTTTAGTTTCGAGTTGTACTATTATTATACTAGAATGGACAGTATAATATGAACATTATGAATGTCAGAGTAAGGATTGCCCCCTCTCCAACTGGTGAAGATTTGCATGTTGGGAATATTTATACAGGTTTAATCAACTTTGTTTTTGCCAAGAAAAATAAAGGTAAGTTTATAGTCAGAATTGAAGATACTGATCAAGTACGATTAGTTGGTGGATCTGAGCAGAGAATTCTGGCCTCGTTAAAGAAGTTTTCTTTAAATTACGATGAAGGAACTGATATTGGAGGTCCGTTTGCTCCCTACAGGCAGTCTGAGAGAATAGAAATTTATAAAAAGTATGCAAAAGAGCTCATTGATAAAGGAGCAGCATATTATTGTTATTGTTCTGTAGAAAAAATACAAGCAATAAAATCCAGACAAAAAAGCGGCTTTAAAAGGCATATAAATTTTTGCGATTCTCTCAAAGACGATAATTTTGTAATAAGACTTAAGGTATCTGATAACAAAGATATTGTTTTTGAGGATTTAATACGGGGTAAAATAACTATAAATACTAACCAGGTGGATGACCAGATATTAATAAAATCAGATGGGTTTCCAACATACCATATGGCTGTAGTGGTGGATGACCACTTAATGGAAATTTCTCATGTTATTAGAGCTGATGAGTGGATTTCCTCTACTCCTAAGCACGTTTTACTTTATGAATCTTTTGGTTGGAAAATGCCTTTACATGCTCATGTTCCTCTTTTAAGGAATAGTGATAAATCAAAGTTATCAAAAAGGAATAACCCTGTTTGGGCTTCCTGGTATTTGGAGCAGGGTTATTTACCTGAAGCTATTTTAAATTTTTTAGCATTAATGGGGTGGTCTCATCCTGAAGGGAAGGAGATTTTTTCAATTGAGGAGTTTATAGAAAAATTTGATATTAAGGATATAAAACCTGTTGGTCCAGTTTTTGATTTGATTAAACTAGAGTGGTTAAATGGGGAATATATTAGAAAAATGAGTAACGATGATTTAGAGATAAGACTCGATAATTATTTAGTTGACCATCCTTCCAAAGGAAAGCTTGCCCCACTTATTCCCCTAGTTAAAGATAGAATAAAAAAACTGACTGAATTTATACCTTTAACATGTTTCTTTTTTGAAGATGCAGAATATGATTTGGAGGTATTCAATAAATTAAAGATTGAAAAATTGGAAAATGCCTTATCAAAAACTTTGGAAGTTCTACAAAACATGCAAACACCTTGGGACAAAGTCAAATTTGAGGAAAGCTTTAGAAAACTGACTGAGGAGTTAAATATAACAGTTACACAAATGTTCCAGCTTATAAGAGTGGCAATTTCAGGCCAAATGGTAACTCCGCCTCTTTTTGAGAGTATTCAGATTTTAGGAGAAGAAAAAACTCTAAATAGAGTTAAAGAAGCCCTTAAGTTCTTATAGGCCTAATTAGAAATTGCAATAATTTGAGGTTTGTGCTAATATTCCGGCCATGGATGATCCTAGGGTGCTTAGATTGGTGACTATTGGCTTAGTACTGGCAGCTTTAGCTGTTGGTTACTTGTTTTTTACCGGAGGATTTTCTGTTAGTAAATCTAAAATAGCTCAAACTTCAACTGCTAAACCTTCTCCAACTGCAATGAAGATTGTAATAACTACTCCTGTTCCATCTCCATCTGCCTCACCTGCACGTACTTCTGCTCCGTCTCCTTCTAATCGAAATCAAGGAAGCGCTCAAACATTACCAAGGACTGGTTTTCCTATTGTGTTGGCGATAGTTTTCTCAGTTTCCGGTATAATTTCCGGCTTAGCTCTTAGTAAGTTTCCAAGATAGGCAGGGGAGTTTTTCTTAAAATATAGTTTTGGATAAGCTCAAAGATACTACGTCTTTTGCAAATAGCTTCTAAAGCTGTTATGTCATCTTTTGTTGGTACAATACTTTGATTAGTCTTAAAATACATAATGGCTTTCGGATTATTACTATGTTTAAGACTTAAGCTGTGTCCTAACTCGTGTGCTATGGTATGAACTAATTCAGTCTTGTTTAAATTAAAATATATTTCAATCCTATTTTCAGTAAATTTAAATATTCCTTCCTCAGGTCTTTGTTCTAAGGCGTCATCTAAAGTAGTAATAGTTTGATTTAGTTTATTAACTTCTGTGTTATATGTATTAGTTGAGACATTTAATCTTTGAGCCATCTCATTTAAACTATTGGTCTCTGTTTGTAACTCCTGTTGCTGGAGAATTATTTTTTTATATTCCTCAGAGGGAGCTCCACCTTTATTATTCCAATAATCCACTTCTTTGTTAAGGTCAGCTATTTTTTGTTTTAAACCAGAAGATAATTTTTGATACTCATTAATCTCTGGCTTAAGTGATTGTTGGTTTGATTTTAAGGTATCTTCTAATTGAATAATTTGACTAGTTAAAGATTGTCTCTCATCGTATATTAAATTAATACTTAAAATGCCTTTTTGATCATAAACAAAAAGATTTTTATTGATTGGTCTTTCCCAAATTTGGGTAGCCTCATTAATATCAGATGAAAAATCTTCCCTTGATAGATTAAATTTAGGATCAACAGTATCTATGCGGTAAGGTATAGGTTGATCACAGACAGAATAAGAAAAAAGATTGCTTAAAGAAGAGGTATTTAAATTACTAGAGTAGCTAAAGAGGAAGAATAAAATAATTATAAAAAAAGCAAAAGTAAGATTTTTTTTCATGATCTCTGTTCGTATTATAATATAAGACTATAGTGATTAATAAATTGCCATGAAATTGAAAAACCTAACTAGAGATACAATTTTGTCTAACGATATTTTAGTATTGGATAATAATCTAAAGGTGGTTAAACAATCTACAGTTAATTCAACCCCCTTTTTCTTTTGGAATATTAAACTAATATTCAGAATTTACCACTTGACCGCTTATAAACTTTTTGTTATTCTGTCAAAGCTTACTGAAAAGTATGTTTTCAAGAAAACTCGCCTTGTGCGAGTTTTTTTGTGCTAAAATTAAGCTCATTGCGGGATCGTCTAATGGTAGGACAATAGCCTCTGAAGTTATTTATCTTGGTCCGAATCCAAGTCCCGCAGCAGAGCTGGATCGGAAGGCTGCGGAGCTTTAGAATTCGCGGCGAATGGGGTCGCCGCGACTACGGATGCTTCGCGTCCAGAAAGTCCAAGGCTGCTGCGGCTTTACCGCAAAATTCGAACTCAATTTTAATCGACGCATTAGGTGTCGGCGCCCAGCGCACGTTCGGTTCCAACCCCAGGTGTCGTTCCCATCGCTCGGCCTTTGGCCTGAAGCTCTAAAAACTGGAGGCTCAAACATCCCGCACCATCTGATGGTGCGAGGATACAAAAAAAACGCAAAAATTTTAAAGAACTTTTCAAAAATTTCTATTCTAATTTCACATTATTCCAAATTTAACCCGAAGTCAAGAACGAGAATTCAAATTTGTCGCTTACTTTTGTGAGGTTTTTTGACTTAGCGGTTGTCAAACAAGTCCTTCTCAACTCTCAGTAATTCTTTTTATAGATCGGGATTATGTTTTCTTGCCAGCTCATCGAGTAGCTGTTGTCTTTGTCCCTCTAGCTCACTTTGGATAGCTGCAGCTCGAAACCCCCTGCCATTTCCGAAGATTGTAAAAATTCGTCTTAGGGGAAGGAATCGTGGCATATCGAAAGCATTTCTTCTTCCAGGAAGTGGTGTACTTGGATTTTCTCGTTCCGTAGGAATCAATGGAATTATATAGAAAGATAATAGTTATATCAATTAAGATGTTTAGTTTCAGTATTGTTTTGATGAAAATTCTGTCTTATAATTACGGCCAACAAGTAAGTTGCAAAAATGATTGATCTACAAAATCAAAATGATATCAGACAAATACCACTTAAGATGGTAGGAATTAAAAATATTGTTTTACCTCTATTAATTCCCACAAAATCTGGAAAACCACAAAGTACAAAAGGAATTGTCAGTTTCTTTACTGATTTATCACACAATAATAGAGGTTC
>CAYMZB010000018.1:0-2819 GCA_964394845.1 uncultured Gammaproteobacteria bacterium | reverse complement strand
AGTATCAGATTTATAAATATTAATCTATGACATGGATCTGTGAGAAATTATTTCTTATGAGAGAATATTTTTGAGGCTGTAATTGTTTCATGAATAAAGCTTTCTTTGCTAGCGGTATATTTTGCTCTATCTTGAGAATATTGTCTTGCTAATTTTATTTTTAAGTTTGAATATTGTTTAGCCTTTTTTGGATTTTTTTTAAGATAATCTCTAAAACCAATAGAATTTTGCCATTGTGAACCTCCAGGTTCAGTAATATGTAGGTAGTGGGTGCGTTTTTCCTCAGGACCTTTTACAAAAAGTATCTGTATGTCATCAGAACCATTCTCACGATACTCATAACCCATACTCTCCAGCTTATTCCTCATTTTTGATACATCTGATAGGGAATGAACAGCCATAAGTATGTCTAAAATTGGTTTCGCAACTATTCCGGGAATTGAAGTACTTCCAATATGTTGAATGTCTAAAATTAGGCCATCAAACTCTTTAATTAAAAAATTCTTTTCCTTTTCAAAAGCCTCTGACCACTTACGGTTATGTGGCAATAATTTAACAGTACCTCTTTTTAAACCAATCATAAGCAGAGTATACCAAAAAAATGTTGCCGCAAAAAACAGATATAGCCGGGCTTATTTAAACTGGACTTGGAGGGTAGTAGAATAATCCGGCTAAATCTGATATAGTATTAACTTGTAAGGCACTTATTATGAAACAATTTACCTTTAGAACTATTATTCAAAAAGACGGCAAAGGATTCCATGGTTTTGTTCCTTCATTACCTGGCTGTCATACGTATGGCAATTCTATAGAAGAAGTCAGGAAAAACATCAAAGAAGCAGTCCAGGGCTGGATTGAGGCAAACCAGGAACAAGGCTGGGCAGTACCAAATGATGAAGGTGTAGAAACTATTGAATCAATCACTTTAAAACTTCCTGCTAAAGACAATTTCAGTTATGCCTAAGATCCCTATTGTAAACGGGACGAAACTTATCAAAGTTCTCAAAAAGAAAGGCTTTGTTTTAAATAGGATAAGTGGCAGCCATCATATTTTTATCCACCCGTCTTCACAAATTACCATCTCAGTACCTATTCATCAGGGCAAAACATTAGGCAGGGGAATTACACTGGCAATCCTTAAAGACGCAGGGATTACCACTGAAGAATTCCTTAAACTGCTTTAATGATTCCCGCCGATAAAAGAAAAGTAAGAGTTAAAACAGACAGTAATTTTAACCTCAATATACTAGTATATAAAGTAGGCCTATCACTATGAAAAATATAGCACCACAAATAGTTAGACAAAGACTACTTATAGAAGCTAATTACACAATTTCTGTTACAAGAGAGAATGTAAAGAATTTTCTGTTAAATTTAGCCAAAGAATTAGATTTAAGAACTTATGGTGCTCCGATAATTCATTCTCCAGAAGGGCAAGGGAAAGAAGAAAATCAGGGTTTTGACGCATTTGTTCCCTTAATAGATTCTGGTATTACTTTATATGTCTGGTCAAATGAGAAATTCATGTCTTGTGTTTTATATACATGCAAGAAATTTTCAGTAGAAAAAGCAGTTGAATTTACAAAGAATTTTTTTAATACAACCGAATTAGAACAACAGGAATTTTGAAAATTAATATAAACACAACTATGTTAGATGGAAGGCTTATTTAAACTGGACTTGGGGGGTTTTACACTATTCCTTCTTTTTCAGGTGCTCATCCAACCTCAATACCCGGATTAACACATATAATAAAATGGCAATAATAAAAAAGTTAATAAAGACATTGACTAAATGCCCCCACATAAACTGTGATTTGCCAAACATGAAATAGGCTTTATCTAAATTGCCCTCCGTCCCTACAAAAACCCCCAGAATAGGATTGATAATATCATTAACAATCGCATCAACCAGATTAGAAACTTGAGTGCTGAGGATAAAACCAACAGCTAAACCAACTACCCCCTGAGTTTTAATAAATTCAATAAAATCTTTCATTTTTTAAAATAACAAACCGGTTGCCAGAAAATAAATCCCGACTAAAGCCAAAATTAGGGAAAGTTGCCAAAGTAGTTTGCGTTCCAACAGTAAACTGATTGATGAAAGGGCAATGGCAATCTCAAAAAATGTTCCGCCATTTGCCAGATGGCCTGTTTTTTGAAAATACTGCTCTGATTTTTTGTCAGCTACTTTTGATTTTTCTTCCAACTCTTGGGCTTTCTGCTGAAATTCTGTTGTATTTTTGTTTAGAATATAGTCAGCCAGATAGTGGTTCCATTCTTTATTAGCTTGGTTTTGATACAAAATAGAATTATTTTTCTCAACTAGAAGTAAACTGCTATAGGTAGATGATTGAAAAGAAGCGATGGCAGCCAGGACTGCAATAACTACACTGGAAGCCGCAATATAATAATGCCAGATTGGTCCACTTTTGGGAGGGACTTTTAATTGGACCATGCTTTCAGTATGGACTGGTCATCAAATAAATACAATCATTACTTGAACAAATAGATCTTTATCAATATACTAAATTTAAGTGCAAAAACTTTTCAAATTTCTAGTATCAGTTATCGGTTGTGAATTAGTTGGAATAGCTGCTACCCTTTTTACCCTATCTGCAATACCAACCTGGTATCAATATTTAAACAAACCTGTCTTTTCGCCTCCAAACTGGGTTTTTGGTCCTGTCTGGACTATACTTTATTTCTTAATGGGAGTGGCAGCTTATCTTATTTGGATAAAAGGCCTGGAGAAAAAGCCAGTGAAAAAAGCTCTTAGTTTCTTCATCGCCCAACTGGTATTAAATTTCTTCTGGTCAA
>CAYMZB010000017.1:0-14218 GCA_964394845.1 uncultured Gammaproteobacteria bacterium | reverse complement strand
ATCACTAAAACATTTTGATAGTTTTTCGCAGCTGCTCTAATCATGGTTGGACCACCCACATCAATTGTTTCAACTCCTGGTTTTTCTTCAAAGGGATATAAATTACAAACTACAATGTCTATTTGAGGAATATTTAACTTACGTGCCTCTTCAACATGGGATTTATTCTTCCTGTCGAAAAGAATTCCGGATTCTATTTGAAAACTGATTGTTTTCATTCTCCCGTCAAATGAATCTCTGGGATTGCCAGTAATTTCTTCAACAGGTATAACTTTTATACCTGCCTCATTAAGTATTTTATATGTTCCACCTGTTGATATAATTTGGTAACCCAATTTAGTTAAAACTTTGGCAAAATCAACAATTCCGGTTTTATCATAAACACTGACTAAAGCATATTTTTGAGAGCTCATGTTAAAATCTTTTCCAGTTCTCCTTTCTCAACCGCTTCTTTTATTTCCATAGCAACTCTTTTTCCCATACTGATCTGATTCCCATATAAATATCCGCTATAAGGGGTTGCAAAAATTCCCGGCGATCCGGGCATTCTGGGAGAAACATCAAAAACAATAATTTCTTTTCTAGGAGGACCTGCAGTGATAACTGTTTGCAGTGCAAATGGTCCAATCACCCCGGGCGGAATTAATTTTTGAGATGCGTTGATAAATTTTTCTCCTAAATTAAAAGCATCTTCCAGCAAAGATTCCAAAACTGTCACTGCAATATGTCCTGCTTCTTCATATTTAATCCCAATCTTCGCTGTTACATCCTGTTCATAGATAGACGGCAGCTTAGTTAACCCCTCTATGTTCGTTTGTCTTCTGGTATCGGTTCCTAATAACTCCACCCTGTTATTGATTGGCGAATAAAAGAAATTAAAATTCACCTGAACCCCCACTATAAATTCTTCAATTACTGCTAACTTAATTTGCTCTTGAGTAAACTTTCCCAATCCCAACCCCTGAGTAACTCCTATTTGATATTCCTCGTAGGACTCGGCAAAGAAAAACGCTCTTTCAAAACCCCTTTCTTTTTCTAAAACTTTAACAATACAAAGACGATCTATTTGAGCAGGATTAGCAAACTGTTTAGGATATCGGATATTAGCCTGATCTAACAAATCATACTGATTAGGTTTTAATCCTCGTTCTTCTGTCTTAAGCAAAAATCTATTCCCGAACATAGGTACTTTGAACTTTTTTTCAATAGCATTATAGTCATTAATATAAACTTCAAAAGACCTGTGTGGAATAAAGATAGAATTTCTTTTTAATAGCTCTTCTTGCACATCTTCGCTTAAGATATCAGAGAATTTTTCCAGTTCTAAAACTTCATCAACACAACCCAACTTATCCTGTGATCTAAAATATTTTGTATATGTTTTATCTCTTCCTTTTTGTACAATAACCAAAGTTTTAAATCCTAAATCCTTAGCACCTCTGCAAACATCCAGCGCTGAATGACTACCTAAGACCGCAATGGTGTAATTCTTCATTAATCTAAAACCTCCTTTAGTCTTCCCAACTTTACAGCATTTTTTATTTCCCTGGCAATTCTCCGTCCGGTTGACATTGGCTCATCATACAATAAATATGTATAAGGCGAACCATTAATAAAACAATTAGTCCCTGCCACAATTCTTGCAGAGATTTCAATTACATAAATTTCCTCAGAAGAGGTAATAATAGTTTCTAAACAAAACGGTCCAAATAATCCTTTAGCAGGTATTAATTCTTTCGAGGTTTTCACTACTCGCTCAGCCATAGAAATAGCTTCTGCAAGCATGGACTCTCTAACAGCTAGAGGAATATTTGCAACAACTTCAAACGATGGTTCAATATTTAAACCTTTTTGATTTTTTGCAGGGATCCTACCTAATGAATCAACATTCGTTTCATATCTTTTATCAATGCTCATTATCTCAACTTTATGACTTAGGGGTGAATAAAAGAAGTGAAAATATACAGGCACTCCAATTACATATTCCTGTACAATAAATCTTTCCTCGGAAAAAGTTTTCAGTTTCTCATCTAACTCTTTTTGATTTCTGGCAACAAAATAACCTTTCCCTCCGGCAGCCCCATATGATTTAACAATCACCGACCTATCAATTTTGTCTCCTTTTTTAAATCTGTGGGGAACTTTGACTCCTGATTTTTCCATCCATTCTCTTTGCATTTTTCTATTCTCTTCCCAATCCAAAACTGACTTGTTGCCAAAGTATTGAGTTTTCATATTTTTATTTTGGTCCATGCCTAAATAAGCAACAAATGAACCATGAGGAATAATAATAGAATTTTTCTTTATTAACTGATTTTCTAATCTTGGAAAATCTTTCCAGGATTTAATTTCTATGATTTCATCAATAAAATTTCTGTAAGATGAATAAAGCGCAATACGATCAGGGATACAAACTACAGCTGTTTTAAAACCTTCATCTTTTGCCCCTTTGAGGATTTGCAGGGCAGAGTGAGAACCTAAAGTTACTATTGTGTAATTCTTTATTCCCATAGCCTATTATATTAAAAAGCCTACCAATTGTCAAAAACTTATGCTACACTCTCCATTATTATATGGTATCAGTTATTCTGGGAACACAATGGGGCGACGAAGGCAAGGGAAGAATTATTGATCTTCTCTCTAAAAATGCGGATTATGCAGTAAGATTTAACGGCGGTAACAATGCAGGTCATACAATTGTAGTTAATGGTAAAAAATATGCATTTCACTTAATCCCCTCTGGAATTCTGCAACCAAAAACAAAGGCAGTTATTGCAAATGGCGTTGTTTTAGATCTGGAAGTTTTAATTTCAGAAATTAAAAAGTTGGAGGAAGACGGAGTAAATTTAACAAACAAATTATTTATCTCGGACCGATGTCATATAATTTTACCATACCATAAATCACTTGATTTAGCTTATGAAAATGCCAGGGGAAAAGAAAAATTGGGTACTACAGGCAGAGGTATCGGACCGGTTTACGCAGACAAGGTAAGCTATAACGGGATAAGAATTTATGAATTAGTTCGCTGGGATCTATTTGTTAAAAAATTTACATTTCAAGCAAAAATCAAAAATAAAATTTTAAAAACTTTTGGTACTCCAGAAATAAATATTAAAAAAGAATTAGAAAAATTTAAAAAATTGAGAGAAATAATATTGCCTTATGTTACTAATACTTATCTATTACTAACTGATGCAGTAAATAACAATAAAAATGTTTTGGTGGAAGGAGCGCAAGCAATACTTTTAGATTTGGATTTTTCTGCTTATCCTTATACTACTGCCTCAAATGTGGTAACTGGTTCAATAAATGCAGGAGCAGGTATTCCCCCTCAAAAAATTGGTGATGTTCTCGGGGTAGTTAAAGCATATACTTCCAAAGTGGGATCTGGTCCATTTCCATCTGAGCTTACAGATAAATTAGGGGATGAAATAAGAGAAAAAGGCAAAGAATATGGCACCACAACCGGGAGACCCCGAAGAGTTGGGTGGTTAGACTTAGAATCTGTTAAGTTTTCCTGTGCTGTTTCTGGAATCACCAAAATTGCGATAACCAAAATCGATATCTTGTCAGGACAAAAAACTATCAAAGTATGTGTAGGCTATAAATTTAAAGGAAAATCAATTCCGTATTCATCCTGCGGATATGAGGAGCTTTATAAGCTTGCTCCGATTTATAAAACTCTTGCTGGATGGACTGAAGATATTTCAAAAATTAGAAAATTTTCTGCTTTACCAGAATCTTGTCAGGAGTATATAAAATTTATTGAGAAGTTTTTAGGAATTAAAATCTCCATTGTCTCTGTTGGCCCTGTAAGAGAAGAGTATATAAAACTTTAATATAAGAAGTCTTCCGAATCCTACTCCCATTCCATGGTCGCCGGAAGTCTGTTGGTGAGTTTAGAATTGTACTAGGGGTACATCAATCTTTTCTACTGAAGATTTTCTTTTAAGAGTGTTTTGTATTCGCTCGTCCATTTTTGCACTGACTTTAGCCTCAAAATATCTTTCACCGCATTTGATACATACAAGACTGGGAACATCATTTAGGGCAATAAGTTCTTTACCCCAATATCGGGCAATATTCACATTTTTCTTTTTTAATTTTCCTCCGCAAAGATAGCATTTATTCATAATGTTTATATCTTTCTAATTTTACCATGAATCCACTCTTCTTGAAAAGGAGTATAAACAGTTACAATTACTGGTTTTCCAAATCGTAAACCAACTACTGCATGAATTAATTTACCGTTTTTGCTTACTCCTGCAACCAATCTGCTCTCTCCTCTTGGATCATTTAATCTCTCTTCAATCACCTCGCCATATAGTATTGCTTCTTCTACCTCATCAACATTTAATTTATCTTTTGTTTTTTCCTCATCCGCATGGTCAGAAAATAAGTAATCTCTTTGTCTTATATGTTTTTGAACTTCTTTGAAAGTCATTCCTACTCCCATTCCATGGTCGCCGGAGGTTTGTTGGTGATGTCATAAACAATACGGTTTACCTCAGTAACCTCATTTACAATCCTGGTTGAAATTTTATCTAAAAGTTCATATGGCAGCCTTGCAAAATTAGCGCTCATGGCATCTTTGGCTTCCAGCGCCCTGATAGCAATTGTCTCCCCGTAAGCTCTCTCATCTCCTCTCACTCCTGTTGTTTTTATTCCGGTAAACACTGCAAAAAATTGCCATAATTTTTTATCGTATTTGGCTTTTTTCATTTCCTCACCAACTATTTTTTCAGCTTTCCTTAATATCTCTAATTTCTTCTCAGTAACTTCCCCAATAATCCTGACGGCAAGCCCTGGTCCAGGGAAAGGTTGTCTTTGTGTAATCTCTTCCGGTAATCCCAAAATTTTCCCAATAGCTCTTACTTCATCTTTATAAAAATTCCTTAAAGGTTCGACTAATACTAAGTTCATATCTTTAGGAAGCCCGCCAACATTATGATGAGATTTTATTTTAGCTGCATGCTTTGACCCGGCTGATTCTATCACATCAGGATAAATTGTCCCCTGCACTAAAAATTTTGCTCCATTTTTTTTAGCTATACTTTCAAAAACTTCAATAAAAATTTTACCTATTATTTTCCTTTTTTGTTCCGGATCGACAACCCCTTTTAATGCCTCCAGGAATTGACGTCTTGCGTCTATAAGCTTAATTCCCATGCTGTAATGTTTTGAAAACACTTCTCTAAGCGTATCTGTTTCACCATCTCTCATTAGTCCTGAGTCTATATAGAGTGAAGTTAAATTTTGTCCAATTGCTTTATATACAAGCAATGCAGCTACAGAAGAATCCACACCCCCGGAAAGAGCGCAAATTGCTTTCTCCCTGCCCAAAGAATCCTTAATATCTTTAATAATATTATCTATAAACTCTTCATCTAATTCTCTCTTTTTAGGAGTTAAACCACAAATTCTTATAAAGTTTTCCAACAGTTCTGTCCCAAACTCCGTATGCACTACTTCAGGGTGAAATTGTATTCCATAAATTTTCCTTTTTTCATCAGAAATCACAGCATGAGGAATCGTTTTTGTTGTAGCAATGGTTTCAAAACCTGCTGGTATTTTAACCACTTCATCGCCATGACTCATCCACACTGTTAATTCCTCCGGCAATCCTTCCAATAATTTTGATCTTTGATCTTTAATTTTTAATTTTAGTAAGGCTGGTCCAAATTCTTTCTTTATTCCTAGCTTTACCTGTCCACCTAACAAATAACACATTAATTGCTGTCCGTAACAGATCCCTAAAATTGGAATGCCTGTCTCAAAAATTTTTGGGTCAATTGTCGGCGAACCTTTTTCATAAACCGATGCAGGTCCTCCAGAAAGAATTATCCCATTAACCTTTTTGTCATTCTGGATAGAATCTTCCGAAGTTACAATTTTACACTCCACTCCCAGCTCTCTAATTCTTCTTGATATAAGATGCGCAGTTTGTCCTCCAAAATCAACAACTATTATCATTTATCCCCTTTAACATAATTTATCATATCTTCAAAAATAAATACTCCATGAGGCTTAGTAATTTTCTCCCTGCGCCAGTTTGGATACTGAGTAATATCCACAAATTTTTCAGGATGGGGCATTATTCCTAACACCCTGCCGGAAGGATCAGCGACCCCGGCAATTGCATTTATTGAACCGTTTGGATTTTCCGGATAATCTTGTGTTGGTTGGCCTGTTTGATCAACATAACGGAAAACTACCAAGCTTTCATCTTCGATCTTTTTGATAACATCCTGCTTGGCAAAAAATTTCCCTTCCCCATGGTTAACAGAAAAATAACCTGTTGGATAATTTTTCAAAAATACGCATTTACTTTTTTCTGTTTTTACCTTTACCCACCTGCATTCAAAATGCCCGCTGTCATTGGGGGCCAAGGTTGCACCCATTGTCCCCAAATTTCCAAAAGGCAGAAGGCCGGTTCTGACAAGAGTTTGAAACCCATTACAAATACCAATAATTATTCCTCCTCTTTTTCTAAACTTTTCCATCCCCTCTTTAAGAAAGCTTACTAACTCAACTGCCAAAATCTTACCCGATGCAATATCATCTCCATAAGAAAATCCGCCGGGCAATGCTAGAATTTGGAAGCTTTGTAAGCTTTTTTGTTTACTTCTTAGCTCGTTAACATGGACAAATTCCGGGCTTCCCCCAAACTTTTTAAAAGCATAAAATAACTCCTTATCACAATTAGTCCCATCAGATTGTAATATGCAAACATTTACCTTAGTCATGAAAATATATCTTTCATTGGTTTTTGCCAAACTCTTTGTAATCTGTCTAGATTAGCTGTAAAAAGTTTTATAACGTGAATCTTTTCTTCTTTTTGGGTTTTACCTAAAATTTGATACGGGATTCCTGAAAATAGAAGTTCGGCAACTGCCTCACTTTCTACTTCCATAATAAAACAACCCGTAGTCTCATTGAAAAGATTCCACGGATTATTATTTGTTTTAATAGTTGCTCCACATTTTCCTCCAACACACATTTCAAACAGGGCAGTTATTAACCCTCCCTCTGAGATATCGTGACAAGATAAAACTTTTCCACTATTAATTGCTTTATAAATCTTTTCTAAAACTTTTGGTAAAAGTTGCAGATCTACTTTAGGTCCTTCAACTCTCTCCGCTCGCTCAGGATTAACAATGCTCAGATATGCAGATCCGCCCATTCCATTAAGGTCTTGTTTCCCCGCTAATACAATTGTTGAACCTTCCTTTTTAAAATCAGAACTCACAGATTTCCTAACATCAGGAATTTTTCCAAATACTGATATGCATATGGTTGGAGGACTATGTAAAACCAAATCTTTATTCCTATATGTTGCAGATAAACTATCTTTACCGGAAATTACAGGAATTTGTAAGGCTTTCATAAAATCAACTACTGCATCCACGCAAGTATCTAATTTCCCCAACCATACTTCATCAGGAAAAGGCCAGATATAATTATTAATCAAAGATGCGTTTTTATAATCTCCTCCCACAGCGACGTAGTTAGAAATAGCCTCAGCAGCTGCCCAAATGCTGCCCCAATATGGGTCTATTTTATTTAAAATCGGGTTAAGGCCATGCGCAACAATGAGTCCGTAAGGCTTATCTAAAATTGGTTTTACAATGACTGCATCATTTGGCCCATCCATTAAAACTCCGGTAAAAGGATGAAGGGCAGTTGCGCCTTGAACATTATGGTCATACATTCGTAAAATTGGTTCTTTAGAGGCAATATCTCCATGGCTTAAAACTTTTTCCAGAATACTCACCCAGTTTTTTGGAATTTTTATTGTCTCAGGCTTTTGCTCTACTGGTTTTGGTTTAACTGCTTTCATTACTCTCTGTGGTAAACCTCCAAACAAAAACTTCATTTCCAAATCAGCTGCTTTTTCCTTATTAAAGTAAACTTCTAATCTTTTGCTGCCGGTAAATTCAGCCAGCGCTGTTGCTTCAACATTGTATTTTTGACAAACTTGCAAAAACTTCTTTAAGTTATTTTTAGCCAACACCACAACCATTCTTTCCTGTGATTCTGAAATCCAAATTTCCCAAGGAGCAAGTCCCAGATACTTTAGAGGCGCTTTTTCTAAACGAACCTTAACCCCTATTTTTTCTCCAGTCTCCCCAATTGCAGATGAAAATCCACCGGCTCCCAAATCTTGTACTACCCTAATTAAATTTTTATCTCTAGCCTCTAAAATTGCATCAAATATTCTTTTTTCTTCAATAGCATTGCCTATTTGAACTGCTGTGGCATTCACCTCCATTGTTCTCTCGCTCATTTCTCCAGAGGAAAAAGTCGCTCCATGAATACCATCCCTGCCAGTTCTTCCGCCAATCACTACTGCAATATCTCCTTTTTTAGGAAAACCTTTCTCAGTTTTTTCTTTTGGTAAAATGCCATAAGCTCCAACTAAAACAATTGGCTTAGCCCTGAAATCATCATGGAAATGGAATGAACCATTACTGGTGGGGATTCCAATTCTGTTTCCATAATCTTTAACAGCGCTAACAACTCTTTTTAATATGTAGTCAGGGGGCAATGTTCCGGCAGGAAGTTTACTCTTATCCATATCAGGAGGAGCAAGGCAAAAGATATCTGTTGATACTACAGGTTTACCTCCTTGTCCTGTTGCAACAACATCTCTAAATACTCCGCCAGAACCTGTCATAGCGCCGCCGTAAGGTTCTATGGCAGATGGAGCATTGTGTGTTTCTGCTTTTCCGTTTATGGCAAAACCATCATAAAAGTCCATTACCCCGGCATTATCTACAAAAGCTGAAACAATATTTTTATCATGCTTTAAGGCTTCTTTTTTTAAACGGGTAAATAAAGGTTCTTTTTCCTGACCATCTAAGATGATTTTTGCTTTAAAGGTTTTATGGCCGCAATGTTCACTCCAGGTTTGAGCTAAAGTCTCAAGCTCCAAATCAGTTGGGTCTCTGTTAATTTTCTGAAAGTAATCCTTAATAATCTTCATTTCTTCTAAATTAAGAAACAATTTATCCTTTGATAATTCAACTAAATCATTATCTGCCATCTGTCGGATCGGAATAACTTTAGTTTCAGTTGCTACCCCTTTTATAATTAATGTCTTAGGTTCTTCTTTAACAAAATATTCAACTGTATCGTTTAAAAGATGAAGTTTTTTAGCAATTTCTTCTGCTTCATAAGATGTTACTTTTCCAAAAAATGCATATTCATGAGAAGAATCTGCAACCTTGAGTTTGATTTTTAAATCAGCGGCAGCTTTTTCAATTGAACCTGCCTCCGGGTTCATCACGCCCGGCTTATAAGCTATCTCAATAACCACGGGTCTAGTTACACCTCGAAGGTGGGCCTTGACTCCTTCGAGGTGGATTGGACGGTTAATTGTATATTTTTGATTAATTGATTCTGAGAATAATTTTTCAGCTAACACTTTAGCTTCTTTTTCTGAAATTCCTTCCAACCGGTAAACTTTAATTGATTGGACTCTCCGAACCTTTTTTATATTTAAGCGCGTCCTAATATCTGATAAAATACTTTCCCCTTTTAAATCAGGACCAATTGTTGTAATTACTCTAATTTTTTGAATCATTTTTTCATCTTTCGCATCCGTTCGACATCCCTCCAGCCAATATCTGTCCTATAATGCAAATTATTTCCCTCAATACTAATCAAACTCAAAGCTTCGTAGGCTTTCCTCCTAGCTTCTATCACATCTTTTCCTTCTGCCACAAGATGAAATACTCGTCCACCCTTAACAAAAAATCTTTTTCCTTCTCTTTTTATGCCTGACCCAAAAATGGTGATTGACGGTAATTTCATAGCTTTTTCCAAACCAAAAATTTCTTTTCCTTTTGCTTTTGAATAGTCTCCGGGATATCCTTTGGCACATCCTGCTACGCTAACCCTCGCTTTTGCGTCCATGCTTATTTGTAAACTATTTAACTTCCCGGATAGTGCTGACTCAACTATGGTTAGATAATCAGTCTTGATGCCTGGCAAAATTACTTCTGCTTCAGGGTCTCCCCACCTGGCATTGAATTCTATAACTTTTACTCCATCTTTAGTCAAGATAGCTCCTAGATATAAGACTCCTTTATATGGCCTTCCTTCCTTTTGCGTCCCGTAAATTACCGGCTTTATAATTTTTGTATCAACTTCCTTAAGAATTTCCTTGGTAACTACGCCTGCCGGAGCAATACTACCAACACCTCCTGTGTTTGGTCCTTTATCTCCATCATAAATCGTTTTATGATCTTGGGCCCAGCTGACAATTTTATAATTTGTTCCATCACATAAAGCAAAAAGTGAGAACTCTTCACCAACCAAACCCTCTTCAATAAGAAAAGTTTCTCCGGATTTACCAAAACTCTCCATAGTTTTAATTGCCTCTGCTGCTTGTTGTTTATTTTCCGCCCTGATTACACCTTTACCGAGAGCCAAACCTGCTGCTTTTATATAAAGAACTTGTTCAGGTAAAGAATTAATGTACTTAATCGCTTTTTTATGATCATTAAACGATGCAAATCTTGGAATAGGCAAGTCGTATTTAACCATGAAGTTTCGAGCCCGCTTTTTATCCCATTCAAGCTGAGCAGCTTGCTGGGTTGGCCCAAAAGCTTTAATTCCTAAACTCTCCAACTTATCAACATACCCTGCCGCAATCACATCATCCTGCGCCACATCCACTATATCTATTTTTTCTTTTTTGCAGACATTAACAATTTCATCAAAATCCATCATCGAAACTTCAGGATAGTTTTGAATTTTTAAGTTTCTAAAGTCTGTTAAACCATTACCGGGTGTCATAACAACTTTTTTAACTCTTTTACTTTTTGCATAAGTTACTGCTAAAGCATGTTCCCTGCCATTTTGTCCTATGATTAAGACTTTCATTTATCCTCCTGACATAATTTTGTCAGTACATCAACATATAATTGATTTTCTTTTGCCTTTAGTCTTTTATAAAGCGATCCCACAGTATCTCCTGGTTGGATTTTTTCAAAAGTTCGACCTTTACTTAAACCAAAATCAAAATCATGAGACAGGAAATGTATAGTAGAACCGGCATAAGTAGATTTACTATCTAAAAAGTTCGCAATGGCAGCATCGGTAAATTTCCCCTTATTCCATAATCCATTTGTCCTGTCCGGATTTTTAACAATTGTGTCTTTAGTATCTGGAATTAAACCCGGATGAACATTTAAAATCCTGTTTTCAAAAGCATCTATAAGAGCATCGGGAATAATCTGTTTCCATCCTGCCAAGACTACATAATCCAGCTTAAGACTTGTTAATATCTTTTCCAGATTATCTTCTTTTGAAACAACTTGAACAGGAATATTTGCTTTCTTGCTCCTAATTAATCCATAGGCGTTTATGCTATCGCTTATAACAGAAACAATCTGTGCATTTATTTTTCCTGAATTTACCCCATCAATAATTGCTTGTAAATTAGTGCCTTTCCCTGCATTTGAAATTAATATAGCAATCTTTTTCATTCTCTATGCTAAACTAAAATCCACCTCTTTCACCCTTTCCCCAATGTCTACAGGATATTTCCCTGTAAAACAAGAGGTACAAAGTACATCTAGAGGTAAGTCAACTGCTTTTATTAAACCTTTAAAAGATAAATAATGCAAAGAATCCACTCCTAATTCTTTGGCAATTTGTTTAATATTTTTTACAGCCGCAATCAGCTCTTTTTGATCAGGTGTATTAATACCGTAAAAATCGGGAAACTTATATGGAGGTGATGAAACTAACATATGCACTTCTTTTGCCCCTGCATCCCTTATCATTTTTATAATTTGTTTAGAAGTTGTTCCCCTAATTATAGAATCATCAATAACTATCACTCTTTTACCAGATAAAATATGTTTCATAGGGTTAAGTTTTAATTGAACTAACCTGTGACGAGTGTGTTCCTCCGGAGAAATAAAAGTTCTATTAATATAACGATTTTTAATTAATCCGGGATAGTAGGGGATCCCTGATACTTTTGAATAACCTAGAGCTTGAGGAATTGCAGAATCTGGAACAGGAATCACAATGTCTGCGTTGATTTTATACTCTTTTGCCAGTTCCTCCCCGAAATTTTGTCTAACTTGATCTACGCTTTTCCCTAAAATTATGCTGTCTGGTCTGGCAAAATATACATATTCAAAAACATCTAAATTTTGAGTTCCCTTTTCGATTTGAACACTTTTTAAACC
This sequence comes from uncultured Gammaproteobacteria bacterium, assembly GCA_964394845.1. Lineage (GTDB taxonomy): Bacteria > Patescibacteriota > Microgenomatia > Daviesbacterales > UBA10151 > CAYMZB01. Next base: position 2,006 of record CAYMZB010000017.1, on the reverse strand, counting down.
TTTCTTGTCGATAACAATCATTTCTCCCGGCCTAACCTCTCTTAAAAACTTTGCACCAACAATATCTAGTGCGCAAGTCTCTGATGCTATAATAAAACCTCCATTTAACTTACCTAAACAAAGCGGTCTGATACCAAAACTATCCCTGACCGCAACAATCTTTCCGGCATCCATTACCAACAAACAAAACACTCCAGTAAACAGAGTGTATGCTTTTTTGATTGCATCCGGGAGAGACAAACCATCTCTCATATAAAAAGCAATGGCTTTAGTTATCATCTCCGAATCATTTAAGCCTTTCATGGAAATCTTTTTACTACTTAAAAATTCTTCCAATTTTTTAACTGAAGGAAGATTACCATTATGAGCCAAGGCAATAAATCTATTATCTTTTATTCTTTCTAAAATTGGTTGCGCATGTAAATCTATTGAGTCGCCAGATGTGGAATAACGGTTATGGCCAATTGCCATAAATCCAACTAGTTTTTTTAAATCTTCTTCTCCAAAAACATGAGCAACTAAACCCATACCTTTATGTAAGTAGATCTTTTTACCGTCTGAAGATGCAATTCCTGAAGATTCTTGTCCTCTGTGTTGAAGAGCCCAAAGGCCTGGATGGACTAAGCGTGCTGCCTCAAAACCCTTACCATATACTCCGAATATTCCGCATTTCTCTTTCAACTGACTTCCCATAGCCTAATATAACTATTTAAACTTCCAAAGTCAAGTAGTATACTAAAAATATGTCGCTGGAAAAGTTACCTAACCGAAAAGTAATTTCTTTTAAGTTCGCCTTCACAGGGATTGTGTCGGCTTTAAAAGAAGAACCTAATTTAAAATTTCATTTTTTTGCCGGACTGCTTGTAGTTATACTGTCAATCTTCTTAAAAATTTCAAAGCCGGACTGGATGATAATTATTTTTTTAATAGGATTTGTAATTACAGTCGAGTTAACAAATACAGCAATAGAGGCTGTTGTTGATGAATTTACAGATTCAGAACATCCGGGTGCAAAACTTGCTAAAGACATATCAGCAGGCGCTGTTTTAATTGCTGCAATAACTGCAGCAACTATAGGAGCGTTAATATTTTTGCCCTATTTTTTTACTCCTACTTAACTTTTGGTCTCAATTTTTGATGGATAAAAATAATTCCTGAAACCCAAACAAACCCGATAAGGTATGCGCCTAATACATCAGAAAACCAGTGAGCCCCCAGATAAATTCTGGAAATACCCATTAAAGAAATTATCATTAAACAAACACCAATTAGAATTTTTCTAAATAAACTTTTCTTTAGTTGAGTGAAAATTATGTATAGTAAAAGGCCATACAAAGAAACCGCAGTGAAAACATGTCCGGATGGAAAACTATCTGATTTTAAAAAGTGTCCAATTTGATGAACCAGTAAAGGATCAGGCCTGGGTCTTCCAATCAAAATTTTCAAAATCTGACTAATAACCATACCTCCAATAGTAGAAACAATAATTAATATAGCCACGTGTCTTTTACCTATTAAGTATCCATATAAAGAAAGTAAAATAACCAAAACTACAACTGTTGTGACATTACCCGTAAATGTCACAAACTTCATAAGCATATCAAACCAAACTTGATTGTATTTTTGGATAAATAGAGTAATAACTAGATCTAAATTGAAATAATCATATTTTTTTGCTAGAAGAGTCAAAATTGCAAATCCTAAAGTTACGACAATTAAAAAATTTCTAAACTTAAGAGCTCGTCTTAAAAAAGTTGTCCCGGCAACAAAAGTCTCCTTATTATTTATCATATTCTTCTGCTAGTTTCTTTAAGGCCAAAATGTAAGCTGCAGTTCTAAGACTTACTTTTTTGTCTTTATAAATTTCCCAAACCTTATTAAATGCATTTTCCATTTTTTTCTTCAACTGAGCATTAACTTTTTCTAAGTCCCAAATCTCTCTATGCATATTCTGATACCATTCAAAATATGATACAGTCACCCCGCCCGAGTTTGCCAAAACATCC
>CAYMZB010000016.1:0-10800 GCA_964394845.1 uncultured Gammaproteobacteria bacterium | reverse complement strand
CCCATTCTCCTAGCAAGCAAAGCCTGACCAATGCAGTGAGTAATCTTATGTGCTCCTGTAGGATTTAGTCCCTCATTTTTTAAATATATTTTTGCTCCCCCTAATTTTTCTGATAAATTCTTGGCAAAAGTTAATGGTGTTGGTCTACCACAATAAGTTTTAAGAAGATGTTTAAATTCCTTCTGAAAATTTTTATCCTTCTTTGCTTCAAGATATGTTTTCTCTAACTCCTCCAATGCAGGAATTAACATTTCCGGTACATACCTACCGCCAAACTTTCCAAAGTGACCTGTTTTCATAAACCTACTCCTTTGGCATATCTAATAAATAAGTCTATTTTCTCTAGATCTTGATAACCATTTGTCTCAATACCACCAGCTACATCAACAGCAAAGGGTCGGACTTTCCTTATTATCTTTCCAACATTATCGCTATTTAATCCACCAGCATAAAAAATAGGAAATTCAGTAGCAAGCCTTGCAGCCTTTGTAAGACTCACCATCTCCCCTTTACTTCTATCGACTCTGTCTAATATAAAATATTTTGTTTTAATTTTTGACAATTGATCTTTAAGGGTTACCGATTTAATAACTGATGCTCTTACCATATTTATATAATCATTATTTTCCTGTCCATGTAGTTGGACAAAATCCAAACCCAAATTAGCTGCCATATTATTTATATAATCTACATCTGCATTTTGGAAAACACCAACAATTTTTATTTTTCTTCTGATTAACTTGATGATCCTTAAAGCATCCCTGGGATTAATATATCTTTTGGAAGTTGGTACAAAATTAAAACCCAAAAAGTGAGCTCCTGCTTCTATTGCTGCTTTTGCTGCATCCATGGTTCTAATTCCACAGATTTTTACTTGAGTCATACACTTAATCCTTCTAGAAATTCTGAAATATTTCTACTTTTCATCAAACCTGTACCTATTAATACTCCATCTGCTCCTGCATTTCTATACTCTATCATTTCTTCTTTTCCCTTAACTCCAGAAAAAGCAAGCTTTATAAACTTACTGGGGATTTCTTCAATTAACTCACAAGCTTTATTAACATCAATTTCAAAGGTATCTAAATTCCTAGCATTAGCTGCAATTATCTTTGTCTTAGTGATTATAGCTTTTTTTAGATCTTTTTTATCATTTATTTCTACTACAGGCTCAACCCTTAACTTATTAGCTAGATTTACTAAAACTTTTAACTCTTTCCCCGATAAAATTCGGGCAATTAATAAAATTGCATCAGCCCCTGCTCTTTTTGCCTCATATAACTGATAAGAATCAACTATAAAATCTTTTTGTAAGATGGGTATTGAAACAACTTGTTTTATTTCTCTAATTAACATTGGATCTCCCTTGAAGAAGTGTTGCTCAGTCACAACAGAGATAGCATTTATATCAGCTTGTTCATATTTTGCAACTCTATCCCGGACATCTTTTTTTGACCCTAAGCTTTTCTCATTAGGTGAAGCCAGTTTTATTTCGGCAATAACTGCGATTGTTCCTTTTTCAGATTTTTTGATGGCTTGGATAAATGATCTTTCTTTTTGTGGAATAATCAAAGACTTTAAATCATGGAAAGATTCTTTTTCTTTTCGTTTTAACAAATCTTTTTTTGTTTTATAAATAATTTCTTCCAATTTTTTATGCATATTTTTGTGTCTCCAAAATTAAATTTTGTAAAATCTTAAGTGCACTTCCACTGTCAATTGATTCTCTCGCAAGAATAATTCCTGAGGTTATATTTTTTACTCTTCCAGCTAAATAACAAGACGCTGCACTATTTAAAACAACTATATCGCTTTTAGGTCCTTTCTTTCCTTCTAGGATATCCTTTATAATTTTGGCATTCTCACTGGCATCTCCGCCTACTAGATCTTTCTTTCTAGCCATCTTAATCCCAAATTGTTGTGGTGAAATCTTATAAGACCTTGAGCGAGAGCCTTGAATATCAAAGATTTTTGTTTCTGAAGTTGTAGAAATTTCATCCATACCATCAAAGCTTGTTGCAATTATTAGATGAGTAAATTTAAGTTTGGTGGCAACTATAGCTAATTTTTTTGCAATTTCTATATTAGCTACACCTAAAAGTTGTCTTTTGGTTTGAGCAGGATTTAAAAACGGTCCTAAATAATTAAAAATAGTTCTCATACCTAGTTCTTTCCTTATTGGAGCAATTTGTTTCATAGCAGGATGATAACCAGGAGCAAATAGAAATACCATTCCTGCTTTTCTAAAAACTTTTTCAGCTTGTTTTGGGGTTATATTAATATTAACTCCCAAACTTTCTAAAACATCTGCACTGCCACAAATACTACTCGCTGCCCTGTTACCATGTTTAGCAACAGGTATACCCGCACCAGACACTACAAAACTAGCCGCAGTAGAGATATTAAAAGTGCCTAATCCATCCCCCCCAGTACCAACAATATCTAAAGCATTTGGAGCATCTATTTTAATCATATGTTTTCTCATAGTATGAATAAATCCTAAAATTTCATCTATTGTTTCTCCTTTAGTCCGGAGGGATACGAGTACTGCAGCAGCTTGGGCAGGGGTCAAGTGACCTGCAATAATTTCCTCAAGTAGAAATGAGGCCTCTTTTTGGGAAAGGTTATTTCCACCTATTAGCTTGTTTAAAACTTTCATGTTCATTTTAGTTAAATAGAAAATTGGTCAATATTCTCTTTCCCCCTTCTGTAGCAAAAGATTCCGGATGAAATTGAACACCTTCAAGTGGATAAATTTTGTGTCTAAGACCCATTATCTCTTCATTTGCCTCAGCAGTAATTCTTAAGACCTTTGGCAAAGATTTCCTCTCGGCAATTAAAGAATGGTACCTCATAACCTCCAGGCCTTGCGGCAAACCTTTAAACAATCCTTCTTTGTCATGACGTAGAAGACTTACTTTTCCATGCATTGGTAACTTTGCCTTAATTACTTTCCCTCCAAAAAAATGGGCCATACCCTGCATTCCAAGACATACCCCTAAAATAGGAGTATGCTGACCAATTTCAGTTAAAACTTTACCGCATACTCCAAAATATCTAGAGTCAGAAGGACTGCCAGGACCCGGAGATATAATAATCTTGTCATATTTTCTTTTTCTAATTTCCTCTACAGTAATAGCATCATTCCTAATTACTTGAATAGTAAAATGACCACTTACTTCCTTTAAAATCTCGCCCATCATTTGATAAAGATTAAACGTAAAAGAATCATAATTGTCTATAATTAAAACTTTCATACACCTAACACCTCTTTCATCGCAGCTAATTTTCTTATGATTTCGTCATATTCTTTTTCCGGCGTAGAATCGTAAACTATCCCACCAGAAGTTTGAGTAAAACCATAATCTTCAGCGATAAATAAAGACCGGATAGCAATTGCAAAAGTACAGTCCTTGTTAAAACCAAAGTGACCTACTGCTCCGCCATAAGGACCACGGGCTTCTTGTTCTATCTTATCTATAATTTTCATGGCCTCAATCTTTGGAGCACCAGTTAAAGTACCTGCAGGAAAATTAGCAGCTAATGCTGAAAACGTATCTTCTCCCTTCCTTAAAATACCAACAATTTCACTAGAGATATGCTGAACATGGCTGAATTTTTTAACACTCATTAAATGTCTAATTTTAACAGTTCCAAATTCAGCTACCCTACCAATATCATTCCTATGTAAATCAACCAACATATTATGTTCAGCTATCTCTTTTGGGTCTGATAAAAGCATGCGTGCCAATCTTTGATCATCCTTTTGATCTTTTCCTCTTTTGATTGTTCCTGCCAAAGGAGAAGTTTGCATTTCATTATCCCGTAGTCCGAGTAATAACTCCGGGCTAGCGCCAATAATTTTTTTGTTACCAAATTTTAAGTAATACATAAATGGAGATGGATTAACCTTTCTTAATTTCTCATATATCTTTAGTGCATCTCCCTGAATTTTAAATTCTGATTTAAAACCCGCTTCACATTGGAAAACATTACCTGCTTTAATTTCCTCTTTAACCTGCAGGACTTTCTCTTTATGTTCTTCTTTAGTTAATGAATCACCTAAAAATTTTATTTTAAGAGAGGAATTTTTTATTTTATAGTTAATTATTTTTCTTAATGCCTTACTCCTATCTATGTCGTAATAGAAATAGAAAATCTCATTTGTTAATTTATCTAAAATAATTCCATCTGTATAAACTCCAAATAAAAATTGGTCAAATAGGGGATGTACTTTAACATTTATTGAATTTTCAAAATAGTTAACTGCTTCATAACTTAGGTAACCTATTAAACCTCCGCAATAATTTCTGGCAATTGCTTTTTTTGGCATAATTTGACTGAGAGAAAAATATGGATTTTTTACATTAAACCCTTTGCCATCAATAAATATAGTATTACCCTTAGCACTAATTATACTTTTCGGGTCAAAACCAATAATAGAATATCTAGCGAATTTTTCTTCTTCACCTAAAGATTCAAAAATAAAGCAGGTCTTAACTTGCTGTTCTATTTTTCTAAACAGCATATAAAAATCTATATCTTCCGCCAACTTAATATAAGTTGGTTTTTGTCCATCAGCCGATGGATAAATTTTAGGTAGATTAAACATACTTTTTCTCCACTAAAAAGCCCTTGCAAGTCACTAAGAATTACTTAGAAACTTACAAGGGCCTTTATATCAAGACGGTGCCACCTTGCTTTGTACGCTCATATAAAGAGTGTACCTCTTTTCTGAAAACCCTAATCCTGATCCGGTTCCAACCATCCAGATCAATACACATTAAACACTAAATTACAAAAAGAGTATACCATAAAAGAGACTACAGTCAAATTTTATCGTTTTGGAGATTGTTTTTTCGCCCGCGCTTTTTGCGCCATACCATATTTTCTTCTTTCTTTAACTCTCGCATCACGAGTTAGGAAGCCTTCTTTTTTTAATACAGTTCTTAAGTTTGGGTCTTGCTTAGCAATTACCCGAGAGATCCCATGAATTACTGCTAAAAGCTGAGACACTTGTCCGCCACCTTTAACCTTTATAGAGATAGAGTACTTATCTATTGTTTTTGTAAGCTCCAGTGGTCTTTGATAAAGTTTTTGTAGAACTGGACCAAGAAAATATTCGGAAACAGGTTTATTATTAACAGTTATTTGCCCATGACCCAAAGAGATTCTAACTCTTGCAACTGCTTCTTTTCTTCTCCCAACTACTGATATTCCGTTATATTTTTTAGATTTTTGTGGTTCCATAATTATTTAAATTCTTGTTTCTCATCTCCTGCATATACTTTTAGTTTTTTCATCATCTGTCTTCCTAATTTAGTGTGGGGAAGCATTCCTTTAATAGCATGTTCTATGACATATTCTGGTTTACGTACAATCATCTTATCAAAAGTCTCAACTGTAAGCCCTCCCGGGAACATAGAATGACGAGTATAAACTTTGTCTTTCATTTTTTTACCGGTTAGCCTTATTTTACTGGCATTAGTTATTACCACAAAATCTCCGGTGTCTAAATACGGTACAAAACTAGGCTTTCTTTTTCCCATTAAAATAGTAGCCACCTCTGTAGCTAATCTTCCTAATATCTTTCCATTGGCGTCAAAACGGTGATATTCTCTTTTGATATCTTTTGCAGAAACTACATTAGTACTCATTTTATTTTAGTTTCTTTTTCTATCCTTTTAGTTGGCTTCTTTTGTAAAGGCTTTAATTCTTCCAGTCCAATAAGGCTCATTTTTACTAAACTTGTTCTGTCTCCCTGTCTTACTCCTATCTTAATTTGGCTGGTATATCCGGAAATCCTACTTTGAAGTTTAGGGGCAATTTCTTTAAGCAGTCTTTCTTGTATATACTTATTCTTAATGTACGTTTGCAATAGATAAGTATTATTAGCTTTAGCCAGGTTAATAATTTTATCAATCATTCCCTTAATTGCGCTGGCTTTAGTTATTGAAGTAGTAATTGTTCCTGTTATGAAAAGCGACTGCACTAAACTTTTAAATAGTCCAGTTCGTTGGTTGCTAGTACGACTAAGTTTCTTACCATAAACTCTATGCCTCACGCAAAGACAACCCCCTCTCAGAAAGTTTTTCAGATATTAAAGTAAGTGATTTAGTACCTAGATTCTTAGCCTTTAAGAGTTGTTGTCGGGGGACATTAATTAAATCTTCTATAGTGTTTATTTCTATAGCTTTTAAGGCATTTGTAATTCTAACTGGTAGATCTAGCTCTTCAATAGTAAGTTTTAGGACTTCCTGAGAAATCTTATGGCTTGTGTCTTCTGCTACTTCTTCTTTATCAGGTTCATAAACTTTATGAAAAGCTTCTGATAAAATTCTTGCTGCTTCATTCAAAGCATTAAGAGGAGTTACAACGCTGTTAGTAGTAATATCTAAAGTTAGCTTATCAAAATCTGTGCTTCTTCCAACACGGGTTGGGTCAACAGAGTAATTTACAGATATTACCGGAGAGAATAATGCATCTATAGCAATAACTCCAACTTCCATAGCCTTTCTTTCTTCTGCAACAGAATACCCCATTCCTGCTTCAGCAATCATTTCCATATTTAATTTAGATTTAGCATCAGTCAAAGTCGCGACAATTTGATCTTTATTCATAATCTCACCATCTCCTTCTACTTCAAAATCACCAGCTTTAACTGTCTGTTTTCCAGAAGCCTTAACAGTCAATTTAACTGGTTTATCTCCGCTTACCTGAAGACAAATCTTCTTAACATTTAATATTATTTCTATTACATCTTCCATTACCCCATCTATTGTTGAAAATTGATGTGGCACACCATCAATTTTTATAGAAGTTACGGCTGCACCTTTAAGTGATGTTAGAAGTACCCTTCTTAAACTATTTCCTAATGTATGACCAAATCCAGAATCGAGAGGTTCTACTGTTATTGTTGCAAAATTTTCTATTTCTTTCTCAATTTTTACATTAAACATATTATTAACGAGAGTAGTACTCAACAATGAGTTGCTCATCAATTGATTGCTCCATCTCTTCCCGCATAGGAATCCTTAAAACCTTGCCTATTGTAGCTTTTCTATCAAGCCACTCTGGCAAGGCTTTAAATTCTTCCAGGCTCTTTTTAACTTGTGTATTATCTCTTAATTTATCAGATATTGCAACAGTCTGGCCAATACTAACTTTATATGAGGGAATGGTCACTTTTTTATCCATAACTAAAACATGACCATGACTGACTAATTGTCTTGCTCCAGCCCTGCTTGGTGAAAAACCTAACCTGTAAACTACATTATCTAATCTTCTTTCTAAGAGTTCAAGCAGACTTACACCTGTTGCCCCTTTAACTTTACTTGCCCGAGTTACATATCCTTTAAATTGTTTTTCCAATATTCCATAAAACCTTTTAGCTTTTTGTTTTTCTCTAAGTTGTAACCCATATTCAGAAGTTCGTCTACGTCGACCCAGTCCGTGTTGTCCGGGTGGGATAGCACCTTTTTTCTCCATAGATTTTATGTCTTTTGAGAATAAAGGCAAACCTTCCCGTCTTGACAATCTCCTTTTAGGACCAGTATAGCGAGCCATTAAACACGTCTCCTTTTTTTAGGTCTTGGACCGTTATGTGGAATGGGGGTAACATCAGCAATCATAGTAATATTTATTCCTGCACTTCTTAAAGCCTTGATTGTTGCATCTCTGCCAGATCCTGGCCCCTTGATATATATCTCACAAGCATTCATCCCAAAACTTTTTGCTTTTTGTGCTACTGTTTCCATTGCTGAAATTGCCGCATAAGGAGTTGCTTTTCTGGCACCCTTAAAACCAGCGCCCCCAGAAGATCCCCAGGCAACAGTATTACCACTCGCATCAGTCAAAGTGATTAAAGTATTATTAAAAGTTGCAGTCACATATACTCTACCGCTTGCTAGTTTACGCTCTGTTACTTGTTTTTTAATTTGTATTTTTTTCTTAGCCATTTTTTACATCCTTTGCTGGAACAGATGCTTCTTTCCTAACAGTTCCTACAGTCTTTCTCTTACCTCTTTTAGTCCTGGCATTAGATCTAGTTCTTTGACCTCTGGCAGGTAAACCTTTACGATGCCTACTACCTCTAAAACTACCAATCTCTTCAAGTCTTTTAATATTTTGTTCAATCTCTTGTCTCAAATCTCCTTCAACTTTAATTTTTTCAACAACCTTTTGTATTCTATTAATTTCGTCCTCAGTTAGATCTTTTATTCTTTTACTCTCCATAACCCCTGAGTCTTTCATAATCCGAACTACGTTTGACCGCCCTATCCCAAATATATAGGTTAATCCAATATCAACTCTTTTATTTTCCGGCAAATCAATTCCTGCAATTCTAGCCATTTATCCTTGTTTTTGTTTGTGACGTGGGTCACGAGGGCATATTATATACAAAATACCCTCACGCTTAACCACCTTACAAAACTTGCATCTTGCTTTTATACTTGCTTGTACTTTCATGTTATTTTAACCTAAAGGTTATTCTCCCTTTATCTAAATCATATTTAGGGCTCATCTCAGCCCTAACTTTATCCCCTTCCAAAAGTCTAATATAGTGCATCCTCATTTTGCCCGAAATATGGCATAGAATGATTCTACCTAAAATCTCAGGCAGATCAACGCTTCTTTCAATCTCAACTCTAAATAAAGTATTTGGCAATACCTCTACAACCTTACCCTCTATCTCAATAACATCTTTTGCCATAATGAGTCAAAGTATTCTATCAAAGTGAGCTCCAGTTTACAACCCATAGCATTGGTTGTTAAAATTTAGTCAATACTTCTGCTTTTTCCTTTCCTACTATTACTGTCATTTCAAATAATCCTCCTAAAGACTTATCTGCTGTAGAAAATGTCCATCCGTCTTCTTCTAAAACTACATCGCTTTTACCCATCGCATAGATAACTTCAATTGCCAGGCTCATCCCTTCTTTCAATATCGCACCTGTTCCTTTTTTTCCATAACCTGGAATCTCAGGATCTTCATGTAAGCTTCTACCAACCCCGTGTCCAACTAAACTCCTAACTATATTATACCCTGATCCTTCTACCTTTTTTTGTATTGCCTCAGAAATATCACCCACCCTATTACCATTAATTGCTTGAGCTATTCCGTCCCTCAAAGCCTTTTGTCCTATTGTTAAAAATTTCTCTTTTTCTTGATCCTCCTGTCCCCTAACTAATACAGTCCAAGCACAATCAGTATGCCAACCTTTATATAAAACCGCTAAATCAACACTAACTAAATCCCCTTCATTAAACTTTCTAGCTGTCGGTATCCCGTGCACTACTTGCTCATTAACAGTAATACAAGTAGCGTATTTGTAATTTGGCACCGTCTTATAAGACAAGTCTCCGCCAAGCTTATAAATCTCCCTTTCTACTACCTTATCAACCTCAAGGCCTGATGTTCCGGTTTTTATTCCATCCATTGCCTTTTTTAAAGCAGAGCCGGCAATCTTCCCACTTTCTCTTACTAACTTCAACTCATAAGAGTTCTTTATTCTACCCATATCTTAAGAAAGCGCAGTTTTTATCTTTTGCCCAATTTCATCAACACTACCTTCTCCATCTATTTCAACTAATGCCCCATACCCTTTTAATGATTCTAGCAAGACTTCAGTTTTATTATTATAAAGATCTAACCTTGTTTTTACTCCGTCAGGCGTATCATCAGCTCTTCCTCTTTTCATTAGTCTTTCAATTACTTTTTCTTCAGGAATCTTTAAATAAAGTATTTTATCGAATTTTAAATTCATATCATCAAATAAATTCAATTGTTCCGGCGTCCTTGGGTAACCATCTAATATAAAACCCCGAGCTAAATCAGGTCTCCCAAGTCTTCTTTTTACAAGTTCAGTAGTTTTTTCATCATTTACTAACTGACCTGATTCTAAAATATCTTTTACCTCCCTTCCCTCTTCAGTATCTTGGGTTGCAATTTCTCGGAAAATATCTCCTGTAGAAATATAGGGAATTTTTAAATATTCTGCAAGCAGTTTTCCTTGAGTAGATTTTCCTGATCCTTGTGGGCCAATTAAAAGTATTCTCATGATCTCTTAGAAAATACGTCGTAACTTCTTTCAATCAATTTGCTTTCAAATTGTTTTGCTGTATCTAAAATTACTGAAACTACTATTAATAACCCTGTACCGCCTAAAACTAGAGTTTCTATCCCTGTAACTTGTGAAGCAATTGAAGGTAAAATTGCAATTGCTCCTAAAAACAAGGCTCCTGCCAATGTTATCCTCACCATAATATAATTAAGATAACTGGAAGTTTGCGTACCTGGTCTAATACCCGGGATAAATCCTCCGTACTTCTTAATCTCATCAGCAACTTTAGCAGGATTAAAAATCACAGCAGTATAGAAAAAAGTGAAACCAACAACTAACAAGAAATATACCAAATTATAAACTAAACTCCCTGGGTCAAAATTTGCAACCAAAATTTGCCCTAAAAAGGCTAGTTGAGGCTGATTTAAATTAGCCAGATATGTTCCACCAAATGATGGGATTAATACTAAGGAAACTGCAAAAATAATTGGGATAACCCCTGCTTGGTTTACACGAAGAGGTAAATAAGTTTGTGCACCGCTGCCTCCTTCTTTACCGGCAACAAATCGTCTAGCATAAGCTATGGTTATTTGTCTTCTGCCTTCATTAATAAATACTATACCGGCAATAACCAAAACAGCCATAATAAGGAAAAATAAAATATTGAGCGTTTGGGTTTGATCTATAACAGATATTGTTTGCGTTAGAACTACTGGTATACGGGTCACTATCCCTG
>CAYMZB010000015.1:0-16553 GCA_964394845.1 uncultured Gammaproteobacteria bacterium | reverse complement strand
CATTAACTTGTTATATGAAATTCCAATAGAACACCTCATCCATTCACCTATTTCTATCCGGATTCTTTGTTTAATCTCTTCTGCTATTACTGTAACCTGTTGTCTGTTGTAACCTATAACCTCTAAAAATACTTCATCTATAGAAAATATTTCTACATACGGAGAAAAATCTTTTAAAATATTTAAAAATCTCTTTGTTGTTTCTAAGTATTTATCAGAATCACCTCTGACCAAAATAATTTGTGGGCACAAACTTTTAGCTTCCCAAATAGCCATACCTGTTTTTACACCATACTTTTTAGCCTCAATAGAAGCTGCCCCTATAACTGTTCTTTTTACCCTGTCCCCGCCTGTTACCCCAATAGGTTTACCTCTCAGTCTGGGATTAGCCTGTTGTTCCACTGTGGCAAAATATGAATTAAAATCAATGTGGAGTATAGTCCTCATCTACTTCCTCCAAAAACCAGCTTAGTTTGAGAGTATCAAACCTTAATCTGTAGAAATTTCCTCCAGCTGATACAGAAAAGTGGTAAAATAGCGAAACTCCATTTTTAGAAGTATGGATTAAATTGACTTTATCTATTTTGATTTGTCTGTTATGCCAACAAAAAAAGCGGGGCGAAATGAGATTTTTTTTAAAAATGACCCACACATCAATCGGTTCTAAAATTTCCAGCATGATCTTTAATATAATCCGAATTAAACCCAAATATCAAGTAGTAATCTTACTTTTTCCTTTTTACTTTTTCCTTTTTACTTCAACTGCTCTGGCAGTTTTAGATCCTTTAGCTGTTCCTAATAACAAGTTTGGAATACACATTATTCAGGCCACCCCGGATGAATCATCTCCTGCTGCTTCTTTAGTAAATAGTAGTGGGGGTGACTGGGGATATATTACAGTTTTGATTGAGGGCAAAGATAAAAATAAAGATAAGTGGCAGGAATTTTTCAATGATCTAAGAAGAAAACACTTAATACCTTTGGTGAGACTTGCAACAATGCCTGATGGCAATTTCTGGAAAAGGCCGGACATTGGAGAGGCGTCAGTCTGGGCTGATTTTTTGGATTCCTTAAACTGGCCCACCAAAAACAGATATATCATTATATATAATGAGCCTAACCATGGGCAAGAATGGGGAAATAGTGCTGATGCCTCATCCTATGCCAAAGTTTTAGATCAGACTATCACAGCTCTAAAAAATAAAAATAAAGACTTTTTTGTACTCAATGCTGGATTTGATGCCTCAACACCTCACAACCCTCCAGCTTACGAGGATGTATTAACTTACATGCAGCAAATGAATGAAGAAGTGCCAGGAATATTTAATAAGCTAGATGGTTGGGTGTCTCATTCTTATCCTAATCCTGGATTTGTCAGCTCTCCTGAAGCTATAGGCAAAGGTACTGTTAGAACCTGGTACTGGGAACTGCAACAACTTAGAGGCTTAGGAGTAACTAAAAATCTACCTGTTTTTATTACCGAAACTGGCTGGAAACATGCAGAAGGTATCACTTATAACCCAAACTTACCAACTGCTGAGACAGTAGCTGATTACTATAAAAATGCCTTTGAAAATGCCTGGGCAAGTAACAGAATTGTAGCTGTTACTCCATTTTTATTAAGTTATCAAGAATATCCATTTGATCATTTTTCCTTCAAACAAGTTAAATCTTCAAACTATTATCCTCAATTTAGAACCTTACTTGAATTACCCAAACTGGCAGGTAAACCAGTGCAGGAAATGTTAGCAGGTCTTATCAAAGGAGAAGTTTATTCATCTATAGTAGCTGGTGAAACTTATGATATTTTTCTGACATTTAAAAATAAAGGTCAATCTATCTGGAATGATCAGGGAGCTGTATATTTAGCAGCTTTAGAAGGAGGCATAGAATTGGGAATTGAAAAAATAGCTATATCTAAAGAAATTAAAGTAGAACCAAATAGTGAATATACTTTTAAAATTCAATTAAAAGCTCCTAAAAAAGGATCTTTTAAGGTAAGGTTAAATTTGTTTACAAATGACAAACAATTTGACTCAATTCCCATAGAATTTACTACAGAGGTAAAACAGCCTGTTATTTTGCAGATATTAACTCAGCTTAAATGGAAAGGAAGCTCTGCTGGAGATTATATTTTAAAGATTGGTGGAGTGGTGGGAGATTTTCAACAAAGCATCACTTTAGATAACAGTGGTGAATCTAAGGAGATAGAAGCAAGACACTTATTACCAGATTATAGCTTTGATTTTACTTTGGAAAAGCCCTACTATCATCCTAAAACTATTCATCAGGTAGTTAAACCAGGAGTAAATACCCTGGACTTTGGTACTCTTCAACCAGCTTTCCTGGAGTCCTTACTTCACCCTGCAGAATTCTGGAAACTCCTCCCCTGGTCAAACTAATTTTGCTATATTTTGATATATATTGTCCTAGTTGACAGATCTATACTAGACAATATATAGTTATATAACTTGTTTAAAATATTTATTTCGTAAGATTTAAATAGATTAGCCTAAAAACTAATTACAGACAGGTTCTCTAAGAAAGTCCTCGCAAGAGGGCTTTTTTAGTGTTTAAATGTCTAAATGACATTTAAACCGGGTCAATTTCTTTTTATCGGCGGAGCCGAAATATCAATAATTCGTTTTGACCCTATAAAATGATACAATATTTCAAGTTAATGGTGACTGTAGCCCTGCCTGCCGGCAGGCAGGTCAGTGGTCGAGTGACTTTATGTATTATTTGTATATACTCAGAAGCAATATTGATAAGGAATTTTATACAGGTATAACGAATAACGTTGACAGGAGATTAAAAGAGCATAATGGTAGTAAACCTTCTACAAGATCTACTGTCAATAGAAGTGATTTCATATTAGTATATGTAGAAGAATGTGAAACAAGGATAATAGCAAGAGAAAGGGAAAGGTTTTGGAAAAGTGGCCAGGGAAGAGAATATAGAGATGAATTGTTTAATTAAATGGTGACTGTAGCTCAATGGTAGAGCACCAGATTGTGGATCTGGCGGTTTGCGGGTTCAAATCCCGTCAGTCAC
Source organism: uncultured Gammaproteobacteria bacterium (assembly GCA_964394845.1). GTDB lineage: Bacteria > Patescibacteriota > Microgenomatia > Daviesbacterales > UBA10151 > CAYMZB01. The sequence goes on along the minus strand of CAYMZB010000015.1, from coordinate 13,499 downwards.
CCACTACGGACAGTGGGATATTTGTATAGTCGTTTGTGTTGTTATAGGAAGCTAATCTGTCATCTTTCTTAGGTTCAACTCTAACCTTTTCAAGGGCATTTTTAATCATTAGGAACGGAGTCCTGGGCTCAATATTCAGTTGGCCTTCTTTTAGCACCATCCCCGCCCCAATAGTTGATAAGATCATCCTTTGATCCTCAAATGACCCATGCTCCCATTTATCTAACGCTCTTACAGTAAAGTCAAAAGTCTTAACTGTTAGATCATCAAAATCATCAACAAATTCATCCATCTGTTGCATTTGCTGTCTGATTGACTCACGTTCTATCAGTAGTTTTTGTCTTTGCTCTTTGTATTCGGTATCCGTTATCATCTCCTGATTCACATTATCCGGGGAGATCTTAAGGTTAAATAGGTTTTGTATTCTTACCTGGCTTCCTTCATAAGCTGACTTTAAAGCCTGATACTTAGATTCTCTTAACTGTTTTACTTCAACATTAGTCCGGTTTAATTCTCTCATAGCCCAACCAACAAACTTAGGGGATAGTTTGATTAAGGATAGAAAATCTGAAACCTGTTTATTTAATTTCTCTACCCGGACATAAGGCTGACGGCATCCGTTCAGTCTCATTTGGCTACACCGGTAATAATTAAACTTTCCAACTAAACCACTTTTGTAGTTCTTTTTCTTAAATTCGTTGGTTATCATATAGTTGCAAAATCCGCATTTTATAAATCCGTTGAAGACAGCCTCACTGAGCGTAACTCTCGGGTGTGATCTAGTGGCTACGAAGTCCTGTATTAGGTCAAATTCGGCTTCGGTAAGCATAGGCTGATGAGCTCCTTGGTGTAGGATTCCCCGATAAATAAACCTTCCTGCATAGAATGGGTTTTGCAATACTTCATACATCCGGGTTCTGGATATTGGCATACCTTTTGAATTTCTAACTCCCATTGAATTAGCCATTCTGCAAAGTTCAAATATTGAATAATCATTAGTTAAAGCTAGGTCAAATATTTTCCTTAACAGTTTAAAATATTGCGGATGGGGTAGAATATCCCTCTCCCCCTGGTTTTTAGTTTTATCGTTTAGATATCCTACGGGAGCAAGCCCCGGAAACATTCCCTTTTCAAGTTTTGAATCTATCCCTCTTAATGTATCTTCCCTTAGGTTTCTTATAAACTCGCTACTTTGTGCATTTTCTACAGCCATAAGCAGGTGATTATCTTCTTGCAGATATGTTTTGTCGTGTGTGACTATCTCCTCAATTCTTCCGCTCTGAAGAGCCCATTGAAGGTCGCCTGAGTCTTTAGGATTTCTTGAAATTCTATTTTGTGCCCATGTCAAAATTCCCTTTATGTCATCTCTTGTATGAATAAGCTTCATCATTGCGTTAAACTCTGACCTTCCCGGTTCTTTTGCTGATTTGCTTTCCTTAAATTCTCTTAAGATTGGCAGTTTCCTTTGCTTGGCCAGCTCAAACAGGATTTTTTCCTGATCCTCAATGCTTGAAACCTGGCGGTCTTCAGATTCGGAGCTTTTCCGGCAGTAGATAAGATAAAACCTTTTCATGTTAGAAGTTTCTTGCCCGGGCATGGTGGGTATTTGGCTTAATTTCATAGTCGCATCTTTTCTTCGGTAACGTCAACAGGCAGATTTTTCACAGGCCTTATTAATGATCTGACTAAGTTTAATACTGGTAATGCTTTTTCTAACGTTTCTTCATTAGAGAGCTCGACTCCAAACTCTTCATAGTATATCTGTTTAAATTCTTCTAACCCTTCCTGGCTAATCATAGTATTTAAACCTCCGGTTTTTCGTTTCTTCTACTTATAAATTCTTTTGGAAAATTAATATCTGCTGAATACACTTCCTCAAAACTTAATTTATCCATCTGGAATGTCATTTCAATTTCAGAAAGCCTTGACCCGTCCCTAAAATCCTCTAAGATAAGCATTGTCTTTTGCCTGAACTCCAATAAATTAAAATCCTGGAATGGGCGCCAAAGAAGCAAAACCCCACCGGAAATTTGGCTTAAAGCCCCACCGCCTCCATACGAATCTGCTGCTGAAGGCCTCCTGTTGGTAGTAATGCTTTTTTTAAAAACATCTCCTAGTCGGTCCTCTTCCATCAGTGTTCGTATTCCTGCCGGGGTTTCTGTGAAGATTAAGACTGGTTTAGAATGGATAACTGTAAAAATTACTACTTTGTTTTCCTTAGCAAAGTCCACGAGCTCATCCATAAAATCTGCCAGTATTTGCCATCCTTGCAGTCCGTCCCTTGTTTCCGTCCCTATCGTGGTTAAATTATCAAAGCAAATTATTCTTACTCCCTTTTTTACCCAATCAGTTAAAATTCTCTTAAGTAGCTCTTTTGAAAACCCGGACTTATCCTGAATAGATTTTTTATCGCAGTATTGCAGTAGGTCTTGATTATCTTTTAACCATTCCCTGCCTGCACCTGGATCAGCTTCAACTTCCTTAATTAACCTGTCTGTCGAAATAGCAGCAAATCTATTTATAAATTGAGTTAGGGATAATTCTGTATTTATAAAGCCAACTGAGGTTTCCTTTTTCATCATTGAGGCTAAAATATTCATTAGCAGGGAAGACTTACCGGATTTTTTTAGTCCTGCAAAAACATACAAAGCCCCGCTTCTAAATCCATCAATTGATCTATCTAAACTTTCAAACCCTGAATCTAATTTAAAACTGACTTCTTTTTGTTCTTCGTCAAATTTTTCTAATAAATCTAAATGTTTTACCAGCGAGACTTGTCCCACAGGTGGGACTTTTGATAGCTCTGCTGCTGAAATTCTTTCAAACATACTCCGGATAATCTGCTCGCCTTGAGGCAGGGTACATTGCAAATCAAATCCTTTGAACATAGGCCAAACGATTGATTCCCAGTCTTCCGGCGAGTGAATCCTTAAAAGTTTTCCGAGGTAAGTTACCGCTGATACATTCCTCGAACCTTCCGTTACACCGCCTGCTAAATCTTTGAGAGTTTTTGTTGCTTTGCTAGCTTCTATTAAAGGATAAACTTGGATAAATTCTTCTATGGTAGGGTTGGAGCCAAAGAAGGGTTTAATTGTTATCGTAAAAATATCACTGGGATTTTTTTGGTGTTTGCTCCCCGGAAGCCTTAAGACTCTTGAGATATTATCACCCTCTGATTTTAACCCCAGTTTTTCACAAACCCCCAGCACCATTGAGCGGTATAGCTCGTTTGCTTCTCTTCGTTCAGTAACAGTTTTTAATTCCCGGGGATTGTCAAAAGTCCAGACAGACTCAAGTCCATTTTTGGTGATTATCACATCGCCTGGAGGGATAACTAAGCCCTTAAGCTTTTTTCCAACTTCTCTTTTTCTTTGAAGCCTATCCTCATCCGCTAATCCTTCCGCCTCCTTGCAAACATCTAAATCTAATGCAAGCCTAGCAAGTTGAATGGTGTGGTCTATTCCTCTAACTAGTCCATTTTCTTGGGGATTTACCGCAAAGAAAACTCCAGCTCCTTTGTCCTGTAACTCTTTTATTCTTTCCTTAGCACCTGTGGAGTTGTAGGGGAATATCTGAGCTAGACTCTTTGAGCTTCTGGACTTATTATCATCAAAGGTTTGAATAGTTAAAGTCTCCAGGTCTATCATTTTTTGGAAACCTCCTTGCTGAAGTGATAATTTGAAAGCTTGTCTGCAAACTCCGACCAATGAAGTCCACCAAACCCCGGAGTTGGCTCTTTTAACAATCCAGCTTTTGTATTTTTTCCTGCATTACCAGTGATATTGTCTTCTAAAACATTGTTATTTTCTTTCTTTACATTCTTATCATTCTTGTTAGTGGTTGGCTGATGGTTAGCTGAAGGTTGATTAACTGGTTGTTTTGCTGGTTGGCTACCATCAATATTTATGTCAAATACGCTCGAATTTATAAGTTTTGCGATGGTTCCCCTGTTGGTTGTTTTGAAGGTTGAAAACTTGAACTTTTCTAAAAACTCTTTATCGGTCCTGTAAATTTGCCTTGTAACACCGTAAGTTTCATAATCACCAATTAGTGCTTCACCCATCTCTAACTCCGGGTAAGGATGATCGTTAGACCTTTTAGCACGTTTGGCGATAATACTTAATAAAACAAAAGCACTCGGTCTCCTTAGTACAAGCATGTCAAACTCCTTACTATCTCTGATAAACTTGATAAATCCCTTTTCATCCATTGATAGCAACCTCCTGTAGTTTCTGATTGAATTTAGCTATTAACTCCGGGGATTGAGCAACGAATTTAAGATATTTTCCACAATTACAGCAGCTTTGTTTAATCTGTGGAATAAACCTTGGATACCAGGGATCATCAGCTCGATTGGTAGGGATTATTTTTAAGGTAAGGATTGATTTTTCATGGGTACATCGGTCTAAAACAGTCCGGCGGACAACTCCATCCCCAAAGAACTTACCATTAAGGTATTTGTCAGAGCTAAGGATTTCAGAAAGTTTTTTCATTTTATCTGCCCTGCTTTGTTTTTAAAAAGCTTAGGATTTTATCTTTTTCTGTTAGAAACTTTTGGATAAGTCTCATCTCATCAGATGGGGAAAACTGCCATAAATTAGCTTCTTCTTCTATTTCAGGAGGGAAATAAAACTCAACAAACCGACCATTATTTTCTGTTGAAAGAACCCGGTAATCCTTGGAGATTAAGTATGAAACAAGATTAATATCTTGGGAAATGAAATGTTTTGATCTGTCCATGATTTTAGTTGATCTACTAAAATCAAATTAGCACAAGTTTGGCAGGAAAGGTCGCACTTAAGAAGACCTTGGAGAAATAGGGTTTCTTGAACCTAAATTGGAAATATATTGCCTAAAATAAAAGACTATTTTCTTTACTTGATTTCCTGTTAAATTAGATTGTCCCCTGGTATATTTCTTATTCCAGTTTTCTACATCTCTATCTTTTGGGAAATGAAGCTCTAATTCTTCACAAAGGCCTTTATCGGACCACGGGTATGAAGGGTCATACATTTTTCCTATATCCGACCAGGTGAATTTTTTTCCGGTTCTGGGGTTGTTTTTCTTTAAATATTTTTCGCATAGAGTAAACAATTTTCTGTTGCGGAAGTAATATTTTAAAAGCCTATCTCTTTTTGGATTTAGAGGTTTTGTCTGTAGAATATAATCTGGCTCAGCATTTTTTCCTGTAAGCCGATAATGTAAACCCCAAGCGTCTGCTTTGATGAATCTTTGGGTTGTACCATCATCTATCTGATTTTTCATGCTTTGTTTTGTTTAAAAAATCCTTCTCCCTCAGCCTAGGAAGTGTAACTTTTTTCCCATAAACCGTCAAGTTTAATGAAGCCTGTTACAACAATCTAATCATATACCCAATCCATTTTCATTTTTCATCTCATCTTGCTAAATATTTTACAGCCAGTGCGTTTAAACTAATGGGTTTTCCAAGCGCCGCCCCCTGCCAGGTATACTTTAAAAATACAACTTAATAAAGGCTAATTCATAAGTGGCTTTACTTTTTTTCTTTTAGAGGTAATTTTAAGACGATTTTTAAGTTATTTTGTGCGTAAGTTTTCTATTATAATGGGGGTACACGTTTTTGTTAAATGCTGCCTACACTCAAAGCCTTGGCTTGTAATTGATGTTACAAAACGCTGCTTGTGATTGCCAATAAAATAGGTTTGATTGTTGAGCTTGTAGGTTTGTCTGAAGTATTTGCAGATTACTCCTTAACTGTTTAATTTCTTTATTTTTATTATCCACATCTGCTTTCAGTTGAGTAATTTCATTTGTTGTTTGGTCTGATATAGTAGGACAAGTACAGGGTTTAGGAGAAGCACATTCAGCTGTTATTGTCTTGTAAATGACAGTTGGTGTTGGGTTAGGCGTGGGGTTTGGGGTAGGATAGAATGTTGGTACTGCTACTGGAGTTTCCGAAGGTTGTATCTGTTCTGGTAAAGTTTGTTGCTGGCCAGATTCAGTTAAATTAAGAGTTATATACCCATTACTAAAACCTACAATAACAGCAAGAATAACAGCACCTATTATTAATGGCATTTTATCTGATATAGTTAGGTTAACCAGAAAAAAATCAAAATTACCACGAAGAAAACGCAATAGATTAATGTTATTTTCTTGTAAAATTTCGATTCAGATTTTTTCTCTATAACTAAATCCCATAGATTTAAACCTGTATGAATCCCAGTTTTTAAGTTGAATGTAGAAATAGTAACTAGAATTGCCAAAAAAAACATCATTGGCGCCACAGCTGCTATAACTAAAATTTGAATGGGAAAAACAAGAATTGCAACAATCCATTTTTGGAAAACTGTCATAGATATTGAGTGTTTCTGTTTATCTTTTTAATTCTATCAATAAATATACTAACTATGGCATACAAAAAAACTCAGAGCCAAAAAAGCACCCATTAATATTACCAGAGATCCTTCAATAAGCCCCTCCTGCTTTAACTAAAAAAAGATAAACATTCTAGGATTACCCATATACCAACCTAGAAACATGAAAAGGGCGATAATAGATAATATAACAATGCCAGCACTCCACACATTACTTCCAATCCATCGGAATGTCACTTTTAGTCCGTCTTGCGTGATTCTTTTATCAACTTTTTTCCATAGTTTTTGAAGAATGAAAACTCCAAAGAAAAACAAAAGAATTTTAAAAGTATTTGTATAGACTTCTTCTGCAAGTAAAGACATAAAAAGTATTAAACCCAATAGGGCAATTATTACTGTTTTCCATTCATCATTATTGCCATAGTCTCCATTTTTATACTGCATTCTTTTTTCCTATTATTCGATCAATTCCACCTTCAAATTGTTCAAAAAAGTCAGTTGCATCATCAAGTCCCATCCTTGGAGCATCATTTATCAAAGGTAGAATACCCTCGTTTGCTTTTTCAATATACTTTCCTGTCATAGCATAAACTACGCACATTAAAAATATAACTCTTAAATTTAATAGATGGAGCATAAGATAATCAAAATATCCTAAAATAGAGTCCAGTGTTCTTCTTTCAAGAAAATCACTACTTGCAAGAAGTGGCTTGAAATGTGTGTTCATATAAAAGTAGTCATCGCTCTTTTTGAAATATTCTCCTCGAGCCTCAAATTCACCTTTCCCATTGTCTTTACAAAATTTCAGGGTACGGAAAACAGCCTTTTTTATCATTTTTTCTAAGTCCAAAGCCTTCCCTGAAGTAAAAAGTTCTACAAAATCATAACTTGTGTTATACATTCCTTTAATGAGAGTATCATATTTAACCTTCGGTAGATTGTGTACAATTCTGTCAAAATAATATGCAAATATGACTACCTGTAGAAACTCATCTTCTGGTAAGTCAATAAAAATACTGTTATCTTCATATATTTTTATGGTCAGCTGACCGATTTTTTTACTCATATTTACTTAATAAATAAAGTCCTTATAAAACCTGTCACTACAGAGAAAAAAAGTGAAGTAAAAGTGGCTGTCAAATACTCTATAAATAGAAGTTTAGAATTGGTTTTTGTTCCAAATACCATCTGATATATAACAAATACAACTCCCCATAAAAATGGGGCAACTAATCTTGCTGTCCAAGAATCATTTACAACCCCAATCAGAATTCCAGCTACTACGTTCATTCATCTTAGCCTAACTCCCAGTTAATAGAAAGTCAATAGTTTTAGATACAAAATCTTTCCTTTTAGGTAATAAAAAATTGGCAATTCTTTTGTTAAGGTGAGGCCATGACAAAGATAACTCAAGATGATATTAGGTTGGGTAAAAGAATAGCAAAACTTAGGGGAAAGGCAGAATTAACTCAAGAGAGATTGGCAGAGAAGGTTCATGTGAGCACGACCCATATCGGACTTGTTGAAACTGGTAAAAGGAGAGCAAGTCTTAAAACGCTTCAAAAAATAGCATCCGTGCTTAGAACAAAAGTAAAAGATATAATCCCATTTTAATAAGATCAGGGGCTGAGAATATGGTTTCAAAACAGGCAAGATGTTCGAGAATTTAGAGATCTTATGTGGGTGAATTTTGAAGTATGTGAGCTATAAGAGCTTTTTTGTATATTTCTTCCTCTCCTTTTTTCCTAGCTGCTTTCTTTACTATTCCTGTAGTTTTGCTAAATAATTTTAACATCGGTTTATATTCTTTTTGATGTTGCAAAAAGTTTGCTGTCAAGTATTCTATAAACACTCCATTTATTTTTGAATCTGGTGTTACATAGAAAGCAATCTCATCATTCATACTAATTAAACGAGCGTCCTGAGGAATCTTTTTAGGAGTATAATATAAATTATCTAATTCAGGATCGTATGACAATTCCCATCTCTGATTTTCTGCCTGTTTTGGTAGGTTGTGCAGATTTTCTAAAAGTAAATTCCTTGAGAGTTTAATTTTATTTGTATTGTCCATTGACTAGTTTTACCTCCACTCCTTCTTTAATGTGATTAAATCCAAACCCAGTCAGCACTCTTTTCCATTTATTTTCTGTTCCCAGTACTACCCTAGTATAACTAAAATTATATTTAGGATTCAAGGGGTTAATAACTGAACCAAGTTTTTTATAGATAACTAAGTCTCTATAAGGCCATTTTAAACTTCTATAAACCTTTTCAGGATTCTTTATGGCCTCTACCATTTTCCCGATAAAATAAGAATCATTTAATTCGGGATGCCGTAAAAGATGGAAATTAGCCCTTCTATCTTTCTCTAAAAATGCCACCCTACCAAAAGGTGTATTTAATAAATCAAAACACGCCTTTCCTTTATAAGGTTTTCTAATTCGTCCCTGATTATGCTGTGGCATTTTTCTTATAATGCACAACTATAAGATTTTTGTCAATCTAAAACACAGGATACGATCTAACTGTATGTACTTCAAAATTGTTGGGTAAGAATCAGGTAAAAAGATTTGACGAATGGTACCATTTTGGAAATCTTGCTTGCCTGGGGTTTTTGGGATTGCGGTTGTGGACAGATATATTAATTTATCCAAGTAGTTAGATACTATCCTTCCCAACAGGTTCCCCACCACCTTTTGCCTCCTTCTTGTACACAATACAAATGTTCCAGATTGACATAGCTTTTCAATAAAGTTATTAATAAAGCACTGCCCCCACAATGAGTAGCCGAGACAGAAGTTCAGATTCATTTTATAATAGTAATCTTTTTAAGATAGGGTTATTTGCTCTTGGTGCAATCACTGTTTATTTTTTCAACAATAAACCTAATATTAATCTTTCTCTTAATCCCTCTACAGTAAAGCCTAAGATAGAAACAGTTTCTCTCAATCCTGCATGCAATGAGACTGACTCTATCCAGAGAGCTAAGGAATCAGTTGTAAGGGTAATAGGAGATTCTGGGGAAGGTTCAGGCTTTCTGATTAGATCGGAGGGTTATATTTTGACTAATAGTCATGTTATTCAAGACAGCCCAACTCCAAGGATTGTATTACCCGATAAAACTACCCTGATAGGAAAAAGGTACAATTGGGACGATCAAATAGACCTAGCAGTGATAAAAGTTGATACTGATAAGCTCAAATCGCTTACTTTCGGTGATTCTGATAAACTAAATCCAGGTCAACCTTTAATAGTTGTTGGGTTCCCTTTAGGTCAGGAGCTTGCTGGAGAATCAACAGTTTCTAAAGGAACTTATTCAGCCAAACGTCAATCAGATGTACAAGGCCTGGAATATATTCAAATAGATGCTAGTTTGAATCCTGGCAATAGTGGTAGTCCAGTTATTAATAATTGTGGAGAGATCGTTGGGGTTTATAGTCAAACACTGAAGGGGACGGAAGGTCTTAAATTTGCCATATCCTCTAAAACAGCTCAGTCTATGGTAGATTCTCTTATTAGTACTGGTCCCAAGACAGAGTCAAATACTTCTACAGTTACTCCTAGTAAGTCTAACCCTTTAAACAAAGTAGCTCTTTACTATAATTACATCTCAACCAGACAGATTGATTTAGCATATGGTTTATTCAGCACTAAGTTTAAAAGGGAGGCTGGAGGGCTGAACAATTTTATGAATGGATTCAATGCAACATTGAATGTTTATCTTTTAGATTTAAGTGACGACGATCCAACCATTAATTCAGTCTATGTAAAATTGGGTTCGGTTGATTTAGTTGGTGAGAAAGTGTTGTTTAGAATCTTTGAGGGTACGTGGATTCTTATACAGGAAGATGGCGAGTGGAGACTAGATACAGCTAATATTTTAGAGATTAAGGAATAATTTGCTGCAACCAATAATTATTTCTGTTTACAATAAGACCTATGGCAGTGATATTGATTAAGTCTTAATCCATACTTGGCACAATAGCTGCTACTCTTTCTGCAATAATGACCCCCGTTTTTATCCAGTCCTCCTGGAGAAGCATGTGTTATTGTTGGAAAGGCCAAAAAAGTAGTGGAGAAGGTGAAAATTATCATCAATGCTTTAAACATAAAGGAATTATACCAAAAATCTAAATTCCCACTGTTCGCCTGGCGAACATTTCTAAAACTCCAAGATGGTACCAATTTGCAGATTAAAACCTTCCTAGGTTTTTAGGACTCCAGGAATAAGGACAGGGGATATAAGAACCTATATATATTTCCCCACATCTTATATAAACCCGCATCCACAAAGTCACACACCACCTTTTGTACAAAGATGATTCATTTTTCTCTTATCTCATTCTTGTTATACTTAGCATCCGCCACCTGATTCCAGTGAGGTTGATGTGTTAGTACTCCGTCCCTAGGGATAAAGTAGGCTGTTTCTTTAGAATCAGTTATCTGTATTGGGTTATCAGATTCAGTGAGAAGTAAATCTCCAGACTCTGTTTGTAAGAACGAGCGACCTGATGTGGTAACATTTGAGGCAGCAGTACCTCTTACTAAATAACCACCTAAATCAAAATTATTAGTGTCCCAGTCATCCGGCTTAGTCTCCACCAAAGCCTGTATTAAGTTCTTTTTAGGTGATTTGTCCATCCTAATCTCTGCATAGGGTGGGTTTATAGGCAAGCTTAGTTTATTATAATCCATCATGTTTTCTTCTACTTTCTGTAATTATACTTCTTTCCCAATTTAGCCTCAATGTTCAGTTAATGGTCGTATACTGAACGTTTTGAGGCAAATAATCCTTATAAAATGAGTTGTCCAAGATATATTTTATGCTTGATTTACCCATCCCAAACTTATCACCAATGGCTTGTAAACTTAGTTTTTGCCTTCTCAGATTAAATATGATCCTAACTTTTTCAAACTCACTCTCATCAATAACCAGGTCAGTCTTTTTAGCCATCTTTCGTTTTATTAGCTTAAAGCCAAGAGGTATCCTATCAGGCGACCCAAGCCTTCTACCTTGCCTGGTAAGCTCTTGCAAGGCATCTATTGTCCTTTCAGCAATCAGATCCCTCTCCATTTGAGCCATAGCTCCCATAACTGTTAAAAAGAATTTACCAGAAGCAGATGAAGTGTCTATATTTTCATTTAAACTAATAAATTGGATATTATTTTTAGCAAAGACGTCTTCAATTAAATAGAGCAAATCTCGGGTTTTCCGGGTTAGCCGGTCGAGTTTATAGCAGATTACGCCATCAATCTGCTTATTATTAATAAGATTGATGATTTTTTGTAATCCCGGACGATTCATGGTCTTGCCAGATTTACCTTCTTCAACGATCATCTCTACTAACTCCATATCTTTCAGCTCAGCATATACCCTGATTTTATGTTCCTGATTATCCAAGCTAACACCTTCCCGACTTTGTTCAAGCGTACTTACTCTGCTATATCCAACAACTCTAAGTTTTTTCATTTTCTTCGTTTTTCCTTTGATAACAACTCTTCCAGAGGTGCCTCTGGAAAGTTAATTCTAAAAGTTCGAACAAGCAGACCTAATTCTGAAATTAACCTATTATGTTCAGCCATCCATAATTCTTCGTTATTACCTGCCTTGATTGCAGCTTCTACTTCTAAATCGTTAGATAATTTAAGGGGTTTACCGGGTTGGTAATCCTGTGCCAATTGATGTTTTCTACTCTGTTCCAAAATTTCTGGAAGTTTAACTTGGTGTTTATCTATTTGTTTATCTAAGTCCAAAAGCTTTTTAACCATTACAATATAATCCTGATTATAAACTCTAACCTTGAGGATCCCTTCTCGGGTGCTTTTAATTTGACCTTCAATCTCCCAGCGGAATAAAGTGCGTTTGCTAATGCCTAAAATCTGACTTGCTTCTTTAGTTGTTATGTGTGGCATTATTTTAATCTGTGTCTATAATGTAGCACAATATTAAATGATGTCAATACCTGATATAAGGATTAGTGTTCTAATAGTAAAAAATGGTTTCTTATTTTATCAATTGGAGAATTCCATCAAGTATTATGAATATGTGTTTTTGTTTTTCTTCCTTAAATCTGTTGGAATTATTTGATCGTTAATCATTACGTAGAATAACCGGTGGGAATCACCTACCCAAATCCTTCTTTCCTCCATAACTGAATTCTTAACCCTTGGCTCTCTAAAAGGGTCTGATTTTATCTTCTCATACGCTATTTTAAGTTTTTTATCCAATCCCACAGTTCTTTTACACTCATTAATAGCTATTTTGGTGAATGTAGGGGTAATTTTTAATTCAAAGACTCGGATCACTGTTTTTCAGTTGATTCCTTTAGCTTTAGGAAAAATTCCTCTTCACTGATAGTCTTACCTTCTTGATATTCTGCTATAACCTTTTCAACTAGGACAAAATGTTGTCGGTCAAGTTGCTCAAACGTATCTTCCATAAAATCAAAAGGGGTTGGAATGGTCGATTCTACTATCATCTTAAATTCATTCTCAGCTAATTCATAATTAAGTTTACCAGTGTGCTGTTCCGGAATTATCTGAGTAGGGTTCATTTAGCTTGCTCCTTTTTCACTTTATCCTTTGCTCTTAATAATGCTTCTAAAAGATCGCTTAATTGTTGAGCGGTGGTTGGTGAAATAATAACCCTACTAGTAAGGATTGCTTGACCATTACTCGGCACATTAAGCACAAAGTCTAAAATAACTTCGTTATCACTAGCATTAATGCTCACTATATTAGCATAAGCTCCATGACCGACATTATCTGGAACTCGTATAGTTATTTGTTGAGTTAGGGGCTTTTTATTTTCTTCTTTATTTTCCATAAATATATTATATCAGATTTTAGTTCTTATCATCAGATCAGATATAGACGAGGTCTAGCGTTCCAATTACGGACAGAGAAGACATAGATTTGGCATTGAGACCTTTTAAATATAGCTTAAAAAAATCTGCCTGTAAATCTCCAATTCTTCAAGCTTTATACTCTGGTAATAGGTTCTAACATCGTATGCTAGGGGACCCCCAACGCATTTTGTTCAGGTAGAGTATTGCAAATAGATTGACTTACCCTATACAACCATATATAATCCTATATATGACTAATATAAGCCGCTTTGATAAAAGATTAAGCCAGATCCCC
>CAYMZB010000014.1:0-19716 GCA_964394845.1 uncultured Gammaproteobacteria bacterium | reverse complement strand
AAGAACATCTTGAAATGAAAAAGAAGATGTTAGAAGAGAAATTGGAATGGGTTAATGGGGAATTAGGAAAGATGGAATAATATTAATTATTACGGCTCTGGACAAAGTGTTTAGAGCCTATGGTTAAACTATGATATGATCACCCTCCTTAGTTTATTCTATTGCAACAGTCTAAACTAATACTTGTACCGCGTACGGGAGTCGAACCCGTGATTTCTGGGATGAAAACCCAACGTCCTAGGCCACTAGACGAACGCGGCGAACTAGGAAATTATACTTTATTTTATAGGAAATTTGTATACCACTTGCAAATGAATTTGCTACGGGTATAACCTCTCGTAAGCTCATTTTGAGGTAAAATAGATGCAAAATGAGCAACGATTGGTATATTACTCTGTTTTGCCTGTCAGGAGTGCATCAATAATATCATGGGGCAGTGCTGCTGCGTTAAGTAAAGCTTTTCTAACTAAGGATCCCGTATCTGAGCCTATTTCATCTGATGCTTTCAAAGTTCCTTTAACAGCGCTGAGCGCTAAAGCACTCGTATCTCCACCAATATCACCTGCTGCTTTTATAGCTCCCTCCACTGCCGAGACTGCTGTTTGCCCAACATCTCCACCAACTTTTGAGACAGTAAGAACTACTGATGAAGCTGCCTGACCTGCAGCTTCTGTAGTATCCACACCAACTTCTTTTGCTCCATCAATAACTCCTGTTACCAAACCTACAACTCCATCTGTGAGCGAAACCCCTGCTTGAGACAGTGCTTCTACTCCGCCAGAAACTACATCAGATACTGAAGATGTACTGGTTGTTGCAACATCTCCAACATTTCTTACTCCTTTAATCACGTTTTCTTTGGCAACAGTTTGTACAGTTGAAACAACATCTCCTGCTCCGGAAATAAGTGAGGAAAGAGAATTTTTAAAATCATCAACTAAATTGGCCATATATTTACACTATAATTATAGATTGCAATTGTCAATACCCTTGTTTACCTGATATACTACAAACTATGAATATTACCTGTTTGGGAATAATCGGTTATGGAATTGTTGGTCAGGCGCTAGCTTATGGATTCTCACGACCTGATACTCAAGATAAATATCAAATCAAATACTACGATAAATATAAAGATACCGAACCCCTAGAACAGGTTATCAAAAAATCTGAATTTATTTTTATTTGTTTGCCGACACCAATGAAAGAAGATGAATCCGGTATAGACCTTTCAATTATCGAAGACTCAATCAAAGAAATCACAAAATTAACAGACAAAACCGACAAAATCATAGTTATTAAGTCTACTATTATTCCCGGAACTACTGCATCTCTGTCTAAAAAGTATCCTGAATCACATTTTGCTTTTAACCCTGAATTTTTAACTGAGGCAAATTATTTGGAAGACTTCTTAAATGCTGACAGAAATATAATTGGAGCAAATGATGACCTTACCTCAAGAAGAGTAATTGCTTTTTACCGTCAAAGGTTTCCAACAATAAAAATCTTTCAAACTGATTCAACAACAGCTGAGATGGTGAAATACATGGCAAATGCTTACCTTGCCACAAAAGTTATTTTTGCAAATGAGATGTATACAATTTGCCAGGCATTAGGAATAAAATATGAAGAAGTAAAATCTATGACTGTAGCAGATCATAGAATTTTTGATTCACATTTGGATGTTACTACTCAAAAAGGATTTGGCGGGAAATGTTTTCCTAAAGACATGGTTGCATTAATTGGACAGGCTAAAGATTTGGGGGTTGAGCCAAAACTTTTAGAAACTGTTTGGGGCATAAACAAAAAAATCCGCAAAATACATGATTGGGAAGAAATTTCTTTCGCAGTCGGCTCCAAACCCAAGGCAAGGAAATAACAGCTGCTTTCAAACTCGGGTTGCGCTTTTGCCGGATAGATCACGAAGATAATAAAGCTTTGATCTTCTAATACCTAAGGTTTTCTTTTTAACTTCAATTTTGACTATACTTCTTGCGTCCAGTGGCCAGGTTCTTTCAATACCAATCCCACCTGATCCTATTTTTCTAATAGTAAAAGTTCTGTTTTCCGCTCTTCCTCTAAGTCTAATAAGGATTCCTTCAAAAACCTGGTTACGGGTTTTCGTTCCTTCTTGTACTTTAGAAGTAATGCCTAAGGTGTCACCAATATGAATATCTACATCATTTATTTTTGCTGAAATCATAGGATTAATATTAACATAAGCTAAACTATTTTAAAAGAATCAGAACCTAGCAAACCTTTAATTTCATCCTGTAAAGTACTGTCAGGGGTAATCCCGAAAGGAAGATTTAATCTTTTTAGCCCTGATCCGCCATTTGATAAAAGTAAAGTAACAGCCACATTACCCGGGAAACTGCGAAGAGTTTTATTAATATTTTGCAAAATATCTACCCTGGTCCCAAAAGGCACATATATCTCAACAGCCTTTCCAGTCTTACCTTTCAAAAACTCATCAGGAATATTATTCGGATCAAAAAGCACTAATTTATCAATTACTAAAGATAGCTCTTCTTCTCTTTTATCTATCCTTCCGTAAATTAAAATAACTTCATCTTTAAGTAAAAAATGCTTGCTTTCTTCAAAAGTAGCAGGAAAAACTACAGCATCAATACCAGATACCCCGTCAGAAACTTTAATAAATGCCATTTCTTTAGTGCTTTTTTTGGTCAATATTTTTTTAACCTGGGTAATTACGCCTCCTAAAACTAGGTTTTGCCCTATGTGGTCATCTGTAATTTCGGAAATACGAAAAGATGTAAATTCAACTATTTTTTGCAAAGAAGCTAGAAAAGGGGGCTCATGAAGGTAAAATCCCAACAGATCTTTTTCAAATATGAGCAGTTGATCCAAAGAAAGCTCAGCTACACTGGGAAGATTAATTGCTGAATGAAAACTCTCCTCATCTGTACCAAAAAGCGATCCTTGTCCTGACAACTTATTTTTGTTTATTTTATGACTCTCCTGCAGCGCTTGATCGAGTATTAGAAGCTGTGAGGCTCGATTGCCTAAATGATCCAATGCCCCGGCTTTTATTAAACTTTCCAAAGTTTTTCTGTTTACAATTCTTATATCCACTCTTTTACAAATATCAAAAAGGCTAACAAATTTACCATCTTCCCTGGCCTTAACAATAGATTCAATTGCTATTTTTCCTACATTTTTAATAGCTGAAAGACCAAACCTCAAGCCCTGATTAGCGCTACCTTCTACCTCTTCTAGCGAAAATCCTATTACCGATTTATTAATATCTGGGGGCAAAACAACAATTAAAAGTCTTTTACACTCTTCAATTGCTGCTGCAATCTTATCTGCATCTCCTGATTCGCCGCTCATAACAGCAGCCATAAACTCAACCGGAAAATTAGCCTTCATGTAGGCTGTTTGGTATGCAACCATGGCATAACTGGCAGCATGCGCTTTGTTAAATCCATATGCAGCAAATGGGGCAATTAAAACAAATATTGCCTCTGCTTTTTCCCTTTTCATCCCATTGGCAACACAACCTTCTACAAACTTTCCCTTTTGCTTAGCCATTTCTGCAGGATTTTTCTTACCCATGGCTTTTCTAAACTTATCAGCCTCTTCCCAGGAATATCCAGCCAAATTTATAGCAGTAAATAAAACGTCTTCCTGATAAACCAAAAGCCCCAAAGATTGTCCCATATATTCTTTCATCCTAGGATCTAAATATTTAACTAATTTGGGATTATTTTTTCTGGCAATATATTCAGGTATTACCCCCAAAGGACCTGGCCGGTAAAGCGCAACCATAGCAGCCAAATCTGCAATTGAAGAAGGTTTTAGCTCAACTAAATACCTGGTCATACCTGAAGAACCTAATTGAAAAATTCCCATAGTATCTCCTCTGGCTAAAAGCTCAAAAGCCTTTTTATCACCCAAAGGAATTTTATTTAAATCAACACTAATTCCTCTATTTTCTTTTACAAATTCTACTGCCTTACCTAAAATAGAAAGATTTCTAATACCCAAAAGGTCCATCTTAACTAAACCTGCATCTTCAACTGCAAACATGTCGTATTGGGAGACTAATTTGCTACCATCTGCTTCTGGTTGTAGCGGTGTAAAATTAGCAATATCATCAGGAGCAATCACCACACCCGCAGCATGAACAGAAGCATGTCTGACAGTACCTTCAATTTTAGTAGCCAAATCCAGCAGCTTTTTAACCTGTGGGTCGTTTCTATTCATACTGGAGAGCTCAGGAACTTCTTTTATTGCATCAGACAAAGATTTATGAAATCCCTGATAAGGAGGAGGTATAAGTTTTGCAATCTTATCAACATCGCCGTAAGCCATTCCTAAAACACGGCCAACATCTCTTATTGCAGCCCGTCCCATCATTGTTCCAAAAGTAACAATATGGGCAACTCTGTTTTCGCCGTATTTATTCATCACATAATGAATAACCTCATCACGGCGGTCGTCAGCAATGTCTACGTCAATATCAGGTAAAGTCGGCCGATGTATTGTTAAAAACCTCTCAAAGGGGAGCAGATAGTCCAGGGGATTTAAATTAGTTACCCCCAGACAATATAAAACCATGGATCCGGCAGCAGAACCTCTTGTGTTAGTAATAATTCCCCGCTGATGCGCCCAATCCATAAAATCCGCAACAACTAAAAAATAATCTGCATACTTTTTCTTTTCTATAACCCCTAGTTCATAATCTAACCTTTTTTTAATTGTGTCAGTTATTTCAAATTTCTCTACTCCCTTTTCAAACGTCAATTTTCTTAAAAGATCCATTGGAGTAATTCCATCCGCAGTTTTAAAAACAGGAAACCTGGCAACACCTAAGGGAATTTCTATGTTTACGGCGTCTGCAATTTTGGCTGTATTTTCCAAAGCTTGTGGCAAATCCTTAAAAAGTTCTGCCATTTCTTCCGGTGATTTTAAGTAATAATCTGGAGTATCTATCATTCTAAGTCTTTGCACTTCAGATAAAAATTTTCCTGTTTGGATACACAAAAGTGCGTCTTGTGCTTCAGCATCTTCTTTTTTTAGATAATGGAAATCGTTTGTAGCAACTATTTTTACTCCCAGCTTTTGCGAAAACTCTTGCACATTTTTATTAGTCATGTTTTGAATATCTAAAAGTCTCTGTATGTCTTTTCTTATAATCTCATCTGTTGCCTGATTTAATGAACTCTGATATGGATGTCTCTGTACTTCCAAATAAAAGTCTTCTCCAAATATTTCCAGGTAACTTTTTATTACTTCTTCTGATTTATTCTCTTGTCCGGCTTCAAAAGAACGTATCAGCTCACCGGACGGACATCCTGATAACCCAATAAGTCCCTCACTTAGCTCTTTTAATGTTTTTTTATCTACTCTTGGTCTATAGTAGTAACCCTGACAATGAGCTATAGTTGTTAACTTTATTAAGTTTAAATATCCCTGGTAATTTTTAGCTAAAACAGTCAGATGGTATGGTTCAGAATCCAACTTTCCTTCTTTATCCAGGAGAGAGCGTTTAGCAACATACATTTCAACTCCAATAATTGGCTTTATACCTGCTTCCAGACAAGCTTTATAGAATTCAATTACCCCATACATAACCCCATGGTCAGTTATGGCAATAGCTTCCATCCCCAAATCCTTTGTTGTTTTAACTAATTGTGGAATTTTTGATAAACCATCTAAAAGAGAATACTCGCTATGACCATGAAGGTGAACAAATCGGCTCATTTTAACAAATTTTCCAGTACCTTCACCACTTTTGCAGCATTTGCTTTACCGTAAGATAATTTCATTACACTTCCAATTAATGATTGAATAACAGTAACTTTACCTTTTTTATAATCTTCTACTGCTTTTGGGTTTTCTTTCATAGCTTGCCGGGCCAATCTATCCAGCTCATCTTCATTTGTAATTATTCCTACCTTTTTTCCTTTTAATTCTTCTATTATTTGTGTGGGTAATATTACATTTATATCAGGCTTATGGTTAATAACGTAGTTAGCTATATCTTTTGCACTAACTTCATGTTTCTTACCATGCCCTATAGCTGCTTCAAAGAATTCTGCCAATTCAATACTCCCGGATAAAATCTCTGCATTAGTTTTCTTGATTTTGTAAACTCTCTCAAACCTCTTACTCTTATCCCAGGGCAGCTCTGGTAAACTTGACTCTAGACTCTTGACTCTAGACTCTTCTATTTTCAGTTCCGGCAGATCTGGTTCGGGAAAATAGCGGTAATCATTAGCTTCTTCTTTACTCCTTTGTAAATATGTACACTTTTTGTCTTCATCCCATCCCCTGGTTTCTTGAAAAAGCCTCTCCCCGTTTTCTAATGCGGTAATTTGGCGCTTAATTTCATACTCTATTGCAGCTGCCATGATTCTAAAACTGTTAATATTTTTTAGTTCAACTCTATAGTTTGGTAGTCCTTCTGCATGCTCAGGACGAACGGAAACGTTCGCCTCCAATCTCATGTCCCCTTTTTCCATATCAGCATTGGATACTCCCAAATATCTAAACATTTGCTGTAGCTTTTTAGCGTATTCTTTAATCTGGATAGTATTGGTAAAATCCGGTTCAGTTACTATCTCTACCAATGGGACTCCGGATCTATTAAAATCAATTAAGGTACTCGTACCCGAATGGGTCAATTTGGCTGTGTCTTCTTCCTGATGTACCCTATTAATTCTTATTTTTTGTCCATTGTCAATTGTCAATTTTCCATTCACGCAAAGAGGCCACCTGTATTGGGAAATTTGGTAGCCTTTTGGTAAATCCGGATAAAAATAATTCTTTCTTTCAAAAAGGGAAGCAGGGGAGACCTTACAATTTAAAGCTAAACCAATTTGAATACATTTATTTATAGCTTCTTCGTTAATAAAGGGGAGCGCTCCGGGCAGCCCTAAACAAACCGGACAAGTATGGGTGTTAGGTTTTTTACCAAAATAATCAGCGCTGCATCTGCAGAACATCTTGGATTTAGTATTTAATTCAACGTGGACTTCCAGTCCAATAACCGGTTCGTATTTCATATTTTTGGTTTCTGTTTACGCCAGTCCGTAGACTGTTCATAAGCTTCACCCACATTTAAAATAGTTTCCTCATCCATGTATTTTCCTAGAATCTGCAGTCCTACTGGTAAACCATCTACGAATCCGCAGGGAATAGAAATTCCCGGGATGCCTGCTAAAGAAGCAGGTATGGTATAAGCATCAGACAAATACATCTTCAAAGGATCATTGACTTTTTCTCCCAAATTCCAGGCTGTGGTGGGGGAGACAGGACCTGCTATTACATCGCACTTTTGGAAAGCTTTATCAAAATCCTGTTTGATTAAGTTTCTAACCTTAGCTGCCTTTGCAAAATAGTCATCAAAAAAACCGCTGGACAATGCAAAAGTACCCAGCATAATCCGCCTTTTTGGTTCAGGGCCGAAATGGTCACGGCTTAACCCAAACCTAATACCATCAAACCTGGCTAAGTTAGATGAAACTTCAGAAGCCATTACAATGTAATAAACAGCCACCCCATGTCGGGTGTGCGGTAAAGAAACTTCCACAATTTCAACCCCTAATTCTGCTAATTTTTTAATGGCATCTTTAACAACTTTTTCTACTCCAATATCTAATCCTTCTTCAAAATATTCCTTTGGTACTCCTACCCTTAATCCTTTAATTCCTGTTTTCCGCCCTTGGGTTGAAAGCGTAAACTTTTCTGTTTTACAGTTTGAGTCATAACCATCTTCCCCTGATATCCATTCCAATATTAGCCTGGCATCAGCTACGGATTTAGTGAAAGGTCCAATCTGATCCAAACTGGATGCCATCGCAATAGTCCCGTATCTTGAAACACGGCCATAAGACGGCTTTAAACCAACAACCCCGGAAAGCGAGGCTGGCTGGCGGATTGACCCGCCTGTATCAGTGCCTAAAGAAAATACACACATATCAGCAGATACTGCTACAGCAGATCCTGAGGAAGATCCTCCCGGCACCTTAGTAATATCCCAGGGGTTTCTGGTTGGGCCATATGCTGAATTTTCACCGGATGAACCCATGGCAAACTCATCACAGTTAGTTTTACCAACCACAGAAATCCCCTGATTTAACAATCTTTCAACAACTGTGGCATTATACGGAGGAATAAAATTACTCAAAATTTTTGATCCGGCTGTAGTCTTTATTCCTTTGGTTACAATAACGTCTTTAATTGCCGCAGGAATACCGCGTGTATTTTTTTTAATTTCTAAAAAAATATTCAGCTTTGAATTTAGAGTATTTATTCTACTCAAATAGGATTTGTTTAATTCTTCTTCTGAAAAATCTTTCTTTTTTAAAGCTTCTAAAGTTTGAATTAGTGTTAATTGAGTTATATTATTCACTATTAAATACCCCTTTGGTTACAAAAAATTTATCTTCTTTACTTGAAGCATTGGACAGTGTCTCATCGAGAGACAGACTGGGACTGGTATTGTCTTTTTGAAAAACATTAAACTGGGGGACTACATTAAAGGTTGATTCAACTCCCTTGGTATCAGCTTTTTCTAGCTGATTAACATAGTCTAAAATTTTGGAGAGTTGTTCTGAATACTTTTCTTCTTCGTCCGGAGTTAGTGGTAGGTTAGCTAACTTAGCAACTTTTTTCACCTGGTCTAAAGTTAGTTTCATGCGATCATTTTAACAGCTTTTCAAGATCTTGCAAACTATCCCAATCATGTATAGAAACCGGAAGAATATCTTTCTTAAATTTTTTTAAAGTTTTAGTCTTTTTTTGTATTTCTTCTTTAGATACTAGATCAGATTTAGTTAATAAAATAATTTCTTTCTTAGTAGTGGTTTCTGTGTTAAAGCTTTCAAGCTCTCCAGTTACAGTTTGATAATCCCTTTCTACATTCTCTGAATCAGCAGCAATGCAGTGTATTAACAAACCTACTTTTTCAATATGTTTTAGAAACTTAATTCCTAAACCCTTACCTTCTGATGCTCCCTCAATTAATCCCGGAATATCTGCTATTACTTTCCCTTCCCAAACTCCTAAATTTGGTTCAAGTGTAGTAAAGGGATATTCTGCTGTTTTAACATTGGCCTGGGTTAGCTCATTTAATAAACTGCTTTTACCAGCATTTGGTAATCCAATAAGCCCAAAATTTGCAAGAAATTTTAATTCTACTTTTAAAATCTTTTCCTCACCTGCTAAACCTTTTTGAGCATACATTGGTGTAGTTTTTATAGAAGATCTAAGTTCGTAATTACCTCTACCGCCTAAGCCTCCTTTACAAATCAAAATTCGTTTATCCAAATCATTTAGTTCAAATATTTCTTCTGTTTTTAAATCACGGATTTCGCTACCTAGAGGCATTCTTATTACTAAATCTTCTCCATCTTTACCTGATTTCTGGTAATTTCCTCCCATCTCACCGTTTCCTGCTTCTTTTTCTTTACTTTTAGAAAATTGGTTTAAAGCCCTAAGGTCTGAAGTCACGGTAAGATAAACATCTCCGCCTTTCCCACCATTTCCCCCATTAGGACCTTTCTTTTTCCCCGGGTTAAAAGAAACTCTACCTGGTCCACCATGACCTGCTTTTAATATAATTTCTACTTCATCAATTAACATAGCCTTCCATCTCACGGAGGGCTTTAAGGCGGGCCTCAATCGGAGGATGAGTGTTAAACAGTCCGGCTAACCAGGCCTTGGCTTCAGCGCCTTTAAGAGGGTTTATAATATAAAGATGCGCAGTTCCTCTATTGGCAACTTCCAAAGGTTCTTTGTCTGAAGAAATCTTTTGTAAAGCGCTGGCTAATCCTTCCGGGTACCTGGTCAGCAAAACTCCTGAAGCGTCTGCCAATAGCTCTCTTCTTCTGGATACTGCAAGCTGGATCAGGGTTGCCACAATCGGCGCTAAAATCGCTGCCACTATTGCCAATACTAAAAATATGGTATTGCTCCCCTTGCTGTCGCTATTCCTATTTCCGCCATACCACATGGATCTCATAAAAAAATCAGACAGCAGGGCAATAGTCCCGACCAGAATAGAAACAACTGCACAAAGCAATGTATCTCTGTTGCCAACATGGGAAAGTTCGTGGGCCGTAACCCCTTCCAGTTCCTGTTTATTTAACTTTTGTAAAATTCCTTTGGTAAAAGCAATCGCAGCGTGTTTTGGATCCCTGCCTGTGGCAAAAGCATTAGTAGCTGTGTCGTCAATAATATAGATTTTGGGTAAAGGCAAGCCGGCAGCTATGCATAAATTTTCAACAATACGGTAAAGTTCAAGGTTATCTTTTTTCTGGATTGGTTTGGCTCCTGAAATTCCTAAAACAATCTTATCCGACCAGTAATATGAAACAAAATTCATTATTCCAGCCATGATTAGCGCTATTCCAAATATCCCTAATCCTCCTGCTTCTCCATATCCAAATCCCTGGGCAATTACATAAATTACACCCACTGTAAACACCGAGAAAAAAAACATGATCAACCATGTTTTAAAAACATTACCGGAAACCTGATCCCAGGCTGTATTAATATTTGCCATTAAGATAATTCTAGCACTTTTTTCTTGTTATTGCGAACGAAAGGCAGGTAATGGTTTCAGCAGTTTCCAACAACTATGTCATTCTGAGTACGTTCAGTTTCATGAACGTGCGAAGAATCTTCCAAGGTACAATCATGTAAACTACGTTCATGATTCACTGAACGTAGTAAACTGATTGTACCAAGGTCGGATTAAATGATGCTTTCATATAAATCTTTTAGTCCAGGATTAAACTTAATTATTAATTTATCTTTTTTCTTCCTGATCCACCCTTTAATTTGCTTTTCTCTTTCAATGGCTGAACTTGGATGTTCAAAAGTTTCATAATACAATAGATCATGAAGATGGTATCTTTGGCTAAAACCTTTAGCCAGATCATTTTTATGTTGCCATACTCTTTTAACTAAATCATCTGTAACACCTATATATAAAACTGTTTTCCTGAAATTGCTGAGAATATAGACAAAATATTGTTTTGAGTCCATATAGATCATTATACTTGGAAGATCCTTCGCTAATCACTCAGGATGACAATTATTTGTCAAAACCTTAATGGTTACCGAAATAACTGTTAATCGTCTCTTTTAAATAGGAATACCCTGAATAATTCTTCATTACGGCTTTTTCTGAAATCACCTCTTAAAACTGATAAGAAGGTGTTAGGACCTAACTGTGTTGAATTATAAAAGCGCATTCCGCTTGGCATAACTGGATTAAGTTTCCAGAATAACTCTACATCTGCATACGACACTTCCTTCATTATTCTTGCACTATCATCACTATCACTAAGAGGAGCTAACACGCTTATATAGAAAGTTGGCCGTGCTGGAGGTTCATTGACACAAGAGAAAGCAACTCCACCTACTCCAGTAATTGCATGCAACCTCATAAGAAATTCCACGAAACCCTCAATAGCTTCCTTGACTTCAGGGGTCTGGGGTTTCATTACCAATACCTCCTTCAACCTTCTTTGTAGAGTATCTGGAGAGAGTTGTATTGCTCTTATGCCTCTTGGAGTCCAAACTTCAATCATCTAAAACTTAACTTCTATGTCTTTCTTTTCTTCATCTGTTGCTTTGAAGAATTCTTCTTTTTGGAAGCCAAACATACTTCCTACCCAGGCAGAAGGAACAGTTTCCAAAGAATTATTTAAATCCAAAACATTGGTATTATAAAACTGCCTGGATGCAGCCACTTTTGTCTCTGTGTCAGATAGTTCATCCTGAAGTTGTTTAAAATTCTCAGAAGCTTTTAAGTCCGGATAATTTTCAGATACAGCAAATAACGATTTTAAAGCGCCGGTCAGCATATTATCAGCTGCAGCTGCTTCATGCGGGTTTTTTGCGCCCATCAAAGCAGTTCTGGCTTTGGTCACTTCTTCCAAAACACCTTTCTCATGCTTGGCATAACCTTTGACTGTTTCTATAAGATTGGGGATTAATGAAGAACGCCTTTTTAGTTGGACATCAATTTGCGACCAGGCTTCCCTGACACGGTTACGGAGATTTACCAGCCCATTGTAAGTTACCAAAACCCACAAAGCCAAAATAACTATAACAGCGATAAGAATATAGATTGGATCCATAACTAATTTATAAGTTTAAACCATTTTGCAAAATCTGTCCAGTCCCAAGTATTAACAATATCTTTTTTTGTTGCCCAACCACGCCTTGCAACAGCCACACCAAATCTCATGTTATCCATTTGAGCCACTTCATGCGCATCAGTGTTGACAATGAATTTAACTCCAAACTTTAAAGCTTGCCTCACCAAATCATCTCTTAAATCTAACCTGTCTGGAAAACTATTGATCTCTAAAATTTTGTTATTTTTGGCAGTAGCTTTAAAAACTTTTTCCCAATCCGCCTCAGATGAATCTCTTTCATTTAACAATCTATTAGTAGGGTGGGAGATTATATCAACATAGGGATTTTCCAAAGCTTTGATTAATCTGTTGGTAATTTTTTCTTTTGAACCTCTGTGGCCGGAGTGAATCCCGGCAATGCAATAATCAAGAAATGCCAAAGCTTCATTGGGAACTGATAAAGAACCATCACCTAATATATCTATCTCAAGGCCATTAAGTACTCGAATACTTTTTGTCCTCGATTTTAAATTATGAATAAATTTTGTCCTCTTTTGAACCCAGTCAATGGATTCTGCTTTAGAAGTAGTTGTAAAACCTGGAGGATGATCTGAAATTCCTGCAAATTGATACCCTAAGCTTTCAGCCTTCCTGACAATTTCTTCCATAGAATTTACCCCAGGCCCATGGGAGGGATTTTTAATTGGAAAATTAGAATGAAGATGTAAATCCCCTTTTATATCCTTAAACTCTAAAAAAGCAGGAAGATTATGCTCTAAAGCAACCTCAATCTCTCCGGTATCTTCTCTTATCTCCGGCAAGGGAGTCTGCATTCCCAGCAAACTATATAGTTCTTCTTCTGTTTTAGTTGAAATAACATTATTGTCTTTATTATTTATGGATCCCCGATTGGATCGGGGATGACGGATGGAACGCACTCCATATTCAGATAAAGAAAATCCCTTCTGGTTAGCCAATGTCCTAAGTTTAATATTATGCGCCTTAGAGCCTGTGAAGTGTTGTAATAAAGCTCCATAACTTTCCGGAGCAGCTACCAATAAATCCAGCTGTAAACCGGTATTTAAAACTACTGTAGCCTTACTCTCACCCTGGTCAATAATACTCTCTACTCCCGGCATTTTACAAAAATGGTCTACTACCTTTTCTCCTGCGTTTGAGCTGGCTGAAAAATCCAAATCCCCTATTGTTGCCGCCATTCTCCGTAAAGATCCCAGTGAATGCGCCTGCAATACACCGGGACATTTCTTTAAATAGTTTAAAATTTTATCAGCTTGAAAGGCTGCATAAGGCAAAAGCATCCTGCGGTCTTTTGAGTTCAAATGTTGAAAGCTTGACTGTATATTTTCTGCAATTTTAGAAGAAAAGCCTTTACTGACCAATTCCCCTGATTTCAGTTTTTTCTTTAAATCCTCTAAATTTTTAACACCCAGTTCTGCTATTTTTTGGGCAGTTTTTGGGCCAATCCCGGGAATATCAAGCAGGTCAAAAACAACTTGAGGTATCCCTTTTTGCACATCTTCAAAATGCTTCACTCTGCCTGCTTTAAATAATTCACTTAAGTATTCTTTAAGTTTTTCTCCCACCCCGGGAACCGTATCAAGTTTACCCTCCTGCCAAAGGTCAGCAACATCGGATGTTGAGTGTTCTATTGCATCAGCAGCATTTTCATAGGCGCGGATTTGGAAGATATTGCCAATTTTTTTAATAATTAAAGCAGCAGCAATCTGTCTAAGAAGTCTGGCAATTTTTGCATTGGAAATTTCCATTCTGTTCTCAACAGTTTATTATACAAAGATCAGACTATGCAACTTTTTCAGGTTGACTGAAGAAAAATGTACGGATGTGAATCAACAACTTCTTCTGTAAGTATAGTTAAAGAAGAGTTTAGTACATTTTCAGTTTGTTTTTCTAATAGTTCAATTAGTTTTTTGTAATGGTGAGAAGCGCTCTGGATATTCAAACGGATTACTATAATACCAACCTGGTATTCAGGAAACTTTGTCAATCCTAAAAAATCCTTATCATGGGTAAGGATAATTCTACTTTCTTCGCGAGCTAATTTTATTATTTCAGTATCTGCAGTTTTAGGATCTAGTTTCTTAACATCTACAACATCATGTCCAGCTCGACGAAGGAGTCTAGTTACTTTCTGAGCGATATTAACGTCTGCGACGAATTTCATGTAGAGTAGCTTGAGGTTTTATATCATCTGGCTTGACTGGAAAAGTCTTTTTGCTCCCTACCTTTTCTGCAGCGTATTGAATTGCTGCCTGAATTTGCTCTCTGCTGAGAAATGAATATTCTCTCAGCATTTCTTTAATTTCCATTCCTCCTGCCAGAAATTCAAGGATGACTTCAATAGACATCCTTGTACCTGCAATAATTGGTTTTCCACCTAAAATTTCTGGATCTTGAGTAATTAAATTCTTATTCATGTATAAATATTACCATAGATGGCCGGGATATGCGAATAAAATGAAGCTTGCCATCTTTATCAAAATCATAGCACATCCAACATCATGGTTTGAATTAGTGCGATAATAAAACATTACAACATCTCCAAGCATACCCACCCTAGTTGGTTCGCCTCGTACCTTCATTAGATCTACTTGTCTAGTAATTCCTTCTTTAAAATCTCTACTACATTCCTGTTCACTTGGTACAAAAGGTTTATAATTATTATCGTTATTCGTCCACCAAAGGTTTCTACCTAACCACACGCCACTAATCAATCCTATTTAGCTCAAAATTTATTATTTAAGGTAATTTTCTAACATTTTGTGTATTCGTCTCCAACCTGCTGTTGTTTTAAAATACTTCTCACATTCTAACGCATCTGCTTTATTCTTAAAACCAGAAAAGAAGATCAATTCATATGGA
Source organism: uncultured Gammaproteobacteria bacterium (assembly GCA_964394845.1). Lineage (GTDB taxonomy): Bacteria > Patescibacteriota > Microgenomatia > Daviesbacterales > UBA10151 > CAYMZB01. The sequence continues at coordinate 4,693 of CAYMZB010000014.1, read as the reverse complement.
ATATTTGGTTTTGTGGCTTTATTTTCACCATTGTTGTGGGATTTAATGCGTTCTTTTAGGTTAGGAGTATAACCTAGATATAAATGTTCATTCTTTTTGCTTTTAAGAATGTAGAAGTAATAAAACATAAAATAATTATGGCGGCCACAGTTCAGTTCGCTTCGCTCATGAACGTGGCTCGCTACAATCATTCTGTTCTGCAGAACTGATTGTAGCGGGACCGACGGGACTCGAACCCGCGACCTATTCCTTGACAAGGAATCGCTCTAACCAACTGAGCTACGGCCCCAAGACAAATATTCTATCAGACATTTCCCCCCTTGACAATTTATTCGTATTCGATTAAAAAGAACTAGTTAAACCTGCCTCCTAAACTATCTTCAAAAAAATGGCAAGAAAAGCTCTCGAGAAAATAAGTAAAAAAGTTTCTACTCCTCAGACTACTGATTACCTGAGTAAAATAGAAAACAATATTAATTCTAACCAATCCAGACTTAGCATGGTTTTAGGAGCACTTATTATTTTAGTTGTCGGCATACTTGTTTTCAATTATTTCAGTAAAAGTAAGTCTAGCTTAGGTCCTGCTCAACAAGCTGAACAGAATCAACAGCAAGATGTTACCTCAAATCAACTTCCCGGTAAATACACTGTAAAAGAAGGGGATACGCTATTTTTAATTGCAGAAAAATATTACAAAAACGGGGATAAATTCTCTGAAATTGCCAAAGCTAACAATTTGAGTGATGTTAATATAATTGTTGTAGGTCAAGTTATTGAGATACCAAAGTTAACGGAAGAAATAGCAATGACAAGTCCCACACCTGCAAGTTCACCGTCAATGGAAGCTTCTCCAACACCGAATGCAATCTCGGGTATTGGAACAGGCGGAGGCAATACTACTATCTGGGGAGAAAAAATTGAAGGAAATACCTACACCGTAGTTGAGGGGGACTGGCTTTCCAAAATAGCCGGCAGGAGTTATGGGGATATAATGGCTTTTGAAAAGATTGCCAAAGCAAACAATATTTCAAACCCGGACCTGATTGAACCAGGCATGGTCTTAACTATCCCCCGTTAATTTAGTATACTTTTGAGGTGATTAAAAAACCCTGGCCTGCTTTTCTTCTTTTATTGATCCTTATTCTGATTACATATGCTAATTCTTTAAATAATGCTTTTCTTTCGGATGATATTGCTGAAATAGTCCAAAATCCTTATCTAAGTAGTTTCAATAATATTTTCAAAAATCCTTTTGGCTTTATCCGTCCATTTTTATATTGGCTAATGTTTCATATTGGTGGATTAAACCCAATTTACTTTAGATTAATTAACATCTTTTTTCATATTGGCTCAGTTTTCTTGATCTATTTTATACTTAAGCTTTTATCTACCAAGAAGTTAGCTCTTTTTGTAGCTGCAATATTTGCCGTTCATCCGGTAATTTCCGAAGCTGTTGTTTGGATCTCCGGTGGTAGTTATCCCCAATATGCCTTTTTCTTTCTTTTATCTTTTTTATTCTACATTTTACCTGTAAGAAAAAGCCGTTTCTATCTCTTATCTCTTATCTCCTATCTCCTATCCTTCATGTCTCATCCGCAAATGCCTTTATTGCTTTTTTTAATCTTTCCGCTTTATGAAGTTAGCTTTGGAAACCTCAAAAAAAACTACCTAAAAACTGTTCCTTTCTTACTGCTGTCAGTAGTTTTTGCGCTAATTACTTTAAATAGCTTGCCGGAACGCGAAACTACCTTACAATCCACCCATTATTCGGAAAGGGGCATAGACAACCCGCTGTTGCTGATTCCCACTGCGCTAACTTCTTACTTTGAGCTGATCTTTTTCCCCAAAAACCTGACTCTTTATCATTCAGAACTAACATTTAGTCAACTTCAATTCGCAGTAAGATTTCTAATTACCCTAATCTTTGCTGCTATAATCTTTATTAGTTTTAAGAAAAACAGTTTTATCTTTTTTTGGCTTGCATTTTTTTTAATCACTCTCTCCCCTACCTTAACTCCTTTTAGATTAAACTGGGTAGTGGCTGAAAGATATTTATACCTACCCATGATAGGGATTTTAGCTTTAGTAGGAATTGGGATTAATAAGCTATGCCAATATCCCAAGCTTAGACACATAACCTATACCTTATTTGTGCTAGTAATAATCTCACTGTCCATCAGAACTATCATTAGGAATATTGACTGGAAAAATGAAGACAACCTTTGGATAGCCACAGGCAAAACTTCCCCTTCTTCTCCTAATGCTCATAATAATTTGGGGGATGTTTATGGAAGAGCCGGGGATAAACAAGCTGCCCTGAGAGAATTCCAAAAAGCCATTGAATTAAAGCCTGGTTACGGCGATGCTTATCACAATTTAGCAAATACTTACCGTGAACTTGGGGATTCAGATAAGGCTTTAGAAAATTACCAAGATGCCCTTAAATTTAACCCCAACCTTTGGCAATCTTATCAAAATATGGCAGCCATTTATTTTGAACAAAAAAAGTTTGATTTAGCCGTTGAAAATCTCCAGAAAGCAATATTAATTAATCCCGGGAACCTTAATCTAAAACATAATCTCGGGCTTGTTAATTTAATAATGGGAAACAAAGACAAAGCAAAAGAAATTTTTACCAAGATTTTAACCTTTGACCCAAATAACGAAATGGCAAAACAAGGCCTGCTGGAAGCAAATAAACCGTAAGCAAAAATTGTCATTGCGAGGGATGTACCATTTGGTACGTCCCGCGGCAATCTTCCACTATAATAATTATATACCATTGAAATTAACTATTACGAATTTCGCATTTGTCTTTGCAAGGCAATTTACCGGAAATACTAATATAGTTACAAATCGATCTCTTGATAAATTTTATTGAGAGTGTTATCGTCTGATTATGTTATGAACTGGTTAGAGCGTGATCGTGCTGAAGAACAATCAAAAAAAATGTCAGAAGAAGCAAAGGCAAGAGCAAGACAAATGTGGCGTGATTTACAAAGCCCTGAGGTCCAAGAAGCACTACGAACAACATGGAATTGGTACAGAGAGTTAAAACTAAGTACTATGCTTAATGAAGTTATTAATGTTTGGGGAGGAGGAAGACGATTACCTGCAACACAAAAAGCAGAACAATATTTGGCGGTAACAGTAGGCGAAGGAGTCGGATATGACTAGGAAACGATAAGTCACTACAGAGAATCAACAAAAACGATTCTACGCCAGGTAAGTCCTCCTAGAGGATCTTCATCTACGTATACCCACCCGAACGGAGGAGATCTTTTTACTCATCATAGTAAAGATTATAAGCCTGCAAAGTATAAAGAAGAACGAGAAATCGTACGTGCCCATGATGAAGTAAAAAGAGGTGTTCATTCTGTATATCTTTATCTAGAGTTTGATCAAGGTCCACAAAGTACACAAGCCTTTAGAACAAGCATGCAATGCGGAAGTAGGGATACAATTCTATCTTTTAACACTGATACAGATTTAGCAAGTACACAAAAAGGAATTGAAGACTCAGTTTATCGCAGAGTGATAAATCAACGGGGTAACTATTACCACAGAATACACAGAATAGAATTTTAGATATTAAGTCCTCTCCCCCAAATATCTCGAAGATCCTGAGCGAAGCCGAAGGACTAAATCTCCCTAAACTTTACTCTGGTCTTGATCCCAATCCCACCTCAAGATCCCACCTCCGAGGTGGGAATATATTGACACCTATGGTTTATAAAATCTATCTTGACTTTGGGTATTGTTTGGCTCTAAAGTATAAATATGACCTGAATGAAAAATGCACAGGTTAAAACTATGAAAAAAAATAAGCAAATTATTAAACAAAATGAGTTTACCGAGTTTTTGCTTTACACAACACCGAATGGGAAAGTAAAAGTGGAGATATTTCTTCATAATGAAAATGTTTGGCTGACTCAAGTTAGAATTGCCGAACTTTTTGGAGTAAATCGTCCCGCTATCACCAAGCATTTAAAAAATATATTTGAAACCGGAGAGCTAAATAAAAAATCAGTTAGTTCCATTTTGGAACATACTGCCAAAGACGGCAAAAAGTACAAAACCCTATTCTATAACTTGGATGCGATTATTTCGGTTGGATACAGAATAAATAGCTCTCAAGCCACGCAATTTCGTATTTAAACTCCACTTTGCCATCACAGGCAAAACTGCCGCCGAAATAATACACGAAAGAACAAATAGTATCCGGCCATATATGGGGCTTACTGTATGGAAAAACTCTCCAAAGGGTAAAATTCGAGAATCTGATGTCGTGATAGCTAAAAACTATCTGAACGAAAAAGAGCTTGATCATCTGAATAGAATCGTAACCATGTATTTGGACTATGCGGAATTGCAGGCGAATCGCGGGATTCTTATGCGTATGAAGGACTGGGTAGTAAAACTGGATGCGTTTCTGAAATTTAACGAGCGGGACATACTTGATAACGCTGGAAAAGTGAGCCATGAAGTTGCCGAAGCATTGGCTTTGGGTGAATATGAAAAATATCGCCAAGAACAGGACAGAAGCTATATTTCCGATTTTGACAGAGAACTTATAAAACGAATAATGATCGTTGAGAAAAAAATCGATAAGAAGAAAGGCAAGAAATAATATGAAAAACATAAAAAAGACAATCAAAAAGAGGATTGCGACTCCGCCGTGCGCATTATGCGG
>CAYMZB010000013.1:0-14033 GCA_964394845.1 uncultured Gammaproteobacteria bacterium | reverse complement strand
GTAATTTTATCGGCTGTTGTTTATCTGGCCCTTAAGGTTAATCCGTATATGGCTCTCGGGGCTGTTGTCGGTTCAACTGCTTTTTTTATAACCCACGGTTTTAAAGAAAATGCAGCAGAGGAAGAAAAAAACCTGATTAAGTCGAATAAATCAGATTTTAGCAAAATATTATACCTTGAGGTAATTGATGCAACATTTTCAATTGACGGGGTTTTAGGAGCATTTGCCTTTACTCTTTCTGTTCCGCTTATTCTAATTGGTAACGGTATTGGTGCGCTGGTTGTGCGCCAAATGACTATTAGTAATATAGACAGGATTAAAAAATATATTTATTTAAAAAACGGGGCGATGTATTCGGTATTTTTCCTGGGACTTATAATGCTTCTTGATAGTTTTGGGGTGCATATACCTCAATGGGTATCACCGCTGGTTACAGTAGGGGTGGTTGGATTTTTCTTCTTAAAAAGCAAAAAAGTATTGGATTTAAATTAAGCCTTCTTTGACTGATTTTTCAATTTCCGCTTTGAAATCCTCTATTGATGCATTGTTGGTAATTTTTATATCAGCTTTAGCTCCGATTTCCGGGATTAATAATTCATTCTGGGCTTGCTCTTCTTTCATGAATTGCTCATAAGTCTTAGCTTCATCCTTTTTTTCCTGGCGTAGCTTTAATCTATGGTATCTTATATCCAAATCAGCTGTGATATAAACTAAAATATTTTTAGGGAAAGACCTGAGCAAATCTACATCAGACTTCCATCTAATGCCATCTAAAATAACAATATCCGCATCAGAATCTTTAATTTGCTTAGCTATTGCTTGGGATAAGGTCCCAGCCCCATATGCGCCGTCCATAGCAATTGCCAAGTTTTGGAGATTCTTTCTTGTCGGATCTAAATCCCAAAGTTTTAAAGTGTAATTTAAAATATCAGAAAACCTGATCCGTTTGATTTTTTTAGATCTGGCAATTTCCATTAGAAGGTTACCAAAAGTTTCCTTCCCAGATCCCTTCTCTCCAACAAGTCCAATAATTTGCATGCAAAAGTTGTATCAGAAAAGAGGGGAGGGAGTCAAATAAAAAAATCTCCCGAGTTGTCAACCCCGTTCATGTGAACTGAACGGGGTCAATACAATTCCAACTCCGAGTTGTCAATAGAGTTTTCAATATCGAGCAGGAAGACTAAACACATCGTTAAACGGCAATAAAGTTCAAACACAGTTGGAAAGTTTGCGGGGAAATATCGAATCTTAGATTACTGATCACCCTGGAGCTTCACCTATTGGATTCTATCTTTTTTCTCCCGCGCTAAATACGGCACAGCGATAAAGAGCATTGACCATAGCGAGACAAAAGGAAGTACTAAATACATGATTGCACTTTCTGTCTCCAGAGCGTATTTGATACTTTCCCACAGAAAAATGATATACACACTGCTGGCGATATAAAATAAATATTCCTCAACAGGTAAGTCGAACAAGCGTAATCCTAGGGTATCCTTATGATTGAATGTCCACAACCATACCGGATCTTTCTTGCCGTGTCTGGTTGCCCAAATGTCCCATGCACTCCCCAGCAGAGTGATACTAAGTACAAAAACAGCAAGTTGCGCAATCGAAATGCGGCTAAAAACAAAGAATGCGGAAATAAAAGTTGGGATAACAAAGATGAATAATAAACTTAGGGAATAATAATATTTTCTGCTGAACATTAAGTTATTATAACATTGCAGTTTTGTATTTAGGGTAAATTACCACTCGGAATGGATCAGCAAAGAATTCTTGCGTTGTGCCGCGGGAGAGAGTCGAACTCTCATGAAGTTGCCCTCAGTAGTTTTTGAGACTACCCTGTATACCATTCCAGCACCGCGGCAGCAAATGTATTTGAATTATACTCCAGCCCACTCTCATTGACAATTTGTGCGTACGGGGCTATGATTTAGCACATATGAAAATTCAGATTGCTGCAAAGCCATTATCAGAAATTCAGACAGGTTTTTTGCTCCTGCCTGTTTTTGAAGAAGAAAAATTTGATTATGGTATTTCCGTAGTAAAAAGTTATTTAAGTGATTACCCGAAATTCGGCAAACTTTTTGAGGCTGAAATATTATATTCAAAGAATGCAAAAATACTTCTTATCGGGGCGGGAAAAAGAGAAAAATTTGAGTTTGTAACTCTTCAAAATCTGGCAGGTGCTGCTGTTAGAAAACTTCTTAAAAAGACCAAATCAATGAGCATGGTTTTGCCAAAAGATATTCTTCTTTCAGAAGAGGATAAAACCTACGCTGTTTCACTTGGTGTTAAGATAGCTTCTTTTGACCCGAGCGCGCAGTTTAAATCCAAACATGAGCCTGCAATGTTAACCCAGGTTGAAATTTTAGTTGATAGGGCGGATAAAGGATTGATGGAAGGTTTAAAAAAAGGCCAAATTATTGCGCAGGCAGTTAATTTAACAAGGAAACTTGGTGATATGCCCGGTAACTTAATGACTCCGACATATTTTCTAAACGAAGCTAAAAAAATTGCTAAGGATAACAGGCTGAAGATAACTGTTTTGGATGAAAAGCAGGCGAAGAAAAAAGGAATGGGAGCTTTTACAGGCGTTGCGCAGGGGTCGGATGAGCCTTCCTATATGATAGCCCTGGAATATACAGGGGATATTAAATTAAAAGATAAGTGGGCGTTTGTGGGTAAAGGTATAACATTTGATACCGGTGGTTTGTCAATTAAACCTTCAGGCGGAATGTCAGAGATGAAATATGATATGGCAGGAGCCGCAGCTGTAATGAGTGCAATTTCAGCTATTGCCAAACTTGATTTAAAAGTTAATGTTGTGGCTGTGATGGCTGTGACTGAAAATTTGCCGGGAGGACGGGCTCAAAGGCCGGGTGATATCGTCAAAACTTACTCGGGAAAGTTTGCAGAAATTCTGGATACTGATGCAGAAGGAAGGCTTGTTTTGATTGATGCGGTTTCTTTTGCACAAAAGGATTTTAAAGCCAAAAAAGTCATAGATCTTGCAACTTTAACAGGAGCAATAATAGTTTCTTTGGGCGACCATATTACAGGAGCTTTCGGTAACAATAGCGAATTTAGTAAAAAGTATATCGAAACTGCAAAAAAATACGGAGAAAAGACCTGGGAATTGCCTATGTATGAAGAATTCTCTGATATGATTAAATCTGATTTGGCAGATATTGCAAATTTAGGCCACGGTGGTTCTCACAGAAGTGCAGCAGGTTCAATAACAGGTGCAAAATTTATTGAGGCGGGGATTGAGGAGGGGACAGATTGGATTCATCTGGATATTGCGGGGACTGCATGGGATATGAAGCCTAAGCCTTTTAGGGGTATAGGAGCTACAGGAGTAGGAGTTAAATCTTTAGTGGAGCTTGTATCATAAATGGCAAACATTAACGCATCAGAACTTCGTGCAGGAATAGTTTTTGTAGAAGACGGGAGTCTCTGGCAGGTTATAACTTATGAACACAATAAAATGGGTCGTGGATCCGGTTCCATTAAAGTTAAAGCTAAAAATCTCCGTTCCGGCGCAATAACAGAAAAAGCATTTATAACAGGAGCAAGGGTAGAGGAGGGGGATGTTGATAAAAAAAAGGCTCAGTTTTTGTATATCGAGGGGGACATTTATAACTTTATGGATCCTGTTTCTTTTGAGCAATTCACAATCTCACAAAAAGTTTTAGGAGATAATGCTAAGTTTTTATATGAGGGACTTGAAGTTTCGCTAATTGTTTTCGGGGAGGAGGCATTGGGGATTGAACTCCCAAACAGTTTAACTTATGAAATTTTGGAAACAGGTCCTGAAGAAAAAGGAAATACAGTTTCAAACGTTTACAAAGAAGCGACTTTAGCAAATGGCTTAGTAGTTAAAGTTCCTATGTTTATGCACCCGGGGGATAAGGTTAAGGTTGATACAAGAAGCGGGGATTACGTGGAAAGAGTGAAATAATGGCTAATAGTGAAAGGTTCGTAAGAGTAACTAGAAGAACTTTCAGTATAGGTGCAGTAGCTGTTTTAACTGGATGTGCTACTGGTTTCTTAACCGCTGTTTTTCAGACTGAATTTTCACGCCCAAAGCCTACTAAAGAGGATTCTCCCGCGAGCCCCCTACCATTAAAGGATTGTTTCAATCTCAGATTATGCTCATAAATTACTATAAAAACTTTACAGGTTCGTTGTTCTATGTATAATAAAAACAGATGAAGAAAATAACTAAGGCATTAATTCCTGCAGCTGGATTTGGGACGAGGTTTTTACCTCAAACTAAGGCAATGCCCAAAGAAATGATGCCTCTTGTTGATAAGCCTATTATCCAAAGAGTTGTGGAAGAGTTGGTTGATGCGGGGATTGAAACAATTGTTATAGTAACAGGCTGGAACAAGCGTTCGATTGAAGATCATTTTGATAATAATTTTGAGTTAGAAGAGAAACTTTTAGCAGGAGGCAAAACTGAAGCCTTGGATATGGTGCGCAAAATCTCCGACTTGGCTGAATTTGTTTATATACGCCAGAAAGGCCCCCAGGGCAACGCGACCCCGATCCTAAATGTAAAACACATTATGGGTAATGATCCTTTCATGCTTTTTTTTGGTGATGATTTTATAGATGCTTCTCCCTCGCGCGCCAGGCAACTTATTGAGGCTTATGAAAAATACGGCTCAACAATTTTAGCCGCGGGTAAAGCAAAATCAGAGGGGGACTTTAAAAAATACGGATTCGTAGGAGGGGATTATGTTGAAGACGGGATTTTAAGGGTCAAAAGCATAGTAGAAAAGCCCGGGTCTTCGGCAGCATCACCATCTGATACAGCAGTTATGTCAGGTTATATTTTTACTCCTGATATTTACGAACCTTTGGAAAAAGCTGCAAAGAATCTGGAGGAAGGCCAGGAACTTGTATATACGATCGGTGTACAGGATTTAATCGACCGGGGAATTCCGGTTCATGCCGTAGAAATAAAGAATGCAATTTATAGGGATACGGGAAATAAACTGGAATATTTAAAAACTATTGTTGAATACGGGCTTAAGCACAAAGATATAGGAGATGATTTTAAAGACTATCTTGATGAATTAGTAGCTCAATCTAAGAATTAAGACAATAACCCCGACAGTTATAATTTGATTTAATACCCCCCAAGGCAGTCTGGCTTTTCCCTGAATATGATGCTGGATTTTATAAATTGTTGAAAAAGGCGCAAACCTCCAATTAAAAAACCAATACGGGATCTCAAGCAAATCCCAGGAAAGTGAAGCAAGAATGCAGGCAAAGAAATAATTAATATTTGTAAACTGCCCGAAAATAATATAAGAGGCTAGTACTCCGACAGTTACATCCGCACTTGCCTGGCAAAAAAGCTTAAATTTAGTTTTTTTCCTCCATCCCCAGCCAAAATCCCAGTGAGGAATAAAATCAAGAACTGGATGTGAAAGAAAAGATAAAGTAAAGCCAAGAGCGGGATTTTGGATTGAGTAAGCGAGTGCTCCGCCTACTAAAGCATGTGCAGTTGCAGTCATAAAGTGAGTGTTTAATCAGTATACCAGCAAAGGTCAAGTAATTGAAATTATGGTATATTACCTCAAATGATTCCTGTTTTGTTTACAATCGGCAGTTTTCCTGTTTCCTCATTCGGTCTCATGCTTGCAATTGGGATATTTGCAGGGTCTTTCTCAGTCTTTCGAATTGCTAAAGCTTATGACTTTGACAGTGAAAAAATTCTTGATTTGATCTTTTTGGTTGCCGGTGGGGGACTGTTAGCCGCAAGGCTGGTATTTGTATTAACAAACCCTGAAATTTTTAATTCTTTAACCAGAATTTTTTTTGTTAATCTTTATCCGGGACTTTCTTTTTGGGGTGGTTTTGCAGGAGGATTATTAGTTCTCTACTTATTTTGTAAAAGGCTAAAGATACCTTTTTATCAGGCCGGGGATTTTGCAATTATTGGTTTTTTACTGGCTTCTTTTTTTGCAGAAATCGGGTGTTTGCTGGGTTCATGCGGGATTGGGGTGAAGACCTGGTGGTTTTTTGGTGTTGAACAGGCAGGCTTTATCAGCAATAGATTTCCGGTACAGCTTTTTGAAGCGTTTGCATTTTTATGGATATTTATGATTTTTTGGAGAGCTGTATTAAAGTTTTATATCCAGGGGGCTTTGCTGGCAAAGGGCATTATACTTACAGGACTTATCAAATTAATATCCGAATTTTTTAAAAGCGATTCCCAGACAATTCAAACAGCAGGCCTAACTTTAAATATCAATTTAATTTTTGGCATACTCATACTATTTCTGGGGTTAAATCTCCATTATAAGGTTAACAAAAAACCCCCTCTTGCGGATTTAGCCTCGGTGTATAAACTTTTATCTGATAGAAAAACCCAATCAGCACTAGTGACAAAGATCTCAAGGTTTTGTTATAATCAGTGGGTTAATTTTATAGTAGGGCTTGGGAAAGGCAGGAAAAAGCTGTTTAAGCTTTTAAATATCCGTTCCAACCCTGAAAGTTTTAAATGAAAAATGAGTACTATTAACAAAATTAAAGATTTACTAACAAGAAAACAAAAAAAAGTTGAAGAGGAAATTGAGCTTCTTGATAAAGATGATCCTGTTAACTCAAACGATGTGGCAGAAAGTTCGGAACCCGGGACAGATTCATGGGTTGCAGACACTCACACAAGGACTGTTGCTGTTAAACAAACCCTTCAGGATCTGCTTTTAAAAATCAGGCACTCGCTTAAATCTTTATCCTTAGGTAAATACGGCAAATGCGAAAATTGCGGTAATAAAATTGAAGCAGTGAGGCTTGAAGTAATGCCAACTGCAAATCTCTGCATTTCCTGCTCCAAAAAAACCTCCAAAAGCTAGCATTACTCAATAACATTTTCCCAAAACAACTTTGTCAGGAAAGTTGACAAACTTGTCATTGAGGTATTACTATCTGTATGAGATAAACAGTCTGTTTGAAATTAAAAATGAGCAGATTCCTAAGGTTAAAACTTTTTCTTATTTTCGCGCTGGTTCTTATCTTGCCTTTTGTGTCTTCAATAGTTAATGCAATAACTTTTGAGGATTTGGTAGAGGAAGGCAAGAAATTACTTGGGACTGAAAAAAATACAAAAAGTTTTGTTGGTAATTCCAATATCGAAATAACTTCTGATATAGAACTGACAGAAAATGGAGATCTCAACAGTAATGGCGAATTGGATGGGGGAGATACTGTTAGATTTTCTTTTACTATTTCAAACGATACTGATGAGCCCTATCCTTTTAGTAACTTAAAGACCAATATTAAACGGGATTCAATTCACTTTATTCACAACGTTAAAGGTGTCACCGGAATTGATAATAATACTTTAGAACTTCCAAATATTTATGTTCTCCCTCATTCAAAAATAGAAATCAGTTTTGATGCTAAATTAAATTATTCAGAGGATAAAGAAGCTACGGTAGAGGATCTAGTTGCTAAAACCATTGATATAAGTACTGAAAAAGAAATATCTTCACAACCCTTACTTGAGGATATCAAAAAGAAAAAACTTTCAGAGGGAGTTAAAAAAATAAAAAAATTTAAAGCAGCTGTTTTTAAAGATGGATTTAAATCAATATTAAAAAATAATAAAAAAGACAGTTCTGTTAGCGCTACAGTAAACACAGAATCAACAACAGCTAGCCCATCTGCCCAACCAGAAGATGGAAACAATAATGCAAATTAAAAAAACTAAAAAAGCTTTAAAAAACTTTCTCAGATATTGTCTTGTTTTAATTTTACTTTTATCCTTAACCCTGACTTCTCTATCAGGTTTTCTTCTTCTTCCAATTGGACCAACGAATGTAAACGCTCAATCTTGTGGTGGGGTTGGAGGATCATCAGGTGGCCCAGGTGTCAGGCCCGGCGGAGTGGCCTTAAATCAGGCCGCTACTTTCTTAGCAAATATGACTGACTACAGCGGTGCTTATTATGATAGTACTTTAGATAGAATCGTTTTTATCGGTAAAACCAATACTCAAGCTCCGAAATTTAATAAAGATGATTTAGCCGTTGCCATAAAATCAGTAGTTTTTAACAACACAATTCCCTATGTCAGTCTTGAGACTCAGGCAGGTGATACTAACAACTCTCAACCAATGCAGGTAGTTTTTAGTACTGAACTTGAGGACACCAAATTTGGCCAAATAATTTTAGATGCCGATTATAAAATGAAACAGTATAGTCAGGGTTATAACGAAGATAGATCAGTACTTGTTTCTTCGGTTCCCGGATATAAGTCCTTTTGGCAAAGATATCAAGAAAATGGTATTACTCAGGGTTCACACGGTTCCCGTTTTTGGATAACCCCGATGCTTGTTAGTTTAAGGAAAGACGATCCCTCAAAAGCATTTGTTTTTGATCAGGTTAAGATGCAAATTATAACTGAACCTACAAGCTCTGATAATTCACCGCAATGGAATAATGCAGCTAGGGATTTTAGTCAACAACAAACTGATTTATATGATGAGTTTGCCAAAGAAACACCTTCCTATTTGCAAACAAAACAACTTTCACAAATTGTTGCGGTTGTTAAATGGATTAAAGATGCTGGTATTGTTAATAATTTTGAATGGGCAAAAAGTCATCAGCCTGAGTATAATGCCACACCAAGAACCAAACCGCGACTTACTACTCCAGTTGTAAGTCAGGGAGGTTTTGACACAAACCTTTCGGGAGGAGCGAACTATCTTACTCCTAATACTTATACACAGGATACAGGTGAAGCGATTGCGTTAAAAACTTCTTCACAGGCTCAGTCTGGCAATAAAGAGGATGTTCACTGGACTTTTACCAGAAACGGACAAACTTATGATTCTGTGGCAGTAGAAGCAGAAGCATTTAGAAGTGTAGGAGCATATGCAACTTCAGCAGCTGATTTTTCAACTCCTATAACTGATGATTTATCTCTACAAATAGCGAGATCATATAGTTCATACAGTAGTGCTCAAAATGGAATTGGTCGGGGATGGAGTTTATTACCCGTTACACTCACTCAGATTTATTGGGGATGGGATCAGATAACTGGATGTACTGGAGAAGGATATGGATATAAAAAAGTTGCAGTAACTTTTAATAATGGTAATAGAGAGACTTTTGAATACCGGTATTGTGGTGGTGAATATACAGCTTTAGATCCGGCATATAATACTCGATTCTTTATAAATTCTGATGGGTCATATTTTGCCAGAATAATTGATCAGACAGAATATTTATTTGACGCTTCCCTTAAACTGACTCAAGTTAAAGATAAAAATGGTAACAAAATAAGTTATACCTATGATGGTGGTGGAAAGTTAACCCAGATTAAGGATGACAATAATCACTTTTTAAATCTTGGTTATAACTCTGGTAACTTAGCCAATTTAGTAACTGATTGGGCGGGAAGAATAACTACCTATGGTTATGATGTTTCTGGGAATCTGACCTCTGTTACCGATCCAAAGGGTGGAGTTACGAAGTACGCTTACGATAGTAACAATCGATTAATATCTGTAACAAATCGCCTTAATCAGATCGTTCTAACAAATACTTTCAATCAGGATGGTAGACTGGCTACTCAAAAAGATTCTAGCGGTAAAATTGTGACTCATTCCTATGATAATGCTACCAATACCGTTACTACATCTGATAATCAAGGAAGAATCGGAAAAACTATTTTTGATGATAAAGTAAGAGTTTTAAAACAGCAGGATGCTACTAATAACGCTGTTGATTATACCTATGGAGTAGAAAATCTACCGTTAACGATTAAAGATAAAAAAGGAAATATTACCACTCTTACTTATGATGCCAACGGGAATAGAACCTCCCAAAAAGATCCAGCGGGGATAAATATTAACTTTGAATATGATCAGAAAAATAATCTGACTAAAAAAACTGATTTTAGATATGTTAGTCCGACAAATGGCAATAAGATTACTAACTTAAGTTATGATGCTAACGGTAATTTAGTTCAGAAAACAGAAGACTCAAAAGTTACAAAGTACTCCTATAACTCTAAGGGGCAATTAATTGGTTTAACAGATCCACAAAATAAAACATTTTCCTATACAAGAGATCCTTTTAATAATATATTAACGACAACTGATCCCCAAATAAGCATTACTACCTATACCTATGATGGTTTAGGAAGATTAACTCAGGTTAAAGATCCAGACAATAAGGTTATTTCATTTACCTATGACAATAACAATAATCTTTTAACCACAGTTACCTCGCTTGGAACGACCACCAACCAGTATAATGCTGAAAATAAATTAACCAAAATTACCGAGCCAAGTAATATCGTTACCCAACTTGGTTATAACCCGGAGCAAGATTTAACATCGGTTACCGATGCGATGTCGAATCTCACGTCTTATGGTTATGATCAGTATAAAAATATCACCACCAAACAAGATGCTTTAAACAGGACAACCCAGAACGCTTATGACAAATTAAATCAACTAACACAAAGCACTACACCCTTAGGAAAAGTAACAACATGGGAATACGATCCTAATGGAAATATTAATAAGCGGATTGATAGTAATAATCAAACTACCACATATGAATACGATAACCTAAATCGTCTGAAGAAAATTAATTATCCTAATGCAACCAGTATTTTCTATACTTACGATAATCGAGGTAATCTGTTAACAATGATAGATCCTACCGGGACGACAAACTACACTTACGATAGTTTTGACAGATTAATAAGTGTTCGAGATTCTAGTAATGCACTTATTCAATATGAGTATGATTTATCAAATAACTTAACTAAAATAACCTACCCGGATAATAGATCTGTTATCTACTCTTATGATGGTTCGGGTAAATTATTAACGGTGATCGATTGGAACAATACACAGACCACATATCAATATAATAAAAATGGGTCTCTCTCTTCGCGCACGTATCCTAACGGTGTTAAAACAAATTATCTTTATGACGCTGCCAATAACATTACTGAAGTAGCGCATCTTCAAGGAGCAGTTACATTAGCCAAGTTTAATTACACCAAAGATAATCTCGGTAATATTACCGGAGTAACTGAAAATAACGTATTTTCATCAACTATTATTCCACCAAGCGGATCTCTCCCTGCTGGTAGTACTCCATTTGTGATAACCGGATTTAGTGGGCAATACTGGAATGCAGGAACAGGATCAAATCCGACAATTCCTACGACAACTCCGAATTTAACTAGAACCGATAACACAATTAATTTTGATTGGGGAGGTGGTTCTCCGGCTACTGCTATCAATGTTGACCATTTTGTGACCCGCTGGACAAAAACTGCAAGTTTCCCGGCAGGTAATTATCGATTTAAGACTACAACAGATGATGGTGTTCGTTTATTCATTGATGGAGTAAACGTAATTGATAAATGGGTTGATCAGGGAGCAACTACTTACACTAGTGATAAAACATTAACAGCAGGGAATCATACCGTTGTGATGGAATATTATGAGAATGGTGGAGGCGCTAATGCGAAATTGGAAGTTGAGCAGCTATCCAGTGCAACAACTTCAATAACCGGATTTACGGGACAATACTGGAATGCAGGAACGGGTACTGCACCTGCAATGCCAACAACTACTCCAAATTTAACCAGAATAGACAATGTGGTTAACTTTGATTGGGGAGGTGGTTCTCCCGCAGCTGGAATAAACGTTGATCGTTTTATAGCTAAATGGACAAAAACTGCGAGTTTCCCGGCCGGATCACATGAATTTAAGATCACTGGGGATGATGGTGTCAGGCTTTTTATTGATGGAATCAAAGTCATTGATAAATGGATAGATCAAGGACCCACAACCTATGTTTATACTCAAAATATGACTGTTGGAAATCACACTGTCGTGATGGAATATTATGAGAATGGTGGAGGCGCTGTCGCAAAGTTAGATATCACCCAAATTGCCACAACTACTCCAAGTTTTGCCGGCCAATATTGGAATGTTCCTTCTAGCTCTAACTTTGTAATCCCAACCACTGCCCCAACTTTAAGTCGAACCGATAACACCATTAACTTTGATTGGGGAGGTGGTTCTCCCGATCCGGTTATTACTAACGATTACTATATGGCTCGTTGGACCAGAACCTCCAATTTTGTAGCTGGTCTCTATCAGTTTAAATCGAAAGGGGATGATGGTGTCAGGCTTTTTATAGATGGAGTTAAAGTGTTAGATGGATGGAGAGATCAAGCTCCAACTACCTATTCAGTTTATAAAGATATGACAGCTGGAAATCACACCATTGTGATGGAGTATTACGAAAGAGGTGGCGGAGCGCTTGCAAAACTTGAGATAAATCAAATAACCCTACCTACAAATACTCAAACGACTTTTGGATATGATGCTTTAGAACGATTACTGACTGCCAATTATCCTAACAATAATACTAATTCATATACCTATGATAAAGTTGGTAACCGGTTATCTTCTACAAAATCTGGACAACAAACAACTTTTTCCTATAACAACGACAATCACTTAACCGTTCAAGGTGGTGTAACCTATACTTATGATAATAATGGAAATAGAGTAACTTCAAAGCTTAATAATGTCACCAAAACCTTAGGATATAATCCGGAAAATAAATTATTAAGCTATCAAGATCCGGCTACTTCTTTAAATCTATCTTTTGTTTATGACGGGAAGGGAAATAGAGTTGTTGAAAAAACCGCTACTGTTACTAGCATGAAATATGTAAATGACCTAAGTGCGGGTCTGTCGCGAGTTTTGCAGTCACAGAATTTAGCTACAAATACCACTACAAATTATGTTTATGGGGTAGGGTTGATCAGTCAAGGAACAGACGTTTTCTTAGATAGAAAGTTTTTCCTGGAAGATGGTTTAGGAAATGTTCGTTACATCATGGATGCCACCAGTAATAATATTCAGACCTTTAATCATGATGCCTTTGGTAACACCATAAATGGTGGCACTGTTTCCAAGTATCAATATAAAGGAGAAGAGTTTGATGATAAAACAGGTCTTTACTTTATGCGCGCAAGGTATTATGACCCTGAAACCGGCAGATTTATAAGCAGGGATCCTGTTAGCGGCTATCTTTCTATGCCCCAAACCCAAAATCCATATAGCTATGCAATAAATAATCCAATTAATTTATCAGACCCATCAGGTGAAGCGATTCCTGTAGTATTAGCGGCATGCGCATTGGCCGCTTGTAGGGATGGAGATTGTACTAATGAAGTAAAAGCTGCTACAACTCTATGGCCTGCAATATCTCAGAGTCCAAGTGTAATAAATGGTATAAAATATACTGTGGAAGCAGTTAAAAGAATGGAACCAGTTGGTTTTGGTGGAAGGGGTGTTCCGCCATCAGTTGTGGAGAATGCAATTAAGTATGGTGAAAAAAGTCTTGGAAATAAGCCAGATAGTATAGTAAATACCCTTGAGAACGTAACTGCAATTACAAACGAAGCACTAAATACTGTAATAACTGTTATTAAAACAGGACACTAGTTATGAAGAAAATCATTTTAACCGAACATCAATTACGTTTATGGCGTGATATGATAAGGTTTATCGATATGTATCAAAAGGAAGACGTCGATTTTCCGCAACTAGTCGTATCGCTTGAAAGTGCTTTAGATGCAGGGGAATTTAAGGATGAAGCGTTGGTCAAAGAATGGTATAGATTCTGGACTCCATTAGAAATTGATAGGGCAGTTGCATTAAATACAGAGGAGGAGACAAGAAGAGAAGAAGTGCAGAAAGATATAGAAGAGATGCGTCAGTTTCTCATGGATCAAGTTGAGTAAGCAAACCATCTTCCATTTGATCTAGCTTTACACCTTTTCTTAAAAAAGTTATTTCAGATAGGATTAGGGAATACGTTTGCTAATTACAAAGTTCAACTACAAAACAAAACATTTCCTGATGGAACTTCCGTATCATTATTTTTAGGCGATGATTTTTTTGTTACTACTAATGTACTCAATATGAAACTATATTCCGAATTACTTGGAAAATTTGGCT
>CAYMZB010000012.1:0-21533 GCA_964394845.1 uncultured Gammaproteobacteria bacterium | reverse complement strand
TAATTTTGTTTTTCATCCAATTCCCGGGTATTCTTTTACTGATAAACCAATGCAAAGGTTTCTTGAGAAATTATCAGCTTTGCAGGATAAATATGGTATAAACGTTTTGCTGGAAAATATGCCATGGGCTGTCCGGCCACCGCTTCTTAGAAAACTATTGCCGTATCATCCGGATACAATTGATCCTAAAAAGACGGTTGAAGCAGCAGAAGCTTTTGGGTTAGGGATGACATTTGATACTTCTCATGCTTTTGTTCCCAATCCTCAAGATCAAGCATGGTTTTCTGATTTTTTCCCTACTATTAGAAATATTCACCTTAGTAGCTTCAAAGGTAACAGAGATCACTTACCTTTAAATATGGGAGTATTCAACACTCCGTCATTCATTACAGAATTAAAAAGAAGACAATATACAGGTCTAATTACATTAGAAATTTATTATCCTGGAAAAATGAGTTTTAGGAATTATGATTATGATGCTATTAAAAGATCAATACAAACAGTTAAAAATAGTTAATGTCTGCATTAAAGAATAGGTAAAAGGTGTTAGAATATATTTAATGGCCAAGTTTCATTACCGGGAATCCCCAACTCAAAAACAAAGAGATATTTTTAAAAAATATTTATCAGAAGATGAAGAATTGGTATTAATAACCGGATTGTCCAAAGCCTATATCAGGTCTAAATTTGTCATCTATCTTTTCTTTCCAGGGGTGATTTTTTTAAGTGTAGGTTTAGGGTTAGGCTGGGTTTTGGGCCTGGGAAAAGTTTGGGCAGTATCTTTAGGTCTAGCAGGGATGATTTTTTCGGCGCTCCTTAAAACAATGCATGTTTATCATGCCAATAGATATTTATTTACCACCAGAAGGGTAATTGTTAAAAAAGGTTTATTCTCAGTTAAGCTGACAGCTGCGCTTTTTGATAAGATTACTCATTTGGAGGTGGATCAATCAATTACAGATCGGTTGCTTTTACATCACGGAACAATCATTGTTAACACCGCTGGTTTAAATAAAGGAGAAATAACATTGAAATTTGTAGATTATCCGCTGGAATTAAAAAATTTACTGGAGAGGTTAATCAATAGGGAAAGAGAACAGTTTGGCTTGCGCGGAGCAACTCTCACAGAAGTTGAAGGAGAGATTATCTCCTAATGTCAGGAATTTCCGACAGCAGCGTCTCCGGGTCAATATACTTTCCATTATAGGTAATTTCCAAATGTGTGTGCGGGCCGGATGTGTGGCCTGTTAATCCTACTTCTCCCAAAATATTTTCTGAAGTTACCTTCTGTCCAACCTTAACATAGATCTTTCCCATATGGGCATATTTTGACTTAAAATTATTTTCATGGCCAACTACCACAAAATTACCTAAACCAAACAAATCCCTGCCCACTTGTGAGACTTCCCCTGAGATTATAGCATAGATTGGCATGCCTAAACCAGTGGCAATATCTATACCAGGATGATAAGAGGAAAATCTGGTGGTTAAATAACCTGGATGCGGCAAGACGAGTGGTTTAGAAAAAGATTCTGCAATCACTTCCCCTGTTTGTTCTAATACAGCAGCTTGCACAAAAGATCTCTTAACAGGAGGTATGCTAAAAGCAGGGTAATACCCTGTTAGAGTAAATAGAACAAAGAAAAATATAACAAGCTTTGTAAACCTACCAAAGGACCTTAGCTTGATTTTAGGCAATTTCTGAGTTAGAGCTTCCCTTTCAGAAATTATCTTAGGCAGAAGGTTTTTGTTTTGATTTTTCAAAATAGGTGTGTATATTAACAGATTTCGCCTCACGAGTCAAAAAACCTGCTGTAACTATTCAAAGTTTCCCGTCAATATTCACTGAGCGAGTCATCGAGTCGAAGTGTTACATTAATGTATGCCTTCGACAGGCTCAGACAATATTTCTACCGGGAAGAACTGAACTCATACAACCTGCTATCTTGACAAGTTGTCAAGAAAATATTATATTCTACTCATGTATCAACTAACTGTAGGCCAGTTTAAATCGAAATTCTCTGAGGTGCTGCAAAAAGTATTGCAAGGCGAGAGTGTTGGTATCACCTATGGCAAAAACAAAAAAAAGGTAGCAGCCCTGGTTCCATATAGCAAGTTAATGAAGCAGACAAAGTTTAAATTGGGGTTGCTGGAAGGTAAAGCTTCTTTTAAAATACGGAGTGGTTTTAAGATGACAGACGAGGAATTTGTAAGCTCGTGAATTATCTTGTTGACACACACATTTTTTTGTGGATTGTATTATCTTCCAAAAAAATCCCCAAAAGGGTAAAAGATATTCTACTTAATCCAGAACTGATAAAACATGTTAGCGCAATAACCTTTTGGGAAATCTCTCTTAAACACCAGCTGGGAAAAATAGATTTGGTAGGTGTTTTACCTGATAAACTGCCTGCTATTGCAAAAGATACCGGTTTTGAGATTTTAAATTTGGATTGCGATACAGCATCCTCTTATTACAAACTGCCTAAAATTAGAAACAAAGATCCATTCGATCGTATGCTGGCTTGGCAGGCTATTAATAAAGATTTCCAATTACTGACTAAAGATAGGGATTTTGCTGACTATAAAGATCATGGTCTGAAAATAGTTTGGTAAAACTAATTAAGTACCTGTGTCTTGACAAGTACAAGAAAATCCTGCATTATTAATTTAATGAACATGAACAAGAATTTAATGATCGGAGCAGGAATATTGGTTCTGCTTGTTGTAGGATATATGCTTTTTTCCAATAAACAACAGCCAGCCCCGGAGCCTCAACCGGCAACAACTATTATGCAGGAAACAGCCAGTCCTTCTGCTGCTATGTCAGAAATTACAGTCACTCTTTCAGAGCAGAATAATTCAAGTGTGTCAGGTACAGCCACACTTACAGAGAAAGAAGGTAAAGTAAAAGTTACCCTTAAATTAACAGGCGCACCCGCAGGCATTACTCAACCGGCCCATATTCATATGGGTAAATGTCCGGAAGTTGGAGCAGTTAAATATCCGTTAACCTCTCCGGTAGATGGAATGTCTGAAACAATGCTTGATGTGAGTTTAGACAAATTGCTTTCTGAACTGCCTTTGGGTATAAATGTGCACAAATCAACAACCGCAAGCACAGTCTATGTCTCCTGCGGCGACCTAACCCTCTAATCCATAATTCCTGCTTAATGTATAATTATGGTAATGAAAAAAACAATAACTTGGATTTTAGTTTTAATAAGTATTGCAGTTTTGCTTATAAGATATGGTTCTAAAATCGGAGAAACGATGTTCGGTATAAAAGAGAGAAGCGGAATTTCCATTCTCTCTACGCCTGATTCGGCAACGGTTTTTTTAGACGGTAAAGAAGTAGGAAAAACTCCCTTCGAGGATAAAAGTTTAGACGTAAAAGAATATAGTGTTAAATTAGATAAAGACGGGGCAACGTGGCAGGGCAATATCAAGCTTACTCCTGGAACAGAGACTATTATTAATAGAGATTTGGCAAAGGATGCTGCTTCTTCCTCGGGAGAGAGTCTGACTTTAGTAAGAGGAAAGGGTTTGACAATTATTTCAAATCCACCGGAGGCAGAAGTTGAGATTGACGGGAAAGCTCATGGTAAAACCCCTATTACTATAAACATAGCAAATGAAGAGCATACTATTTTAATTTCTCACCCAAACTATTTGAATCGAAGTATTAAAGCGAGTTTACCTGAAAATTTTAATTTAACAATATCTGTTGATTTAAGCTTGTCAGAAGCTGATCTAACAACAATATCTGCTCCGGTTATTACACAAACATCAGAGGTAGTTGTTAAGAAAACTCCTACCGGGTTTTTAAGGGTGCGGGATAAAGGTTCACTTTTGGGAAAAGAAATTGCCAAGGTAAACGAGGGAGAAAAATTGATACTTTTAGAGGAGCTTGACAGTTGGGATAGGGTCAGATTATCTGATGGTACTGAGGGGTTTGTCTCCTCCGTGTATGTTGACAAGAAAACAACTCCTTAAGCCCCCAAGTAATAAATTATTCCTACAACCATAACTAGCCAAAGCACCACTGCAGTTGCAATTGGTCTGTCAGACAGTAGGACTCTTTCCGGAGATTCCCCCTCTTTTTTCTCATAAATAATATACAGGTATCTCATGACTGCATAAATTACCACTGGCACAGTTGCCATTAAATATTTGGCCTCTGAGAAAGGTAATTCAAAGCTTCCCAAAACAGATGAAAAAACCTCGCGGGCATGAATAGGGGGCTGCAAAAAAGCAAAGAATGCATATGTAAGCCAGGCAGAAGTAGCAAACATGCTGGTTAATATATCCAATAAGTTTTCCGGATAATGAAGTAAAGTCTCTCTATGAAGAGGAGCTTGTCCTTCCATTAAAGTAAGCTCGGATCTTCTTTTTCCGATAGCTAAAAACAAAGCGAAACTTGTAACAGAAAGCAAAAACCAGACATTTAAATGTGCATCTATTACCCAAACTCCGCCATAAACTCTTAAGACAAAACCGGCAGCAATAACTAAAACATCAAGCAGTATTACGTGTTTTAGAAAAGCTGAGTAAAATAGCTGAAGTATTAGATAGGCGAGCGAGACAAAGAAAAAAGCAGGCGATAGTTTATAAGCCAAAGGTAAAAATACAATGATTAATAACATAGAGAGAGCTAAAGCTACGGGAATAGGGATTAATCCTGAGGCAACTGGCCGCCTTTTTTTAAACGGATGCAGCTTATCCCGCTCTATGTCAAATACGTCATTTAACAAGTATGTTGAGGATGAGAATATACAAAACAACAAAAAAGCTTCAAGCGTCTTAAGTTGATTGGAATGATTTAACAGTGTTCCTGAAAAAATTAGTGCTGCAAATACGGCAAAGTTTTTTATCCATTGTCTGGGTCTGACTGCTTTGATAAGTCCCCAAAGAAATTTAGCCATAAGATAGTTCCTAATATTACGAGTGTAACTAAACTTGCTGCAAACAGTTTACCGGATGAGGGTAAAAGTAAGGCAATTGTACCCAAGATAACAGATCCTAAAATATAAAACAAGGAGATTTGCGGGTGGGATAACCCCTTTTCTAAAAGCTTATGATGAAGGTGTCCGCGGTCACCCCAAACAGGTGATTTGCCTTGTAAAATTCGCCTTATAAATGTGTAGGTAAAATCAGTGGCTGGGATTAAAAGTACTAATCCTGCTGTTGCCAGTTTGGCTCCGGAAAGAATAGCTAAAACTGCTATCATAAATCCCAAAATCGTTGAGCCGGAAAATCCTGGAAAAATCTTTGCTGGGTACCAATTAAAAATTAACAACGCTAAACTACTCGCAGCTGTAATAAATGCGAGTGTAGCAACATTTGCTTGAGATGCATCTTGCAGGAAATGCAATTTCAAAGATAGTAATCCCAAAATGAAAGCTGAGATTGTTACTATTCCAGGCATTTGTCCATCTACGCCTTTTGACCAGTTAACCATATTCATAACCCAAACTACCCAAATTATAGTTAAGATATTTGGCAGGAATTTGATAGTATCCAAATAAATAATTCCACCTATTGGATTAGTAATAAAATTAATACCAATTCCGCTTATAACGAGTACTGCAGCTGCCATAAATTGGCTAAGAAGCCGTATGTAAGGAGACAAATTTTTATATTTGTCATCCAAGATACCAATAGACACCAGGATTGTCAGTCCGCCTAATATGCCTATAGTTTCTTTATGCAAAGGAGTAAAAATTAATATACTAAGAAATAGTGCAATAAATACGGGTAACCCTCCTGCTCTGGGAACTGTTCTTGTTTGGGTATGAGCCGGGTGAGGTCTGGTTTTAGGGTTATCTAATAAGTTAAATCTTTTTGCCAATTTAATTGTTGGAGGAATCGTAAATGCTGTAATTAAAAAAGAAATAATAGCAGGTAGAATAAAATCCATTAGATAAAAATTAAAATTATCTTAACAAAAGTTATAGTCAGTATTAAGCTAATTAGTATTGAAGAAAAGAGCAATATTTTTTTAAAAAATTCTTGCGAAGAGTGAAGCTGCCAGGAGATAATCAGATTAAAAAGTGAAACCAAAGCAATTATTGTAGGAATTATGAGCAGCTGCTGGTTATCAACGAGTTGTTTTTCTCCCCATGGGAGAGAGTAGAAAAGCGGTAATTTAGGAGGCAAAAATTTTGCAAAGCCTAATGTAGATAGGGTAATAAGCAGAGATAAAAGAAGAGGGACAAAAACAATCCAGGATTTTTTACTGATAAGTATTTTCATGCTTTTTCTAAAAGCCTAGTTTTATTAGTCACACGGAACTCTAATTTTTTTCCAAACATTAAAGAAGTCTGAGCATCTATAGCTGGTAAGGCTGAGATAGTCACTAAGATAATCGGCACTAAAAGCCACTGAATATATGACCATATTTTTTTAAATGTTGACCAGTCTGCAGGTCTAGGAGGTGCTATTTTTTCATGGATAAAAATAGTTGTAAATAGTCCCAAAAATGCTGCAGTCAATATCCATGAAGAGATAATCGGTAAATTAATAGAAAGAACTGATGATTTAAAATTTGGATTAACTAAAGGTATAAGTAAGCTGCCAAATGTTACAAATAATGCTAGAAATCCCCACTTTAAGTCCCCCCAAATCTTAAAAAGCACCTTATCGGTTTTATCCCAAAAATCGATCTCTTTTGTAAAATATTGCTTGATTATAAAAGGAATATGTTCTACGCCGTAAGCCCATCTTTTTATCTGCAGGTATTGATTTTGAAAAGTTTTTAGTAGAGTTACGTCTTGTACTGCATCACCAAAGATAGGTAAATAGTGAGGGATTACTCGATAGTCTCCATTAAAATGAAAGTAGGCTTTCCAGTAAAAGCCATTGTCGTCATTAACTTTATCAGGAATCCAACAGCCTATATCTATAAGAGCTTTCAGGCTGATAGACATAGAAGAATAGTTCATATATTTATCAGAACCTACCATCTCAGCTAATTGCCAAAAGCTAGTTCCTGATGCCATGAGTCTCATGGGGGTAGGAGTTTGCCAATAATTGTTATGGTAAAGGAATACACCTGTGAAAGTGCGCTTGTCTCTTTCAGGCAAAGGTAAGGACAAGTATTTATGTAATGCTCCGGCTAAAAATTGAGGATGGACTGCAAAGTCAGCATCCAGTGTTGTGACAAAAACATCTTCTTCTTTGATATGTCTTTTCTTAAGTTCTTTGAGGGCATTTTTTATCATCCAATTTTTATTTGATCCTTGTCCGGCTACTTCTCCGGTTAATCCATATGGATGAATTGAGGTAAAAATACCGCCTACTTTACTATCAATCTTTTTTAGATACTCCATGGTTTCGAAGGTCTTTTCAGGGTCATCTCTTTCTTCAAACCCAATTACTAAAAAGATCCTGTTTTGTGGATAATCAGAATTCATAATGGCATTAAATGTAGAAGAGAGAATATAGAGAGCTTCTTTGTAAGTTGGGATTAATATTAAATGATAGTATCTTTCATATTCCTGAGGGTAATCTTTTTTTAGAAAACTCAGCCAATTTTGTTTTTTGGCAAAGTCCATTTTTTTATAACCTATTAATATCAGAACAGCTATTCTTAGGGCACTTAGCAGCCAGTAAACATCAGCAATTAAAATTAGGTAAGCCACCGCAAAAGGTAAGGTAAATGATAACCAGATAGGAGAAGTCAAAGCAATCCAAGTGAGAGTACCAGGTAAAATCTCTAAAAATCTTTCAAAGCCGTTTTCATGTTTTAATACAAACCCTCTTTCTAGTTTTTGAAAAAGAATAAACCGTTGAGATAAAAGATGATGAACTATCAATCCCAGGCCCGAGCCTATTAGGAAGAATGCTGCTAAAACATTTAAGCCTCTAGCTAGAAATGATTGGCCAAAAAAGCCTACACCAAATCCTAAGATTATAAAAATTATTCCTAATGCACTGTAGCGAGCTTTTCTAATTAAGCGTTCCAAGATAGCAGCCAGATAGAAAAAGGATAGAAAACCAATAAAAAAGACTAGTAAAATACGCATGGGTCACCTTTAAGTTTAACTAGTTGAGCTTTAGAAAGCAAATGACACGAAGTGTCATCCTGAGCGGAGTCGAAGGATCTTTTTAGCATTTTTTGTGGTTTGACTCGCGACTTCTTCCAAAGAGATTCCTTTTAGGCCTGCTATCAACTCCGCAATTTCTGCAACGGTTGCTGGCTCATTTCTCTGGCCCCGCTTGTTTTGAGGAGGCAGGAAAGGACAATCTGTTTCCAAAACTATTTTTTCCATAGGCAATATTTTAGCAGCTTCCCTTAAATATTCATTTTTAGGATAAGTTATTGTACCCGCAAAAGAAACAAGGAAATTAGTTTCTTCGATAATTTTTTTTTGTTGTTTTTTCAAGTCCACTATAACAATGGTATATGCCAAAATGGTTTTTGGTCATTTCGATTGTCCTATCCCAACACTCAGTATTTGCTGGGTTTTGTGAACGGTCATCCCGGCAATGAACAATTAAAGGCAGATTAAGCTTTTTTGCTAAATTAATCTGTGCTTGAAACAACTGTCTTTGCATAAACACCTCCGAGGTGGGTTTTGGCTCCTCGGAGGTGGAGGAAAAATCCAAACCACATTCTCCAACAGCAACAACCTTTGTTGGGCTGGATTGATATATTTGTTCTAATTTTTCTATGTCCTTAGAAGTATACTTAAGGGCTTCGTGCGGATGAATTCCAATGGTTGAAAATAATTGTAACTTCCCGACTGCGCTCGAAGAATATTCACTGAGCGAGCCTTTGGCGAGTCGAAGTGCCTCCCTTGATTTCTCAACATCAACCCCGACATTAATAATAGTAGAAACGCCGGCATCCAATGACCTTTGGATAACTTCATCAAAATCTTCCTTAAACGAATCCCAATATAAATGAGCATGAGTGTCAATCAACATATATTTCATTATATTACTCTTTTATCGATTAACAACTTAAAGAGAAAATGATATATTGACAAGTTTAGAAATGTTTAGTACAATATAGTCATGTTTAGTACTGCAATAACACCAAAAGTTTATACTCCAGAAGAAGTTGCTGATATTCTGAAATTGAGTAAAAACACAATCTATGAACTGATAAATAAAGGACAGCTGATTGCTAAAAGAATTGGAAAAGTATACAGAATTCCTGCAAGTTCCATTGCCTTTGCATTTACTGGTTTAGATTACGACCTCTATAGCGCAGAACAAAGAGACATGGAGAATCTTCCCAAAATCGAAGAAGAATTGTCAAAAGCTAGATCAAAATCCTAAGAGATAATGTTGCACAAAGTATTTGTAGATTCAGATGTTGTGATTTCTTCTTTACTTTCTACTTCAGGAGCAGCCTATTTACTTTTAAATAAAATTGAAAATCTGGAATTTATAATATCTTCTTTGTCTTTAAAGGAATTAAAAATTATAACCAAGCGTTTGGGTATAAATGAGGATAAATTAGATTTTCTTATTCAAGAGAGACTTTCCATGATACCTTTGTTAGGAGACTTTGAGAAAAAAATACAATTCCTTAAGCAATATGTACTGGATCCGGATGATGCTCATATAATTCTTGGAGCAAAAAATTCCAATGCTAATTTTCTTATTACCTATAATACTAGACACTTTAAAGTCGATCTTATAAATAAGGATTTAAATATTATAGTTTTGACTCCAGCATTGTTTTTACAATATCTTAGAAGTTTAATATCATAAAGATTCCTAACTAATTGTCTTTCTTAACCCTTGTTAGACGGAGCATTAACTCTTTAATTTTAATTTAAACATTAGTTGGGCAATCCTTTGTTATATAATCAAGTTATGGATTCACCAGATGTAGGTTCTTCTAAACAAGATCCACTTAAAACAGAAGTAGCGGCAGAAATCTCCAAAATTATTGAGACTGATAAAAAAGCTTTTAACGAATGGGCAGCAGATCCTCAAAGTAGAGGGAGGTTAGATATACCTGAACCGGCACTAAGATATATACTTATTCCCTCAAGAGTTTTTGAGTTAGTGGATGATCCGAATAATATTCGTTTAGTTACAGTTGCCTCTTATCCTAATGAGGTAAATAAATTGGTGGTAGAGCATAAAACTCTACCTGTTAGCAATAAAGATGCATTAAAAAAATATTCAGAAGAAAAAGAAAAGTTTCTTAAAACAGAAAGAGCTAAAATGGGAAATCCTAGTATATTCTTCCCACCCAAAACAGGTGGTCCGGCTTTTCCTTCAGATGTAGATAGGTATCATCAGACTTACCTAAGATTAGTAGAAGCTGAAGCCTTTGGTCTAGATGATTATTACATAAATAGGGTTAATCTAAGAATCCCTGAAACTAATCCTGAAGTAATTCGTGTAGCTGATTATAGAATAAGGGAAGAGTTAAGAAAACAGGGTATTGGAAGTTCTTTTTACACGCGATTACGAGAGTGTGCTAAAGAGTTAGGTTTTAGATTTTTGACTGGTAATAATTGGGAAAATAATATTACATATTTTAGAGATAAACTTGGAAGAGCTACCTTAGATCAAGTAAAACCAGAAAAAAGAAGTGATTTTTCTATTATTACAACTGGATTAGAGGAGCATACAATTGATTTCCTCTACCCTGAAGATAAAAACATATATCTACAACAATCCTGAATTCCTAAAGGGTAAACAGCTAGATATATTTTTCTTTCAAGGACTATTAGACGAAGTATGATATGTGAGTTCCATTTCATAGCCCTAAGATTGTAACAAATCTAAAATCATCTTGATTTTGATCTGCAGCTCTTCTGTGGGAAAAATAATCTTTACTTTCATAAGTACAAATTTTTGGATTATCTATATTTTCTTTTAAGATCCCTGTTTTAATTAACTGATTTTCAGCTTCTTTCCAGATATCCATTTTCTAAACCTCTCCATCCTGCATGGATTAAGCCAATAGCATATTTGTTTAAATCAACAAAACCAATTGCCATGCAATCTGCTGTTTTCATTAGTAAGTAAACGTCTTTATCATTAGTAATTAGTCCGTCTGCTTCTGTGGTGGGGTTTGGATAATTTCCCACCAGTATTATTTTATTGCTGTGTGTTTGTTTTACTTCCGCAATATTTTTGAAATTAATACCCAGTTTTTTTAAGAACTTTTTCCAATTGTCCAGGGACATATTTCCATCAGAAACTTTTGATGAAGTAAAAATCATATACGGGCTTGCCCGCCGTAGCTTTAGCGAAGGCGGGGAAAAAGTACTGGAGCTGATTTCACTTCTCCTGAAAATTGTTTTAAAATTTTCTCTGCAGTTTGTGGCAAAAAAGGCTTCAGGTTAAATCCAATTGCCTGGATTCTTTTAACTAAATCTAATAAAATTCTTTCAACTTTTTCTCCTGCTAATTCCCATGGTTTTGTCTCATTAATTTTCTGATCAGCCTCTGTGATTAGTTTCCAAATAACGCTCAAGGCTTCATTAAATTTAAATTCCCCCATATATTTTTCCAAATCAGCGCACCAGACATTAGCTCCCGGAGTAGCTTTGATATTGTGTTGCTCGCAAAGTTTGGCAACTCTGGCAACAAGATTCCCCAATCCATTTGCTAAATCAGCATTATAAGCTGCTAGCATCTTACTATCAGAATAATCACCATCTGTAAAAGGTGAAATCTTTGCCAGAAGATAATATCTGACAGCGTCAACCCCATACTTTTTAATAACTTCTAAAGGATCAATTATATTTCCTAATGTTTTAGACATTTTCTGTCCATTTATTGTGATGTAGTCATGAACCAATAGCTTTTTAGGTAGAGGTAGCCCTGCAGATAGTAAAAAAGCCGGCCAATAGACTGCATGAAAACGTAAAATCCCGCGCCCGATGATGTGTAAATCAGCCGGCCACCATTTGTTATACATTTCATCATCCCAGCCAAAACCTACCCCGCTTTGATAAATGTTTAAAGCATCCAGCCATACATATAATCGCTGAGTAGAGTCATTTGGTACAGGTACTCCCCAGTTCTTGGTACGCTTATTGGTTCTGGAAATGCTGATATCCTGCAGTCCTGATTTGATAAAGGATAGGGCCTCGTTTTTTTTGGATTGGGGGACTATCTGATACTGATCTTCCTCAATTAGTTTAATAAGTTGGTTTTGATATTTAGATAATCTAAAAAAATAATTTGTTTCTTCAACCTCTTCCAATTTTTTACCCGGGTGCTCAAAACACTCGCCTTTTTCATCCAATTCTTCAGGAGTATAAAATGTTTCACACCCAACACAGTAGAGTCCTTTGTACGACTTCTTATATATATCGCCAGA
Source organism: uncultured Gammaproteobacteria bacterium (assembly GCA_964394845.1). GTDB lineage: Bacteria > Patescibacteriota > Microgenomatia > Daviesbacterales > UBA10151 > CAYMZB01. The sequence continues at coordinate 9,229 of CAYMZB010000012.1, read as the reverse complement.
TTTATCACAAAGTTCCCAAAGTTTCTGAGAAGATGGATAATGACGCTCTTTGTCGCTACCTTTCTGAAAAATATCAAACTTAACATTTAATTTCTCTGCCAAATCCTGAAATAACTTAGCATTCTTATCAACAAATATTTGGACATCTTCTCCGGCTGCTTCTGCTGCCTGGACATTTTTTAATGCATTTTCATCAGCTCCGGATAATAAAACAACCTCTTCCCCAAGAAGCCGGTGATAGCGGGCGACTACATCTCCTTGAATGAATTCCAGCGAGTGTCCTAAATGAGGAGGCGCATTAACATATGGAATGGCGCAAGTTATATATTGTTTTTGTTTCATATTTTTCTCTTAAGTCTTGTTAGTTTAGGGATTTTTGGGAATTTAGTCAAATTTTTAATATTTTTAAAGTAACTAATGAATAAGGCAACAGCTAATAGGGTTAATACACCTGTGACAAAGTTTAAAGAATCTAATGCCTTAAGGATTAACAATAAAATTAAGCCTAAACTTAAAAATAAAGAGTAGAAGATATTCTTAAAGAAGATATTAAATGTAAGCATTAATGCTAAAATTAAAGCGCCAAAAAACAAAACAATTTGCATTAAATTTGCCTGGGTAAGGCTGCTAGGATAATCAACTTTTAAAACTACAAATATAAAAATCCCCCAAAAAAGCAAACTTAGGATAATTTTTGGAAAAAACCCGGACATAAATTCATTGTAGCTTAAACCGCTATATTTACGATATACTGTCTGCGCGATGATTATACTTGGCATTGATCCTGGAATTGGCAGGATGGGATGGGGAGTTATTAAGGATGAGACTGGTAAACAGGTTCCTGTAGAGTTTGGTTGTTTTGAAACTGCATCAAAAGAAAGTTTGGATAATCGTTTAGCAAAGATTTATCATTTTGTCTTAAATCTGATTGGGAAATTTAAGCCGGAGATTTTAGCTATTGAACAGTTATATTTTTCCGCAAACTCAAAAACAGCTTTAATAGTTGGACAAGCCAGAGGAGTTATTCTGCTCTCGGCTGCCGAGGTTAATGTGCCGACTATTTCTTACACCCCGCTGCAGGTAAAACAAGCCATAACAGGCTATGGGAAAGCTGATAAAAATCAGATGCAGCGGATGGTGACAGCAATACTGCGTCTGCCGGAGCAGATTGTTAAAGATGATACAGCTGATGCGTTGGCTATTGCATTAACGCACGCCTTTTCGTATAAACTGCGGAAAATTGCCCAGTATAAACTGATATAAAAACATCTATGATTGGTTTTCTAGCAGGTACCATACACACAAAAGAATCTTCCGGGCAGATTATTGTCTTGGTTGCAGGGGTTGGTTATGCGGTCACTATTCCGGCTCACTACGTTTTGGAGCTTAAGGAGTCGCAAACAGTTGAACTATTTATTTATACCCATGTCAGGGAAGACGCTCTTGCTCTTTATGGGTTTTTGAGCAGGGATGAGCTGGAGCTTTTTAAACTGGTATTATCTGTTTCCGGCATTGGTCCCAAAACCGCGCTTTTAGTTATTGACAGGGGGGCAGAATTTGTTGAACAGGCAATTAAAGATGCCAATATTGATTTTTTTACTGCTATCCCGCGGCTCGGCCATAAAAATGCCCAAAAGATTATTATTGAACTGAAGAATAAGCTGGGAGGACAGAAGGAGTTAAATTTAGCAGAGGAAAGCGAGGAAAATCTTCAGGCAATTGAAGCCTTGCGTGTCATGGGGTATACCGGTAAAGAAGCAGAACAAGCTATCCGGTCTGTGCCGCCATCAGAGCAAACCCTTGAGAGAAAAATTAGCTTTGCCTTGCGGGCGCTTGGTAAAATGAAATTTAAGATTAAGTAAAACTATGTTGAAACAGGGAACTAAGGAAATAGTTGAGGAAGAAAAACTTTTTTCATCTTTACGGGCAACTGCCTGGGATGAGTTCATTGGCCAGGAGAAAATCAGGCAATCATTGCATATTTCCATCACTGCCGCGCAAAAAAGAGGCGAGGCAATGGAACATACACTGCTTTATGGCCCGCCTGGTTTGGGGAAAACAACTCTGGCTCATTTGATTGCTAAAGAGATGGGGGGTAACATCAGAATTACCTCTGGCCCCGCGCTTGAACGGGCCGGGGATCTGGCTGCGATTTTAACAAATCTTGAACCCCGGGACGTGCTTTTTATAGATGAAATTCACAGGTTAAGCAAGGTGGTTGAGGAAACCCTTTATCCTGCCATGGAGGATTTTGCCCTGGATATTGTCATTGGCAAAGGGCCTTCTGCGCGTACTCTGCGGTTGGAACTGCCGCATATCACGATTATAGGCGCCACTACCCGTATCGGTTTGATTTCCGCACCGCTGCGGGATCGTTTTGGCGTCAATCACAGAATATCTTTTTATACTCCTTCGGAGCTTGCCCGCATTATTCAAGGCGGCGCAAAAAAACTGCAAGTACCCATTGGTAAAGAAGAAACTCTACAGCTTGCCAAAAGAGCCCGTGGCACACCCAGAATTGCCTTGAAATTGCTTAAAAGAGTCCGTGATGTTGCGACAGTGCATGGAAAGGGTATTGTGACAAAAGAACTTCTTCATCAAACATTAGATTTACTGGAAGTTGATCCGTTGGGTCTGGATGACTCGGACAGGAGACTGCTTTTAACCATTATCGAAAAATTTAGCGGCGGGCCAGTTGGGGTAGAAACGCTGGCAGCAACGCTGTCTGAGGATATTGGCACTATTGAAGATGTTATTGAGCCGTATCTTATGCAGGTAGGGTTTTTGAAGCGCACTGCCCGGGGAAGAATGGCAACCCGTGGCGCATATGAACATTTAGGTAAATCTGTTCCTTCCAGCATAGAACAAAGATAACATCAATGACTACTACAACAACCAGTTTAATCTGTCCAAACTGCAAGAAAGAGATTTCCATAGATCAGGCTTTAGAATCACAGTTAAAGGAAAAAATAGAACAAGGGTTAAAAGACCAGTATAATCATAAATGGGTTGAAGAGAAGAAAAAACTGGAAGAGCGGATTAAAGAAGAAGCAAGTCAGGAGAAATCTAATCTTCTGGAACAAGTAGAAAAACAAAGAAAAGAGATTGATAGAGCAAGGCAGTATGAATTGGAGCTTCGTAAAAAAACCACAGAACTTGAGGAAAAAGAGAAAAATTTAGAGCTTGAAAAACAGCGTCAGATTGATGAGGAAAGAAAAAAAATACAGGAAAAAACTGCAGCAGAGTTTATGGAAAAATTTCACCTGAAAGAAAAGGAAAAAGATCAGGTAATTGATTCTTTGAAAAAATCGTTAGATGAAGCTCAAAGAAAAGCATCTCAGACCTCTCAACAATTGCAAGGTGAAGTGTTAGAGCTGGAGTTGGAAGAAGTTTTAAAGCGGGAGTTTGGAGCAGATGAAATTAAAGAAGTAAGTAAAGGAATAAGAGGCGCTGATATTATTCAGAAAGTGTTTGATAAAAACGGCCGATTATGCGGGACAATTGTTTGGGAAAGTAAGCGGACCAAAAGCTGGGAAAAAAAGTGGGTGGATGATTTAAAGGCAAACATGCTGGCATGCAAAGGAGATATGGCAGTACTGGTTTCGGTTATCCTCCCGGAAGAGGTTAAAAATTTTGGTTTCAAAGACGGAGTTTATGTCACCTCGTTTGAATGTTTCCTGTCTGTTGCAGTACTACTTAGAAAATCAATTATAGATAATTATAGAGTTAAACAATCAGTAGTTGGCAAAAATGAAAAAATGGAAGTGGTATACAACTACTTTTTGAGTTCTGAGTTTCAACAAAGAGTGTCTGCAATAGCAGAGGCTTTTACTGCTATGAAAAGTGATTTAGATACGGAGAAAAGGGTTTTTGTCAAACTGTGGGCTAAAAGGGAAAAAGAGATAGAAAAAGTTATCATGAATACGTCTTCTTTGCATGGTGAACTGCATGGATTAATTGGTTCGGAGCTGCCTTCAGTTAAAAGTCTGGAATTTGAAGAAGCAGAAATTGTATCTTGATACAATTATGTAAACTACGTTCGTGTAAACCGAATCGTAGTAAACTAATTGTATCTTGACAAACTGACTATTTAGTCAGTATTATAGATAGGTTATGGACAATATTACGGCCCGTCAGTTGCAAGTGCTAAAGTATATTTATAAATCTATTTCAGATTCTGGTTATCCCCCAACTTTAGCTGAACTTCGCGACGAATTAGAAGTTTCTTCAAATCAAGGTGTTTTAGATATACTGAAAATTTTGGGAGATAAAGGTTATATAGAAAAAGAAGAAGGAATGGCAAGAGGTTTAAGAATCTTAGATAAGGGAATTCAAGAATTAGGTTTAAAGCAGATAGCGTCTGTGGTTGGGGTAAGCGCAGCCGGTCCATATATGCAGGCGTATGAAATTAATGAATGGAAAGTTATAGATGATGTACAAGTTACATCCAGCGACCGTCTGGTAAGAATTAGCGGTGATTCTATGATTGGAGCTGGAATTGATGATGGGGATATAGTAGTCGTGAGAAATGCTAAGGAATTTAAAAACGGAGACATCGTACTTGCAAGAAATGATGATGAAACAACTGTTAAAAGGTTTGTTCATGACGATGATAAAGTTTATCTGAAACCGGAAAACCCAAAATATAGAAATATTCCTATCTATCCGGAGACTAGATTACTGGGTAAGGTTGTAGGTATACTTGGGAAGAGTAAAATCAATGGCTAATATTATAATGCCGCAAGTTATAAACAAAACTGGAGTAGATTATCAGTCTAAAAAAAATAGTACTAAAAAGCTTTTATATCTGGAAGATTTTATAAATAAAATTATATGTGGTGATACTATCGAAATAATGAAACAGATCCCTGATGGAATAGTAAACTTAGTTGTTACTTCACCTCCGTATAATCTCAAAAACTCAACTGGTAACGGAATGAAAGATGGACGGGGTGGCAAATGGGAAAATGCAGCACTTCAAAATGGATATACACATCATGACGATTGTATGCCCCATGATAAATATATTAAATGGCAAAGAGAGTGTTTGAATGAAATGATGAGAATCATTCCAGAAGATGGCGCAATTTTCTACAATCATAAATGGCGTGTTCAGGATGGCCTATTACAAGATCGTCAAGACATCGTTAATGGATTTCCTGTCAGACAAATTATTATTTGGAAAAGAAAAGGAGGCCTTAATTTCAATGCAGGTTATTTCTTGCCCACTTATGAAGTTATTTACCTTATAGCTAAACCAAAATTTAGGCTAGCACCAAAGGCTAATGCGTATGGTGATGTTTGGGAATTTACACAAGAAATGAGAAATGAGCATCCTGCTGCTTTTCCTGTTAAATTAATTGATCGAATTATCTCATCAACAAGCGCAAAAGTTATTCTTGATCCTTTCATGGGTTCTGGTACAACTGCAATTTCTGCAATAAATTTTGGTCGGGATTATATTGGAATTGATATTTCACCAGAATATTGTAATATGGCTAGGGATCGAATTGAACAATACAGCCCTAATATAACTCTATTCTAGGTTTATGTCAAACAAAACCATTATTTATACGAAGCAGACGTTAATAGATATGCTTAAAGACATTGTGGCAATGGGATGGATTATAAACGCAAGAAAAGGCAATGCTGGCGGTATAGGGAATACATTAGAGGATCTGCTAGGTATTAAAGAAAATAATTTACCAATTCCCAATACTGCTGAGTGGGAGTTAAAAACCCAACGGATTAATTCTTCTTCTTTAACAACCCTTTTTCATATTGAGCCTTCACCTAGAGCTATTCATTTTGTACACCAAATTCTTTTACCAAAATATGGCTGGGCACATCAGGAAGACGGTAAAAAATACCAAAAAGGGGAAATGAGTTTTCGCCTAACTATTCATGGACAATCAAGAAGCGATCGTGGTTTTATGGTAGTAATCGACCGCAAAGAGAGAAAAATCTTAATCTCCTTTAATGCTGAAGGTGCTGATAAACGACATAAAGATTGGCTCGAATCTGTTAAAAAACGTATCGGTCTAGGAGAGCTCAACCCGCAACCATATTGGGGCTTTGATGATTTGGAACATAAAGCTGGAACAAAATTACTTAATACTTTTTATGTTCAGGCTGAAACAAAAATTGAAAGGAAAAAAGAATATTATCATTACACAAAGGTAATGATGTTGCAGAGATTCAGCTTTGCAGGATTTTTGGAAGCACTAGAGGAAGGAAAAATTCTTGTGGATTTCGATGCACGAACAGGACATAATCACGGAACAAAATTCCGATTAAGGCAAGATTGTTTGCCCATGCTTTACGAAGAAGCAACGGTAATTATTTGAGTATAGAGAATAAGCGACAACAGCTAAAAAAATACTAGGAGTTATTGAATGGCAGTCAATTTTTGAAAGGGTGGGTACAGTTTGTACATACCCTTGCGATACTTACTGAGGGAGGCCTATTCCTTAAATTACCAAAAAACTGGGTCGTGGCATCGCACTCACTCACCAGTTTTCAGCATTGTTATTGTACAAAAATCTTTATATAGAAGTCAATATCTACGTTGTTTAGAGTGAAAGAAATGATTAAAAATGATTACAAATGAATTTAAAAGATCATACAAAAATTTAAATCCGGAACAAAAACTTGCAGTTGACGAAATTGAAGGTCCGGTCATGGTTATTGCAGGCCCGGGTACAGGAAAAACTCAAATATTAACCATCCGCATTGCAAATATTTTACTTCAAACTCAAATAAATCCGGAAAACATTTTAGCTTTAACATTTTCCGAATCAGCCAGTTTTGAAATGCGGGACAGACTATCCAAAATTATTGGAACGCCTGCATTTAGGGTTGAGATTTCTACCTTTCATTCTTTTGCAAATAACATTATAAAAAATTATCCTGATGAGTTTCCTAAACTGTTGTCATCCGAATCAATAACAGAGGTTGAACAAATAGTGTTGATTGAAGGCTTAGTAAATTCGCTGGATTTAAAACTACTCCGGCCTTTTGGCGATCCGATTTATTATTTAAAAGATATCTTATCCTCAATCAACGATTTAAAAAAAGAAGGAATAACTTTTGAAAAACTAAAAACAGCTATACAAAAACAAAAGATAGATTTTGAAAGCATTGATGATTTATATCACGATAAAGGTAGATACAAAGATACGATGAAAGGAGTTTATCAGGATTTAAAAAAAGACATTGAAAAAATTGAAGAGTTTGCAATTGTTTTTGAAAGCTATGAAACAAAACTAAGAGAAGAGAAAAAATATGATTTTAATGATATGCTTTTGGAAGTAATCAGAGCTTTAGAAAGTAATAAGTCCTTGCTTTTAAGAATACAGGAAAAGTACCAGTATATCTTAATTGATGAACATCAGGATACGAATGCAGCGCAAAACAAACTCATTGAGTTAATAGCCAGCTTTTACAAGATCCCTAATTTGTTTGTGGTAGGAGATGAAAAACAGGCAATTTACCGGTTTCAGGGAGCCAGTTTGGAAAACTTTCTTTATTTTAAAAATCTTTACCCCTCGGCCAAATTAATAAATCTACAAACCAATTACCGGTCGCATCAGCTGATACTTGATGCATCCGGTAGTTTGATTGAAAAAAATATCAGCGCAAATATTTTGCCAGCGAGAAATTTATTATCCAGTTCCAAAAAAATGCCGGAGAAAATTAAGGTTGCGGAATTTTCAAGTTATGATCTGGAATACGAATACATAGCATCAGAAATCAGCCGGAAAATAAAAAGAGGTGATTCCTCGCAGATAGCAGTTTTGGCAAGAAGAAATATGGACATTGCTCCCCTTGCGCAAATTTTTAACAGGAGGGGCATTAGATTTGTAATCAAAGCAGATCAGGATATTCTAAAGGATTTGCAAATAGGGAAATTACTGCTTATTTTTGAAGCAATCGGAAAACCTTTTGACGAGACAATACTTACCAAGGTTTTGCAGATAGATTTTTTAAAGATAGATCCTTTTGATGTTTATAAAATAATAAGTCATTCAAGAAAACAGAAAATAAGTATTAATGAATTTATTAGGAAGATAAACAAAAAGCCCAACGCAATTGTTGATTTCTACTGGAAATATAACAATTGGATAAGCAGCAGCAAAAATATTCCCTTTGATGAATTGTTTGTTGATGTTGTAAACGGGTCCGGATTTAAAGAATATTTTCTACAGTCAGGACAAAGGTATCAGATACTCAATAAATTAATTGTTCTTTTTGATGAAGTTAAATTATATCTTAGTAAAAACCCCAAGTTTAATTTAGCGGATTTTTTGCACCTTTTGCAGACAGCGGAAAAGCACAAAGTTTCCTGGAGGACAAAATCTAATTTGTCTACGGAAGAAGGAATAAGACTTATGACGGTGCATCAGTCTAAAGGTCTGGAGTTTGAATTTGTATATATCATAAATTGTTTTGACGGGAGATGGGGTAATTCCAGAAAAAGGGGCGCTAAAATAAAAATCCCCTGGGAATATATGGGGCAAAATATTAAAACAGATGTTTCTTTTGAAGAAATTGAAGACGAAAGAAGACTTTTTTATGTAGCAATGACCAGGGCTAAAAAAAGCGTTATGTTGACATATTCTAAATGCGGGATAGACGGAAAAACGCAAATGCCAAGTCAATTTCTGCAGGAAATTAACAGTAAGTTCTTAGAAAAAATCAATATATCCAAGTTTGAAAAAACTTTTGACAATGCGCAAGTTTTTAATCAGCAGGAAAAAACTATTATTACTCCTAAGGACAAAAAATATTTGCAGGGTCTTTTTTTGGAAAAAGGTTTATCAGCAACAGGATTGGATAATTTTATTAAATGCCCCTGGCGGTATTTTTTTAGAAATTTGGTTTCATTGCCGGAAAAGAAAGATAAAAATTTAATTTTCGGGTCTGCCGTACATTACGCGTTGAGCGCCTACATTAAATACGGAAAAACAAAAAAAAGGGATTACCGGTTTTTAATAGATAAATTTAAGGAATATTTAAACGGTCAGCCTCTTTCTGAAGAAGAAATAACAGAATGCCTGGCTAAGGGTGAAAAAGCGTTAAAACATTTTTATAAAGAAGCGATCCCTTCCTGGCCTTCGGATATGCAAAGCGAAATGCCAATTAAGGGAGTGAAGTTTGCAGAGGGGATAATTCTTAATGGAAGATTGGATATGATTGAATTTTTGTCAAGCGACGGGACTGTCCGGGT
>CAYMZB010000011.1:0-17010 GCA_964394845.1 uncultured Gammaproteobacteria bacterium | reverse complement strand
TCACCAACTAACTTCTTTAATTCCTCATTCTCCCTTTTTAGTTTGTTGTACTGGACAATTGAAACAACATTCTCACCGGTATCAATCCGGAGCCAGGTGTAAATGGTTTTGTCACTGATACCATATTGGCTGGCAAGAGCTGATACTTTTTCCCCACTCTTTGCTTTGGCTAAAACCTCAGCTTTAATCTCAGCCGGAATAATTTTTCTTTGCATGGATACTCCTTTCTAGACTCTGCCAACCTTAACAAAAGTTAGAGAATCTTGTCTTAGTTTAAGGGGTACCTGTCACCATCTCTACGGGTATTTTAAGGTGACATTTTAAAAGTAAGATGGGTGACGTTTCTAAAGTAATCTAAGATAGAACTCGTGTTGTTGAGGAGGTAAGGAAGCTTGTGCTAAAATACCATACGGAACTATGAACAGTATTTTGAAAAATGTAATTATTTGTCGTAGTAGTAATTAGGTGGAATAAAAGTTATGCTTCTGTTTGAGGTGCAAATTGTCCTTGGCCTGCTTGGAAATCGTAAAGTAACTGTGAAAGTTCAGGATTAAGTGTAACTCCATGGTTGTTTATATTTTCTTGATTCAAATCAAACCCCTGTTCTGTAAATATTGCTGCATTAACACTTGCTGTTCTTACTGGCTTATCAGAAGCATGACCTTTATCAACTAAAACAAGTCTTACTTCACCTGTTGGTCTATCCTGAGGGCATACAGAAACTTCAATCTGTCTGTTTCTTTCTATTGGTTGTACTGCAACCCATCCAGCGTGTTCACCCTTGGGGATTACAAATCCTTCTGTTGCTCTTTCTGCTGCTATATCATTATGCACACCTGCCTGAGTTTGATGAAATGCTACTCTACCAATTTGAACTCTAAAACGGAAATTTCCGGGAGTTCTATCATAAGATTTTCCACGTACAATGGCAATTGCACCTTGAGGAAGTGCTTTATATTCAGCTTCCTGTGGTCTGCTTTGATCTTGTTCTATCATATGGATGGGATTATATCACATAATTTCGAAAATAGCATCAAAATGAGGCTAAAAAAGGGGCTTGACAGGTCTTATAGTGAGGTAGGGATGAGGGCGCGTCATTCAAGCGCTTGTGGCTATTCATAATTCTGCGAAACGTTCCCCAATGCACACAAACCCAGCTTTATCTTCACTTTATATTGGCGATCCGCTTGGCGGTTGGGGTGGAAAAATGCTGCATTTATTCTCAACACACCCTCCTGTTGAAGAGAGAATAAATAGACTAAAAAAGATATAACATTCGAAGAAGAATTAATCGTTTATATGTTCTTTTTTTAAATGCTTGTTGAATTTCTTCATACGATGTTTCTTCATGTTTTTTCTTAGCTGTTGATGCGTACTTATGTTTGATATATTCAATCACTACAGGAATCAGAGAAACGAGAACAATCCCAATTACTGCATATTCAAAGTTTTCTCTTATAAAGGGTAGTCCACCGAAAAAGTACCCCGCAAAGGTAAGACTTGTCACCCAAATAAATGCACCAGCGACGTTATAGAAAAAGAATGTTTTGTAATGCATTTTCCCGACTCCCGCAACAAAAGGTGCAAAGGTACGAATAATAGGAATAAAGCGTGCAATAATAATTGTTTTTCCGCCATGTTTTGCGTAAAATTCCTGCGTTTTTTCAAGGTATGCACAGTGTACGATGTTTGAATTTATGGTATTCTTAACCTTATGCCAGATGAGAAGTGTCCTAAATGCGGTTCGGTTTTAGGTGATATCACAGAAACTCCCAGCGGAAAAAAGCTGCAGCGCTGTTCAACCGGCAAATGGAATCCAGAGACCAGGAAAAACGAAGGCTGCAATTACGTAAAGTGGCTGGCTGTGGGGCCGCAACCACTAGACGAGAAATGCCCTAAATGCGGAAACCCCTTGGTGTTAAATGTGACCAGGTTTGGAAAAAAGCTGAAAAAATGCAGTACCGGAGGCTGGGATAAAGAGGCTAAAGCAGCCACTGGCTGCGACTATGTTGAATGGATCAATGGAACAACTGAAACTTTGGATGAACCATGTCCGGAGTGTGGTGAAAAAATTGTTTTATTTACCACCTCTGCCGGCAAAAGAATGGAGAAATGTTCAACAGCCGGCTGGGACAAAGAGACCAGGACTGCTACCGGATGCAGCTATATTAAGTGGTTAAAACCCGGAGAGCGGATGGGTGGCGGACATCCAAGCGAGCAGCTACTTCCTCAAGAATAATCTGTTAATCCAATTCCTGCAGCTTTCATATTGTCTTGTAAAACATATTTCCACCAACCTAGGTTATTTCTCCAACTTTGACAATTACCATCATCGCCTTTGCCTATAGCAACTGAATCACCTCTTAAAAAAGGATAAGACGAGTAAAGCGCTTCTAATCTATTTGGAGGGCAAATGTCTGCAGGGGCTATATCTTGCCCTAAAAACTTCTCTTGCGATTGGTATTATAATACAGGTATGACAGTAGTTTCTTTATGGAAATTATAATTATTCTTTTGCTTATTCTTCTGAATGGTGTTTTTGCCATGGCAGAACTTGCCATTGTTTCTGCCCGCAAGTCTAAATTACAGCAACAGGCAAATGAAGGCAATAAAAAAGCGCAGACTGCATTGGACCTGGCAAATAACCCCACCAGGTTTTTATCAACAGTGCAGATTGGCATCAGCCTGGTGGGAATTTTTGCAGGCGCTTTTGGAGGAGCAACAATTGCTGAAGCGCTGTCAAGCTCTTTAAGTCAGATTCCCCTTCTTAGTCCATACAGCGATGCTTTGGGGTTGGCTATTGTGGTAATTGTAATTGCTTATCTGTCTTTAATTATTGGAGAACTTGTTCCGAAAAAAATTGCATTAAGCAATCCGGAAAAAATTGCTACACTTGTGGCAGGTCCAATGAATACTGTTTCTATGATAGGCGCTCCTTTTGTTTCTGTTTTAAGTTTTTCAACAGAGTGGGTATTCCGGCTCCTGGGAATAAAATTATCAGAAAAGTCGCTGGTATCTGATGAAGAAATATATATGTTAATAAGGGAAGGGGCCAGAATGGGAATCTTTGAACGGGGAGAAAAAGATATTGTTGAGCGGACTCTGAGACTGGGAGATAAGAAAATAAATACCTTAATGACGCCAAGAAAAGAAATAATATGGATAGATATAGATAGCTCTTTTAAAGAAATCCGCAGTAAAATTACCAAAAATCAATACTCGCATTTCCCCATTTGCAGAAATAACCTGGATAATGTTTTGGGGATAGTGAGAGCGAAAGAAGTATTCACAAATTTTCTTCTTGAAGAAAAAATTGATTTAAAAAAGTATCTTCATAAACCATTATTTATTCCCGAAAGCATGGTGGCTTTGAAAGTGCTGGAGTTGTTTAAAAAATCAGGCATACATATAGCGCTTGTGGTTGATGAATATGGAAATGTGCAGGGTTTGCTGTCTCTGACAGATATTCTGGAAGCAATTGTCGGTGATATTCCTACAGTTAATGAACTGGAGGAGATGAATATAGTTAAGCGGGATGATGGAACCTATCTGGTGGATGGTTTAGTGTCCATTGATGAATTTAAGGATTATTTTCATATCAAAAAACTTCCGGCAGAAAAAACAGGCATATTCCACACAATCGGCGGATTGGTCATGCATAAAATCGAACGCGTTCCGGTCCCGGGAGATAATTTTGAATTGGGAACTTTCAAATTTGAGGTTATAGACATGGATGGGAATAGGGTTGATAAATTGTTGATTAATCCTTTAAAACGCCTGCCAGCTTAAAATATATTATACTGTATATTATGCAACTGGCTATTTTTGCTGGAGGCTGTTTTTGGTGTACAGAAGCCATCTTCAAACGGCTTAAAGGGGTAATTTCTGTTACCTCAGGTTATGCCGGGGGGAAAGGTAAAAATCCTACATACCTTCAGGTCTCCAAAGGTGATACAGGATTTGCAGAAGCTGTAGAGATAAAATTTGACCCTGATATTATTTCTTTTGAACACCTGCTTACCGTCTTTTGGGCCACTCATGACCCAACAACTTTAAACCAACAAGGTAGCGATGTGGGGACTCAGTATAGATCAATAATTTTTTTTCAAAATAACGAACAAAAAAATAAAGCTTTAAGATCCAAAGAAAAAATGGAAAAATCAGGAGAGTACAGTAGTAAAATTGTTACTCAGATTGTGCCTTTAGAAAAATTTTATACAGCTGAGGAGTATCATCAGAATTACTATGAAAGGAACAAAAATTTAAATCCCTACTGTTCTATTGTGATAAACCCTAAAATCCAAAAGCTGCTGGATAAATTTAATAAAGACATTAAGGAAGAATACTGTGAATAATCTGAAGAAAAAATTAACCCCGGAACAGTATAATATTTGTTTCCTAAAAGGGACAGAGCCACCCTACTCAGGAAAATATACAAATAACCATGAATCTGGAATTTATGCTTGTGTTGTTTGCGGGACTAAACTGTTTTCATCAGAAGCCAAATTTGATTCTAAAACAGGCTGGCCTTCTTTTGACAAGCCAGTTGTTAATGAAAATATTGTATGCGAGGATGATTACTCCGTAGGTGTTAAAAGAATAGAAGTAATGTGTAAAAATTGCGGTTCACACCTGGGACATGTTTTTGATGATGGTCCGACGAAAACCGGAAAAAGATTTTGCATTAATTCCCTGGCGCTGGATTTTATTGCAGATCAACTATCTTGAGATAAATACCTTCCCACTTGGAATGTGGGAAGCTAAAGTTTCTGATACATAATATATAAACCGAAAATAATGCTGATAAGCCCGGAGGCAATGACAAGATAATGGTTTATGCTTTCGCTTTTACTTCTTACAACTACTAAAGAGGCCCCGCATACCAGTTAAGTTAAGTATGCCTAAGATAACCAACATTAAACCTACAATAAATTCCAGAAAAAGTTCAAGTTTTGGCGGAACCACCAGGGAATAAACAATGATAGGAATGCCCACCAGTGTTGCTGTTATAGAATGGCCTATTCCCCAATAGATTCCAACCAAAAGCGCTTTTAAAATCCCCTTCTTCTGACGGGCTAAAATTGTGGTAACTGCTGCTACATGGTCAGCGTCAGTTGCATGACGCACTCCAAGTAAAAAACTTATGCTAAGAATCCCAAATAATTCTGTTATAATATAGTATTGTAGTAAATTACCAATGGATATTTTTTCAATTATTTTGACTGTAGCCGGCCTGATTCTTTTTGAAACTGTCTCATCAGTTGATAATGCAATTATCAATGCCCAGGTTCTTTCTACAATGGGGCAAAAAGCCAAAAAGTGGTTTTTAACCTGGGGACTTTTGGTGGCGGTTTTTGTAGTGCGCGGCATTTTACCATGGCTGATTGTTTGGGCAGTTTCTCCGTCACTTGGTCCAATCGGATCCTTGACTGCTACGTTTAGCGGCGATCCAAAAGTTACTGAGGCAATTAAATCCTCTGCACCCATCCTGCTTATTGCCGGCGGAGTATTTATGATATTTTTATTTTTTTACTGGCTGTTTTTGGAACCAAAGTATTACGGACTAAAAGGTGAAAGATTCTTTCAGCGCCAGGGAGTTTGGTTTTACGCAATAGTTTCCATACTTTTAACTTTAATTGTCTGGTTTGCCCTTAAAATAAATCCGTTAATGGCTTTTGGGGCAGTAGTAGGTTCTACCCTTTTTTTCCTTACCCATGGTTTTAAAGAAAATGCGGAAAAAGTTGAAAAACAAATTGAAAGTGAGTCAGGCAGCATTACAGATACCAGTAAGGTCTTTTATCTGATGGTGATTGATGCCACTTTTTCTTTGGATGGAGTTTTAGGGGCTTTTGCTTTTACTTTATCTGTTCCTTTAATTTTACTGGGTAATGGAATAGGCGCTATAGTGGTGCGTCAAATTACTATTTCAAATATTGAAAGGATTAAAAAATATGTCTTCTTAAAAAATGGAGCAATGTATTCAATTCTCTTTTTGGGGGTAATTATGCTGCTGGAAAGTTTTAGCTTTCATATCCCCAGCTGGCTTTCTCCTGTTGTTACAGCCATAGTTATCGGCTACTTCTTTATGAAATCCCGCTCTGAACTTAGAAAGAATGAATTTTAATATTAGTTATTTAGGGATCTTATGTTTTAACTTGACTTTAAATTGTTCATCAACTAACATATCCCTGATGGGGGGATAATAATGACATACAGACCAAAAGATACACAAGAAAGAATTCTTCATAGATTAAAGATAGCTCAGGGACATCTGAAAAAAGTAGTGAGCATGGTTGAACAGGATAACTATTGTATTGATGTAATCCACCAGCTTCAAGCAGTTGAAAGCGGTTTAAAGGAAACCGGAAACGTACTTTTAGAAAATCATCTTTCATGCTGCGTTGCTGATGCAATGAGCAAAGGCAGAAAAGAAGAGGCTATAGCAGAAGTTATGCAGGTTTTTAAAAAAAGCCATTAACAAGGAAGGGAGGCTTAGTATGTGTCCTGATTGCTAAATAAACTATGGATATAGATAAAATCTTTGTGATCATTTTCAGCTTTGCTGGAGTAGTGTTCACTTATTGGTTTTTTCTAATGAGAAAAGAGGAGGTGGTTTCTGTGACAGACTCAGTAGATATTATAGTTGAAGGAGGCTATACGCCGAATACGATTTCTATTCCGCAAGGTAAAACAACGAAAATAAACTTTGTTCGTAAAGATCCAAGTTCTTGTTTGGAAGAAGTTGTACTTGGGGATTTTAAGATAAGAAAATATTTACCTTTGAATCAGAAAGTAAGTGTTGAAGTTACTCCAAAAGAGAAAGGAGAATTTGGTTTTGCCTGCGGTATGAATATGTTTCATGGAAAGATAAGAGTAGTTTAATATGGCAGAAGTAAAACAAACATATCCAATTAATGGCATGCATTGTGCATCTTGTGTCAGAGTAATTGAGAAATCATTAACTAGGACACCAGGTGTAAAAGAAGCCAATGTTAATTTAGCAACTGAAAAAGCTACAGTTACTTATGACGACACTCAATGCGGACCTGCTCAAATAGCTTCCGCTGTATCAAATGTAGGTTATACTGTTTTGGTTGAACAAACCAAAGAGGATGAAGAAGCAGAGAAAAAACGAAAGCAAAGAGAATTAAGAGATTTAAAAATTAAAGTCTTTTTTAGTTTAGCAGTTGGAGCCTTAATACTGTGGGGTTCTTTCCCGGGACTTATGGAAACTGCCCCCTTTTTTCTTAAAAATTTCTGGGTTCAGCTTCTTCTTGCCACTCCAGTTCAATTTTGGGCAGGTTTAAGTTTTTATAAAGCCACAATTCCTGCATTAAAACATAGAACAGCTAATATGGATACTCTGGTTGCTTTGGGTACAACAGTAGCTTATGGATATTCAGCTTTTGTGACTATTTTTCCTCAAATTCTTCAAAGCATAGGTATACATCCAGAGCCATATTTTGATGTAGCCGCCATTATTATTGGTTTAATTCTCTTGGGTAGATATTTTGAAGCTAAAGCTAAAGCAGGAACTTCTGAAGCTATAAAAAAACTTATTGGTTTGCAGGCAAAAACAGCAAGGGTAATAAGGAACGGGAAAGACATTGACATTCCTATAGATCAAGTTGCTATTGGAGATATTATCAGGGTAAGACCAGGAGAAAAAATTCCAGTTGATGGACAAATTTTAGAAGGTGAATCTTCAGTTGATGAATCTATGATAACAGGTGAGAGCATCCCTGTTGATAAAACTAAGAATGATGCTGTTGTTGGTGCAACTATTAATAAAACAGGGACTTTTACTTATAAAGCTACTAAAGTTGGGCAGGAAACTATGCTCGCTCAAATTATTAAGCTTGTACAGGAAGCACAAGGCTCTAAAGCTCCTATCCAAAGAATTGCTGATCTTATATCTTCATACTTTGTCCCTGTTGTTATCATGTTGGCTTTCTTAACCTTTGGTGTCTGGTATGTATTTGGTCCAAGTCCAGTTTTATTATTTGCGCTGCTTAATACAGTAGCAGTTCTTATTATCGCCTGCCCTTGTGCCATGGGTTTGGCAACTCCCACAGCCATTATGGTTGGAACTGGCAAAGGTGCAGAGCATGGAATTTTAATTAAAGATGCTGAAAGTCTTGAGACTGCCCATAAAATTAACACAGTGATTTTTGATAAAACCGGAACATTAACTCATGGTAAACCAGAGGTAACTGATGTCAAGAGTCTAGAGTCTAGAGTCAAGAGTCAAGAAATTTTGAAACTGGCTGCATCTTTGGAGAAAGGATCAGAGCATTCATTGGCAGAAGCAATTGTTAAAAAAGCTGAAGAACAAAACATGAAATTGGAATCTGTCACAAAATTTAAGGCAATAGTAGGACATGGAGTAGAAGGTTTAGTTGGTCAACAAGAGGTGTTTTTAGGTAATAGAAGATTAATGGAGAAAGAAAAGATAGATTTTAGTAAATACCAAAGCGAGCTAGAGAGATTAGAAAATGAAGGTAAGACAGTAATGACGCTTGCAGTAGATGGTGCATTAACAGGTCTGATAGCTGTAGCAGATACAGTTAAAGAAACTGCTAAGGAGGGTGTGCAAGCCTTGCAAAAAATGAACATTGAGGTAGTGATGATTACCGGAGATAACCAAAGAACTGCCAAAGCTATTGCAAATCAAGTTGGGATTAAGAGAGTTTTAGCAGAAGTATTGTCAGACCAGAAAGAAGCTGAAGTAAGAAAAATTCAGCAAGAGGGCAAAAAAGTTGCGATGGTTGGAGACGGGATAAATGATGCGCCGGCTCTGGCAGCAGCAGACATTGGTATTGCTATGGGAACAGGGACAGATGTTGCAATTGAAGCTGCTGGTATTACTTTAATTAATAAGGACTTAAGAAGCGTTGCATCGGCTATCGAACTTTCTAAAAAAACCATGAGAACAATAAAACTGAATCTATTTTGGGCTTTCGGGTACAATATAATATTAATTCCTGTAGCGATGGGGATTTTATATCCAATTTGGGGAATTTTACTAAATCCAATTTTTGCCTCAGTTGCAATGGCTACGAGTTCAATCTCAGTGGTCACTAATTCACTACTCCTAAAAAGGGCTAAATATAATTTATGAGTTGTTTCTGATTTGCCATTCCTGTATAGTCCAGACGAAAGAACAATTATGTTTACAGGCATTATTACCCATTTGGGGAAATTGAGAAAAGTTAAAAGTTCGGTCTATACCATATCTTGCAACCGGTCTTTTTTAGTAAAGCTAAAAATCGGAGACAGTATTGCTATTAACGGAATTTGTTTAACAGTTGTTAACCTAAATAAAAATTCATTTAGTACTGATTGCATTCTTGAAACTAAGCTCAAAACTAATATTAAATATTTAAAAGTTAGATCCTTAGTCAATTTAGAACTTCCTGCAACTGCAAACTCTTTTTTATCAGGACATATTGTGGAGGGACATATTGATGGAATAGGTAAATTAATGAATATTAAAATACAAGACAACAGCTATATTTTAAAGTTTTCTATTCCAAAAGAGTTATCCAGGTACATTGTTAATAAAGGATCAATTGCTGTTAATGGAATTTCTTTAACAGTAATAGATGCAGATAAGGATTTTTTTACTGTCGGAATAATACCTCATACCTTCAGCAATACTATGTTTGCAACCATCAAATTAGGTGATTTGATAAATATTGAAGTGGATATTTTAGCAAAATACCTGGAAAAATTAATAAAAGCATGAAACAGATTAAAGAAATTAAAATTGCCATAGTTAGCAGCTTCTTTAGAAAAGAAGTTGCAGGCAATTTAGAAAAACACTGTATAAAAACTCTGAAAGAGAAAGGACTCCAGCCAACCAATATAGAAATTTTTAGAGTACCGGGTTCTTTGGAGATACCTCTTGTGGTAAAAAGATTAGCAAAGAAAAAAACGTATGATGCGATTATTACTTTTGGAGCAATACTTAAGGGAAAAACATATCATTTTGAACAAATTGCCAGTGAATGTATTAGAGGCTGTATGGACGTATCCTGGCAATATGAGATTCCTGTAATTTTTGAAGTCCTGGCAGTTTATGATCTTCAAGATGCGATAGAACGGGCAACCCGTAATAGAGATAACAAAGGAGTAAAAGCAGCTTTAACTGCGCTGGAGATGATTAAACTATTATCAAAAATATGAATCACTTTACTGCCATACCTCAAGCAATAAAAGAAATAAAGATGGGCAAAATACTCATCATAGTTGATAGCCCAACCAGAGAAAACGAGGGTGATTTTTATATACCTGCAGAAAAAGCCACCACTGAATCCATTTTAACAATGATTAAATTAGGAGGCGGTTTGATTTGTACTGCTATCACCAAACAACAAGCATTCAATTTGCAATTACCTTTAATGGTTGATCCTTTAGAAAATACTGAAAAAACTAAAGTTAATTTTACTGTTTCAGTTAATGCCAAAATTGGCATCACTACCGGAGCGTCAGCCTTTGACCGGTTAAAAACCATTAAAGTACTTACAAACCCTAAGTCTTTACCTTCTGATCTATCGCGTCCAGGTCATGTTTTTGGACTGGTGGCAAAAAACAGAGGAGTACTGGAAAGAAACGGGCATACAGAAGCAGCTGTTGATTTGGCAAGACTTGCGACTTTGCAACCGGCAGGAGTTCTTTGTGAAATTGTTGGCAGTGATGGAAATATGGCTAAACTACCAGAACTTATTAAAATTTCTAAAAAATTGGATATTAAAATTATCTCAATTTCGGATTTGATTATATATTTAAAGAGGAATCCTTTACCAAACCTAAATGGCGGTAAGGAGATTATTAAAACTGCAACTTCCACAATTCCTACTAAATATGGAAAGTTTCAGTTGGTTGTTTATAAGTCAGTAATTGATAACAGAGAACATTTAAGTTTAATAAAAGGAGAAATTGAAGAACCTTTGCTTTTAAGAATTCATTCTCAATGTATAACCGGAGATACCCTTCTATCTTTAAGATGTGATTGTAGAGAACAATTACACAAAAGTATGAAATTGATAAATAAAAAAAATAATGGTTTAATTTTATACCTGAATCAAGAAGGAAGAGGTATTGGGTTAACTAATAAAATAAAGGCTTATGCCCTGCAGGACCTTGGCTTTGATACAGTAGAGGCTAATGAATCCTTAGGTTTACCAATTGATGCCCGCCAATATAAAATAGCATCGGATATTTTAAAAGACTTAGGTATCTTCAAAATAAACCTTTTAACTAATAATCCGGATAAAGAAAAAAAACTTGCTCAGTTTGGCATAGATGTTTTAAAAACTATCCCATTGGAGATAAAGCCAAATAAAGTTAATAAAAAATATCTTACAATTAAAAAGCAAAAATTAGCTCATCGTCTAAGATTTGTTTAACTCAAATGGATCAAATTCAAGATCAATTTTTTCTAAAAGAAACACTCAAGCTTGCCAAAAAAGGAATGGGATGGACTAACCCCAATCCCATGGTTGGAGCAGCGCTTGTTAAAAATGGACAAGTAATTGGAAGAGGTTATCACAAAAGAGCAGGACTGCCACACGGGGAAATTGAAGCCTTAAAAGCGTCTTTAGTAAATCCCCAGGGAGCAACCTTGTATATTAATTTAGAGCCTTGCAGTTATTTTGGTAGAACTCCCCCTTGCGTGGATGCAATTATTAAGGCAAAAATAGCCAGGGTAGTTTGTTCTTCCTTAGATCCTAATTTAAAAGTAAGCGGTAAAGGGATAGATAAATTGAGAAAGCAAGGTATCAATGTATCAGTTGGAAATATGGATAATGAAGCAAGGGTATTAAATGAAGCATTTTTTACATTTCACCAAAAAAAACGTTCTTTTATAGCCTTAAAGTTTGCTGCAAGTTTGGACGGAAAAATTGCAACTAAAACAGGTGATTCAAAGTGGATTACAAGTGAAAAAGCAAGACAGTTTGCAAGAAATTTAAGAAGTCAATACCAAGCGGTTTTAGTAGGAATTAATACAATTATCAAAGATAATCCTCATTTAGGAATAAGAGTTAAGGGTAAAAAAGACCCGCTTAGAATAATCCTTGATCCTAGTTTAAGAATTCCGTTAAAATCCCAGGTACTTAGAGACGAAAATGTCTTAATAGTTACAACCTCAGAAACTCCTGATAAAAAACTTAGGCTTTTAAAGCAAAAAAATATAAATATTGTGAAATTTCAAGATAAACAAATACCTTTAAAAAAACTGTTAGCTTACTTAAAAGAAAAAGAAGTTATAAGTATATTAGTAGAGGGTGGAAGCAAAACCTCAGGTTCTTTTGTTGATGAAAAGTTATTTGATAAAGTTTACGCTTTCTACAGCCCTATTATTATAGGTGGCGATGCAGCTATTAATGTTTTTTCAGGAAAAGGGGTTGATTCAATTCAAAGTGCTTTAAGGTTAAATAAAATTTCAATAAAAAAATTTACTGATAATTTTTTATTGATTGGCAGCCGGATTTATTAACTTTTTGACTTATATTTAGTTTATTACTACAATATGTAATATGAACAGTCAAATGCTCGGTGATCTTGAAAAAGAGGTGATGGAGATTGTCTGGCAAGTAGATCGTCCTATTGCGGTTAAAGAGGTTCTGGATACTATAAAAAAGAAGCGGATCATTGCTTACACTACAGTTATGACTATCATGTCAAGGTTAGCCAACAAAGGAATTTTGACAAGAAAACTTCAAGGATCAAGTTATCTGTACAAACCTAAGATAGATAGAGAAAAGTTTATAGCTAAATCTGCGGAGAGGATTTTTTCTTCTGCTGTTTCTGCTTTTGGAGAAGAAGTTGCTACCTACTTTGCTAAAGAAATCCAAAAATTAAATCCTAGAAAAAAAGCAGAGTTACTAAGTTTATTAGATGATGAAACTAGTAAAACATGATTACTACAACAAAAACAAACCTAAATTTTTTTCTTTTGCTGACATTAACGTTTGTAACCTCTTTTGCCATCATTGCGTTACTTGCTAAAATTTATCCCTTATTTGCGGCAAAAGCAGTTTATTTTTGTCAACAGTTTGTTTCTAATACCCACTTTTCTCTACCCTACTACCTTCCTAACATTATAGTTACAACTGCAATATTTATTATATTAGCCGGAATAGTTTCTTTTTTAATACAGCTTTATCAAACACACAGGTTGCTAAAAAGGTTTTCGGGTAAATTTGTAAAATTACCTAAAAGTATCGAGAAACTTACTGTAAACTTAAATCTTCAGGGTAGGGTTTATCTTATAAAAGATGATGGTTTATTTTCTTTTTGCTCAGGAATATTTTCTCCTCGTATTACGATTACCACAGCTTTTTCAGAGTCTTTATCAAATAAAGAACTTGAAGCAGTTTTACTTCATGAGTTATCACATGTACAAAATCATGATCCTTTAAAAAAACTGTTTGGAAAAACTATTGCAACAATGTTTTTCTTTTTACCAATCTTTTCTGACCTTAATAAAAAAATGAATGCAGATAGTGAAATCAGAGCAGACTGTTTTACTATCTACCAGCAAGAGGATACAGTTTTTTTAAAGAGAGCGTTGAAAAAAATCTTAATAGGCCCTCAGGTTTCTTTTGCAACTGTTTCTGCGCTTTCTAACCCTGACTATTTGGAAATTCGGATTCAAGGTTTAAATAATCCTTTAGCGCAAACAAGCTTCCCCTTATCGCTGATGAGTATTGTGACAAGCATGGTATTTATAGCGTTAAGCTGGTTTATCCTACAAACACCAGTTCATGCTTTTAATGCTGAAGATATATCAGAACATTCCTATTCGCAGAAAAGCTTTGCTTATTTTTTGTGTGCCTCTGATAACAGTTGTAGTCAACAATGTAGTCATAACAGCCAAATATTAAAGACAAGTTCTCCTGAACAACTGTTTTCAAAAGATAAGTATATTCCAACTTCATATTCAAAGTGAAAATACTTCTTGACAAACAAAATGTATAATTACTACACTAAGTAGTAACTAAATAGAAAGGAGGTATCATATGGCAGAAGAAAGTTCGAAAACAGGCGCAATGCATCATGTTCCAGTTGCAGTTGTTGATAATACCATGGTTCTGCGTGTTCCAAAACCTAATATGCAAGTTGTTGTTTTAGGACTGGTGGCATTCATTACCCTTTTCCAAACATTTCAACTTGTTCGTATCAGCGGGAAGTCAGCCACTACAATAGTGAAGACTGTACCAGCGGCTGCTACTACTAATACAGATGTTCCTCAATCAATGGTTGGAGGGTGCTAATATCAGAGAAATAAATTTACCTTGGCCTAAAATCTTTTTAGGTATAACGTTAGTTGCAACAATTGCCGGTGCGCTCTTTGCCACTAAAACGCTTTCTGGTATTGAGAAAAATATTGCGGTAGTCAAAGAAGCCCAAAGGCCTGCCGATATTAAACTAACTAAAATTACTACTCCAAATTGTAATGATTGTTTTAATGTTGATGAGGCAATTTCTACCTTCAAAAAACAAAATGTCTCTGTTAGTGAAGAAAAATCAATATCATTTGATTCTTCTGAGGCGCAAGGACTTATTAAGCAATATGGTGTAACAAGAGTTCCAACCTACATAGCTACCGGTGAAATCTCCAAAAATAATATCGCAGGTTTTACTACGGCCAATGGAGAAATCAAAAATGATGCATTTATTTTTACTAAAGTCGTACCTATTTTTATTGATCCGAAAACCAAAAATGAGGCAGGTAAGATAACAGCTACCCTTCTAACCGATTCATCTTGTTCCCAGTGTACCGATCCCAAATTAACTATAGAGGCATATAAAAAAGCAGGTATAAAAGTAACAGACCAAAAATCAGTAGTCTGGAATTCGCCGGAGGGTCAGCAGCTTATAAGGCAATATAAGATTACAAAAGTCCCTACCTTTTTATTCTCATCGGATGTTGATTTTTATGACAATGTTAGAGCTAATTGGAATAGGATCGGCACAGTTGAGCAAGATAAAACCTATGTTGCAAGAAATCTTTCCTTGCCATACAGAGATTTAGATAAGGGTCAAATTTTAGGTTTGATTGATGTTATCTATTTAACTGATTCGACCTGTGAAGACTGCTATGATCCGCTAAAGGTACAAAAACCTATTTTAACGCAGGGATATGGGGTAGGTTTGCGCTCGGAGCGGACAGTTGATGTTAACTCCGGGGAAGGACAAAGCCTAAAAAGCGCATATAAGATTATAAAAGTCCCCACGATTCTTTTATCAAAAGATGCTGATCAATACGTCAATCTTAAAAATGTCTGGAAAAATGTAGGAACAGTTGAATCAGATGGTGAGTATGTATTTAGGGAAATGCAGCAATTAGGAAATGTTGTTTATAAAGATTTAGCAAGCAATCAAATTATCCGTCCGGCTCAGGCTTCACCTCAACCAAGCGCAGCTAATAAGTAATATGAAAAAAATATTAACAGCATTACAAATTATTTTTCAACAATCTTTTTATAGAAATATAGCTCTGGCTACCTCTTTAGTAGTTGCTTACCTTTCTTATTGGCTTATTAATCAAACAACTACCATCCCCATGTTTTTAGAAATGATGCAAACAGGCGAATTTGGAGAATATAGTCTTTTGTATGGAATTACCTATATCATTACCACGTTTTTGATAATAGCACTGTCCGGAATAAGTGTAGCTGTAATGGTTTGGTTGTATCGTCATTCCAAGTTAAGTAGGGGTAAAAGTATTGGAGCAAATATGGGAGGATTTGCAGCCAGTATGCTGGGGATGGGGTGTCCTGTTTGCGGGGCATTCTTACTATCGTTACTTGGCATAGCAGGAGGTTTTACAGTATTTCCTTTACAAGGGTTGGAACTGAAATTTGTAAGTCTGGGTCTTTTGACTGCTTCAACTGTTTATGGAGCAGGTAAAGTTAATCAGGCGTTAGTTTGTGAGGATTGTAATGTTACCAGCAGGAATGTGATTATTTTTCCTTTACAGAAAGTGTTTATTTTTCTGCTTGCCGGGCTTTTCTTGCTCAATCAGCTTCTAATTAATCAAGTGACTGCCGGTATGGGTATGACACCCCGCAACAGCAATTTTGTTAGCCAATTATTTGGTATTAAAACTGCTTCTGCCGCCTTCATTATTGCCCCAAAACTTAATCCCGATGGTAAAACAACTATCCTGGTCGAGCAGCCCACTATTACTGAAGTTCTGGCTAATCCTAATACAGGTGATGTTTTAGCTGATGCTAAAGTGGTTATGCAAGCATCCGGCAAACCATTTTATGCCCCTGATGATATTTCTTTTGATGATCCGATTAATGCTCAGAAAAAATGGGGAAGCCTCGTCGGTAGTATAAGTTTGAGTGGAGAGCTGGATTCAAGATACCAAAAATTAATAAGTACTATGGTTTGCAGTTATTGCTGTGGAGGGCCAACAAGTGTTACTACCATTAACCGTTGTGGTTGCGCTCACGCTAGAGCTGTCCAGGGTTTCTTTAAATACATGCTTCAAAATTATGGAGATAAATATTCTGACGATCAGCTCTTAGGCGAGGCTCACCGTTGGTATGCTATCTGGTATCCGAAGGGGATGCTCGAAGATTATCTTTTGGCAACAGGCAAAGGTGACGTTTTAGGTCATCAAACTCATGGAGGCGCAGGATCAGATGGAAGGCATGGACTTTAAGTGAAAGCACGACCCTTATCTTTCAAAAGCCGATTATTTGGTAGTGGCGGTACAGCTTCAGGTGTACTTGGCGGCATTGGCAGTATTCATAATGTCTGCCACTCGCTCTGTATAACTGTTGTTTCAATACTTGCTATTTTTGGTATCACCACACAGATTTTGCCATTAATGTTTCTACAAACATACCAAATGTATTTTTGGTGGGTTGCCCTGGTTTTTACTGCCGCCTCTTTTTATTTTTATTTAAAGCAAGGTCGCAAGGTTGCACGAGATAAGAATTTACTTTTTATCAATTCAGGTTTACTCATTTTTGGGTTGCCTTTTCC
>CAYMZB010000010.1:0-20195 GCA_964394845.1 uncultured Gammaproteobacteria bacterium | reverse complement strand
GGTGCTTGGCAAAATCTTGAAACAAAATTTTGGTTTTTGGCAATCTTATAAGCTAGGATTATATGCTATAACTTTAGGATTAATTGTTGATTTAGTAGTTAGTTTAACTAGTAGGTGGACTTACTTTCATGGATTTCCATTCATGGTTTCAATATTAACCTTGGCTGTAGTAACAGTAAATTTGTTTCTTCCTAAAAAGACTAATTAGTATTTCCCAGGCAGTTTTGAGTTGTTTGATGCCTTCGATGCCATACGCTTTAATTAAGGGTGTTCCAGCCTCAATAATAATCCTGTCTGAAGACGGCAACTGAGAAATAATTTCTTCTCCTTCAGAAGGAGTGCTATTTAAGGCAATTTGTAAATATTTCTTTTTTCTATCCAGCATATGTCTCCTCTTTGATAAACAAGGGCAGCATGGCTAAAAACCCTGTTATCATAAAGCTTACTCCTGATATCCCACCAAATACCACAAGCATTACATTTGAAGCCTTACCTTTAACCAAACCTGCTAACCCTTCCAAACTCTCACCTTTGGCAATAGAATCTTGCGAGTTCTTAATAAATTCATCCACCGTAGGATGGCTGCTGCTTAAAGCTTTAACCTGTTGAAAATCTTCTTTTGCTTTTTGGTAATAATGGTTATTAAAATTATCCAAACCTGCTCTCCAAAATTTACCAATACCCCCAAGGTTATTTTCCACATGGTTTTTAGACATCAATTCGTTAAGCTCGCCAACTTCTCTTAAAAAATTAAAGTTACCGCTTTGGCTCTCAACAGCGAATGTGGCAATGCCTATCACCTGACCTGATGGATTAAATGCAGGTCCGCCGCTATTGCCATGATCAATTGAGGCATCTGTTTGCAAAACAACCTTGCCTGATAAATCCTCCTTTATGGCGCTTATTATCCCCTTAGTTATGGTAGGTTTGGTGGAAGTTTTATAACTGATCGCTGCCCGGGGATCTTTTTCTCCTTCAACTAAAGTAGGATAGCCGGCAATTATTATCTCAGAACCCTCTCTTAAGTTTTCTATATTCCCTAACTGAAGGGCAAGGAAACGCTTGGAAGCATTATCTATTTTTAGTAACGCCACATCCGCTCCCCTCTGATAATTCTTCTTTATAACTGCATTATATGAATATTTGTTCGGATAATTAAAGTCCAGGGATTTGGCAGTAAAAGTTGTTGAGGAAGGTATAACAGCGCCAATATAGTCTCCCTGATTCATTTTCTGGTAATCAACAGTCAAAGGCTCACTGCCTACATTCACATAATATTTTTCATTAGTTATGTTAACAGATATAATTTTATTCTCTATGAGTCTAAAGATTTCTGTCAGGAATCTGTCTAAGTATTGCGGGTTAAGATTTAGTTCTTTGTAAAAATCTTCAATTTGATTTTGGGTGGGAGTTTGCCCCTTTGATAAAAAAATTCCTCTGATTAAATCAATACTAAAATCCTTATTGCCTTCATATAAAAGATTGGTAACCAGACCTTCTTCAGGGTAGACTTTGGCTACATGGCCGTTTGTGGCCACAACCCCTTCCTCATTAACAATAAAGCCTGACCCTTTTGCGAGAGCGCAGAAGTTATATTTAGGTTTTGAAAGACCGGATACTTCAGGCTTAAGATTAATAATATCCAGACAATAAACATAGACAATATTAACAATAGAAGGCCTGACCAGATCAACCAGTTCAACTGTTGAAAGATCGTTTAAAGGCTCTGAAATTCCTTTCACCTGTTCTTTGGGACTCAGGCTATTAAAAGAAAAGCTTTCCAATAAATTATCCAGATAGTTTTGGTTGTAGCCTAACTTTGGAACCCTTTTTTCAAAAATAAAAAATTTATTGTCAGCTTTGACAATCAGCTTTTGGAAATACACTTCCTGGCCAAGAACTTCTTCTTTGTGCGTCATAAGATAAGCAGGCTGATCCTTAAATTTAAGAGGTTCAACTTTAACAGGGATTCCGGATGCTGCTTTGATCGTTTCATTAGTGAGAATGTCAAGGTCTTTTTCGCTTTCACCCTCAATAATATCCAGTCTGGCAGAACCATATTCTTTATTTAGATTAAATATCACTCTTGGGCCAAAATTGCCGGCAGACCAGTATCTTTTGTCATAAGATAATTGGTAGAATTTTTTTGGGGAGATAAATTCTACTGTATTTTGTGAAACATCTGATGGTTGATGAGTCTGTTCAGCTGCTTTGGAACGGTAAGTTTGGGGACGCTGCACCAGAATAACTCCATCTACCATTGCACTGAATATACCAATAGTCAAAAATACAGATGCTAAAATTTTGCGCTTTTCTTTAATAAAGGTAATAATAGATGACATATACATTAAAACCAGCTTTTTTTCTTAGAAGATAAATTATATAACTCCTCATATAATTGTTTCTCTTGTTTTGACGGGTGTTGAGGCACTACTAAATTTACCCTGACATAATGATCACCATGGCCACTGCTACCCAAACGGGGAACGCCTTTGCCTTTAAGCTTCACTAAAGACCCAGGCTGAGTACCCGGCGGCACTTTGACTTTAACTTTCCCCTGCACAGTGTCAACTTCAAAAATATCTCCTAACACAAGTTGCGGAATATTTATTGTGATTTCGGAAAAAATATCTGATCCCTCTCTTAAAAACTGCGGAGATCTTGAAACATTAAATACTATATCTAAATCATTAAATCTCATCTTGGTTCCGCTATCTACTCCTGGTGGAACTTTAATCTTCAGCCTTTTTCTTGCTAACCTGCCCTGTTGATTTCTTTCTTCTATCTCTATCTCCTTAGTAACCCCATTGACCGCTTCTGCAAAAGTTAAATTAAGCTGATAGGTTGGTTTTCTTCTGAATGACTGGCCAAAAGGCGAGCCGCTACCCCCAAAAATTTGCTCAAATAATTGAAAAGGATCCTCAAATCCGCCAAAATCAAATTGCACATTTGGTCCCCCTCCAGAACTTGACCAGGAATACTGTTGCCCTCCTCCAAACGGATTACCGCCTCCACTGCCGGAAGAAAAAGCAGCATGACCAAATTGATCGTAGGAACTTTTCTTTTGCGGATCAGATAAAACCTGATAAGCCTCTGACAATTCTTTGAATTTCTCGGCTGCTCCGGTAGATTTATCTATATCAGGGTGATGTTTTCTGGCTAATTTCCTATAGGCAGATTTTATGTCTGTTTCAGAGGCAGATTTGGAAACACCTAAAATCTCGTAATAATCTCTCTTTGTAGCCATCCATTAGTCTTTCTTTCCCTCTTCTACTACTTCTCCTTCAACTGCTTCATCCTTCGCTGAAGCTTCGGATGACGAGTCCTCTTTTTTTGATTCTCCAGCTGGTTCAGCTGCTCCTGATCCTTCCGTAGCTCCGCCAGGAGCGGAGGAGGAGTACATAGCAGATCCTACTTTTTGTGCAGCTTCTGCCAAAGCATCTGCCTTTGTTTTAATCTCATCTGTTGATCCGCTTTTTAAAGTCTCTTTTAATTCATCTACTTTTGCCTGTACATCTTTTTTTACATCCTCAGATACTTTATCACCAGCATCTTTTAAAGTCCGTTCAGTTGAATAAACTAAACTGTCAGCTGTATTTCTAATTTCAATTTCCTCTTTTCTTTTTTTATCTTCTTCAGCATGAGCCTCAGCTTCTTTAGTCATCTTCTCGACTTCGTCCTTAGACAAACCAGTTGAACCGGTAATGGTAATTTTTTGCTCTTTGTTGGTAGCCTTATCCTTAGCAGACACATTTAAAATTCCATTGGCATCAATATCAAAAGTTACCTCAACCTGCGGAACGCCTCTGGGGGCTGGAGGAATTCCATCCAAAACAAATCTACCCAAAGATTTATTATCAGCAGCCATTTCCCTTTCCCCCTGCAAAACATTTATTTCAACAGCCGGCTGATTGTCTGCGGCAGTTGAGAAAACTTCTGACTTAGAAGAAGGAATAGTAGTATTTCTTTGAATAAGCGGGGTTCTAACTCCTCCTAAAGTTTCAATGCCCAAAGTTAAGGGGGTTACATCCAAAAGCAATACATCTTTAACATCTCCTCCTAAAACCCCTGCTTGAATTGCGGCTCCAACAGCTACTACCTCATCAGGATTTATTCCTTTGTGCGGTTCTTTCTTGAAAAAAGCCTGCACTGCAGACTGCACTGAAGGCATGCGGGTCATGCCTCCGACCAAAACTATTTCTCCTATATCTTTTGGTTCAATCTTGGCATCTTTCATTGCTGATTTTACAGCTTCGAAAGATTTATCAATTAAAGGTTTAACCATTTCTTCAAGCTTGGCCCGGGAAAGCTTCATTTCCAAATGCTTGGGACCACTTGAATCTGCTGTTATAAAGGGTATGGAAATTTCTGCCTCTTGAGTAGAAGATAATTCAATTTTAGCTTTCTCAGCTGCATCCCGCAGTCTTTGCAACGCCTGACGGTCAGACTTTAAATCAACTCCCTGCTCTTTTTTAAACTCTCCGGCAATATAATCTAAAATTATTTGATCAAAATCATCCCCGCCTAAATGCGTATCTCCATTAGTGCTTTTTACCTCAAAAACTCCGTCTCCTAAATCCAGGATTGATATATCAAAAGTGCCTCCTCCTAAATCATAAACAGCTATTGTATGAGTTTTAGTCTTATCCAGGCCATAAGCTAAAGCTGCTGCAGTTGGCTCATTAATAATCCGCTGCACATTTAATCCGGCAATTTCTCCTGCTTGTTTGGTTGCCTGTCTTTGGGCATCGTCAAAATATGCGGGAACTGTAATAACAGCGTCAGTGACTTTTTCCCCAAGATAGGATTCAGCATCAGCTTTAATTTTTTGTAAAATTTGTGCGGAGATTTCTTGCGGAGTATAATCATGACCTTCAACTTCCACAACAGCCATGCCTTCCCTGCCTTCTTTAATTGTATAAGGAAGCCACTTTATATCTCTTTGCACTTCTGGATCTTTGAATTTGCGGCCCATTAATCTCTTAATAGAAAAAATGGTTTCTTTGGGGTTAACTACAGCCTGACGTTTAGCAACCCTTCCTACAACATTTTTAATAGGATTAACAACTGATGGGATAATGTTTTCACCTTCAGACGAATGGATAACTTTGGGCTTTCCACCCTCCATCACTGCCACACATGAATTTGTTGTGCCTAAATCTATTCCAACAATTTTAGCCATTTTGTTTACTCTCTTCTTTCTGCTGGGCTTTACGCCCAACTACTACTCCTGCCGGCCTTAAAACTTTTCCATTTAGATTATACCCTTTTCTAACTACTTTTAATATCATATTATTTTCTCCCTCTGCTGTATCAACTGCCTCATGAAGGGTTGGATCAAATTGTCCGTCTGCTGCAATTTGACCCAAGCCTTCAGATTGCAATACCTGATTTAACTCCTTAACTGCCAGTTCTACTCCTCTAAACCATCCAGATTTTCTATCTTCCTCATTTGCTCCTGCTAAGGCTTGTTCCAAATGATCAATCGAAGGCAATAGTTTAATTAATAATTCAGCCGTACCCCATTTTGTTAACTCTGAGCGACCCTCAGTTACTCTTTTTTCCAAGTTTTGATAATCAGCAACTGCCCTTTTAAGCAAACTCTCAAGATCTGAAACTCTTTTTTCTAACTCCTCTGTTTTATTATCTTGTTTTTTTACCATAGTAATTTAAGTAATATCCTACTAAACTCTTCCCGCTTCTACAATTAAATCGCGGACATATTTTACATAAGGCAAAACCTTAGGAAAATTCATCCTGGCAGGACCAACTACCCCAATTATTCCTTCTTTTGCTGGATCCATTTCATACCTTGTAAAAACAAATCCTGTTGAATGCAAATGTTCAAATTCCATATCTTCTCCAAACAAAATATGAACTGGATCTGTTCCTTCTGCCCGACCAATAATATCCTGCAGCTTGGAAAACTCATCAAACAACCCTAGTACAAACCTAGTTACATCAATGTCATAAAATTCCGGCCAATCCAGGATATTAGCTGCCCCAGAATAATATATTTGAAAGTCCGAGTCTACAGCCAACCCCAACATATCACACTGATTTGCCAAAGCCTTAACTGCTTCTTTTAGTACCCTTTCCTGTTTGTACCTTTGAGACATAAGAGATTCTTTAATTGAAACCTCTGCTGTTATCGGCATTTGTTTTTCCTTCATTAACTCGGAAACAAATAGCCTAAAACCCATCGAGGTTGGTATTCTACCCGCAGAAGTATGGGGTTGTCTTAAAAATCCTGCTTCAGTTAAACGAACCATTTCTATCCTGATAGTTGCAGGGGAAATCCCTAAATCATACTTTCTTTCAATTACCTCAGAACCTACCGGCTCAGCACACTCGATATATTCCTCTATAATTGCTTTTAAAAGTGCCCGTTGTCTTTCTGAAAGATCAGTCATATTACAAAAACTAGCAGTATATTATACTGACTGCTAACTCTTGTCAAGTCCTGGTTTTTGAATCTCTATCGCCGTACCAATTGCTTGTACGATCGCACATCAAATTGTCAACAATTAAAGATATGCTATGATTAGACCATGCAAAAAGGACAGACATTAATTCTTCTTTTAGTAGGAATGTTAGTTATTGCTGGTGGAGCATTTTATCTGGGCAGATCAACCCTTCCAAAATCAACAGCCACTCCAGTTACAAATTCCCCTGTTTCGACTCCCGTCTCGACGAGGTCGACCCGAGACGGACAGCAAGGCGAGCAAATTCCACAACCTACATCAACTCCATCCGCCACTTCTGATGAAACTGCCGACTGGAAAATTTATACAAATAAACAAGTTGGCTATTCTATTAAGTATCCTGAAAATAAATTTTTAGAGTGTAATATTCAGGGAGATATAACAGACTTTAATTTATATAAAAAAGAAGGTAATAATGATATATGTTTTGCTGGGGAAGGTCCTGCTTTTCTACGATTCCAAGTTAACCCTGACTTGAGGAGATGGAAGAATCCCTTTTCTCCCGTTTCTGAATGTTACGGTGTAGTTGAATATCCCATAAAAATATTAGGTTTTGATGGCATAAGGTACACAAATCAAATCAAGAAAGACACAGGGAATTGCATGCAAGTCTCTAATATGGCAAAAGATGAAACAAGGGATGTATTTGAATATAATGGAAAAATATACTCATTTTACTTTTATAAAAATAATGATTTAGATTTAATTCACCAGATTCTTTCCACCTTTAAATTTCAGTAATTTAGATTGCCACGTCGGTCGAGGACTCCCTCCTCGCAATGACAGGAAGATTAAACTGCCAGTTCTTTGCCCTGGTAATTTCTTAGGGCTTTGCTTTTTAAAGCAATGAAAGAAGTAATTAAAATCACTCCTGCTCCGCCCACAACTACTGATGCTGGTCCGCCAATTGCAGTTGCCAAAAGACCTGCTTCAATTTCTCCCAATTGCGGCCCACCCTGAAAGAAAATTCTCATAATAGATACCATCCTGCCCCGCAAATGATCCGGGGTAATCATCTGCCTGATTGTATTTCGAGTAACTGAAGAAATCATATCTGCAAATCCTACTAAGAATAAAAAGAATAAAGAAAGGGGCAAAACTTTCGATAAACCAAAACCGATTGTGGCTGCTCCATAAAAAATAACAGAAATTATAATTACTTTACCTTGACTGCTAATTTGATGATGATGCAAGGAAGATAGTATTAATCCTGCGACAACAGCTCCTATTGCAGGCGCAGAATATAAAAGCCCTAATCCTGTGGGTCCAACATGTAAAACTTCTTTTGCAAAAACTGGCATCAAAATAGTTGCTGTGCCAAAGAAAGTTGCCAGAAAATCCAAGATCATCGTCGAATACAATATGGGTGTAGATGCCACGAATTTGATTCCATCAAAGATAGAACTAATACTAAAATCAACTTCTTTATATCTTAAATTAAGAGGCACTTTGATTGTTAAAACACTTCCTATAAAAACCAAAAACGAGATAGAGTTGAAAAGATAAACTGATCCTACTCCAAATCCTGCAATTAAAACTCCGGCAATAGCCGGGCCAATCATGGTGGCTGATTGAAATTGCAAACTATGCAGAGAAACAGCATTCATGAAGTAATTTTTCGGAACTAAATTGGGTAAAACCGCTTGTCTGGCAGGCATAGAAAACGAAGATGCTATAGAGTGCAGGATTAATATTAAATAAATCATCCAGGGATTGATTAAATGAAGGGTTGTTAAATAAAAAAAGACAAAAGCAAGTATAGCCATACTGGTTTGGCTAATAATTAAAAGTTTTTTTCTGTCTGCTTTATCTGCAACTAAACCTCCAATCAAAGAAAAGAAAAGTATGGGCAAAAAATTTGCAAGACCTATTAAACCCAAAGATAGGGGATTTCTGGTCAGCTCGTATACTTGCCAGGCCACTGCCACAGTTTGCATTTGATTGCCAGTTTCTGAAACAAATGTTCCGATTAAATAGTTTCTAAATGCCCCAAATTTTAAGGATAAA
Source organism: uncultured Gammaproteobacteria bacterium (assembly GCA_964394845.1). Classification (GTDB taxonomy): domain Bacteria; phylum Patescibacteriota; class Microgenomatia; order Daviesbacterales; family UBA10151; genus CAYMZB01. Next base: position 11,703 of record CAYMZB010000010.1, on the reverse strand, counting down.
AAAGGTGAAATCTTAGGTTTCATATAGTATGATTGCCTTGCATGAAAACACTATTATACGGTAAAAATTCAAAAAATATAGAAGGGTTAGTCAAACAACTGGGATTTGAAATAAATAGTTCTAATCCAGATGTGGTTATAAGTTACGGAGGAGACGGCACTCTTATTTCATCTGAAAGAACATACCCAAGCATAGCTAAACTACCTATGAGAAATAGCCAAGTCTGTAAAAAGTGTCCTAACCATGAAAACGAAGTTATGCTTAAAAAATTATTAGAAAACAAACTTAAACTCAAAGAATATGGAAAATTGGAAACTACTTTTTTATACAAAACTTTTTATGCTTTAAATGACTTTGTAATTAGAAATTCTGATCCTACTCACACAATTAGATTTAAAACCTCAAGGACTAAAGATAAATTACTAATTGGAGATGGCATAGTTGCAGCAACTGTTTTTGGATCAACCGGTTATTTTAAAAGCATCACCAAACAAACTTTCAACAAAGGTTTTGGGCTGGCTTTTAACAATACAACTGAAAAAATCTCCCCTGTTATCTTAAAAGACAACGAAAAAATAACTTTTAAATTAGTTCGCGGTAAAGCCACTTTATCCTTTGATAACAGTCCGGACATTTTTACCCTGGATGAAGGCTCAGAAATTTCATTTAATCTATCAGACCAAAAAGCTTTGATTTATAGCGCAGAATCCTTAAGATGCCCCAACTGTCAAGTTTTAAGAGGTTAAACTACAGCTGATTCCAGGAAGTTTAATTCTTTTTTGGAAGTGTCAAAATAAACTTTAATGCCAATTGGCATAGGAATATTAACTGTAAAATGCCCAAAATCCAAATTTACCATTATCGGAAATTTGTAATCTTTCAAAACATCTAAAATTAGTTCTTTAGTATTTGGAGTAATAATTTCTTCTTCTCTCATAGGTTTAATATAGGTAATTTTTCCAATCAGCATCCCTGAAATTTTATCTAAAACACCGGCATATTTTAAATGAGTTAAGTATCTGGCAATGTTGTGTAAAGGTTCTCCTACTTCTTCCCAAAACAAAATAGCTCCGTCAAAAAATTCTTTAGGAGGAAAATATGGTGTTCCTATCAAATTGGCTAACAGGTGTAAATTGCCTCCTATTAATTGACCTTCTGCTTGTCCTTTTCTCCACTGCTCCCATTTAGTTAAAGGATTAATCCCTCCAACTGCTTTCGCTTCTGTCAAAAATTTTTTAAAAAACTCCTGAACTAGTTTAGGTTGCTCTCCGCCAAACCCAAAAGTCACATCATCCATATGGAAGCCAACCATACTACATTTTGTCAAAAAAGCCATATGGAAATTAGTTACATCACTCATACCAATGTATGGTTTTATGTTTTTGCTGATAAGATCGTAATCTAAATATTCCAAAACAGAAATTGCAGAATAACCCCCGGTTTTAGCCATAATGGCTTTAATATTTTTATCAGCAAACATATTATTAATATCCAATGCTACCTCTTCTGGGGTTCCGGCTGCCCACCATCTTACTTGACCTATTGTTTTTCCTTCTTTAATCTTAAATCCTAAATCAGTTAGAATCTTTTTCCCTCTCTCGTAATTTTCTTTAAAAGAGGGTAGTACTGGCAAAGAAGAAGCTACAATTCCAATTGTATCTCCTGGAATTAGTTTAGGTGGCTTAACAATTTTCATACTCGTGTCATTCCCGATCTAATCGGGAATCCATAAAATAATAATATTAAATGGATCCCGTATCAAGTACGGGATGACAACACTGGGACATAACACAAAAAAAATTACTTTTTTGCACACATCTTACAATCAGTCAAATGTACTGATGCGATGTATACGGCTGATGCCCCAACCAAAATATAAACTAACTTTTCAACAGTTGGCCAGGAACCTAATATTGTATTAACAAGATTAAAATTAAATAAGGCCCAAAGACCCCAGTTTAAACCGCCAACTATCAAAAGCGAAAATGCGACCATATGAAGAATTTTCATTCAAATCACCCCCTTCCAATACTGACTCCAGTGTAATCACAAATAAAAAATTTAATCAAGAGGCTTGACAAGTCTGGAGAAAAATAATATACCAGAGATGGCATCAACATAACAATTCACAATTGACAAGTCTAAGGAATATGTTATGATATCCTTATGCAAATAGGGGCTATCCTGAATAAAAAATTTATTGGAACAGATGATCTCCGTAAGGATCTATCCGATATCCTCAGTAGACTTCCCAAAGAAAAAAAGGTTGTTATCACTCAACATGGTCAGCCGAAAGGTGTTTTAATTGATATTAACTCCTACTTAGAGTATGAAGAATTGTTAGAACAAATTGCTGATTCAGATCCTAAACTTATAAAAAGAGTTAATGAGGCTTTAAAAGATGTTAAGAAAAATGGTGGAATACCTATGGAAGAAGCATTTAAGCAGTTAGGCATTTAATGTGTATCAGGTTATATTTTCAAAAAAAGCTTTAAAATCCATAAAGAAATTTCCTAGCAACTACCAGCTTAAGATTAGAGTTGTTGCTGAAAAACTTAGTGTAGAGCCTTTTACGCTAGATATAAGAAAACTTGAATCATCGTATAATGCTTCACACAGATTAAGGGTGGGTAACTACCGATTATTCCTAGAGATAGATACAACGTTAAAAACTGTAGTGATAATTGATGTTGAACACCGCACTACCCAAACTTACCGTTAGCTTTTTTGGCTAGAATTACTTGATGCTTCTCCTTGCCAGTTGTATCAATCTCATCCAGCAATATTTCAAAGCCTGCATTTTCAATAATTAATCTATTTTTTTTAGATCCATAGTGACTCCACCACATTTCTACTCCATGAAAATTATCATCACAACCTTCGTATTCAGATGAACCCATTGTTACCAAAAGAAATCCTCCTTGAGGCAAAAAAGAATTTATCTTTTTAAAAAGATTTTCATGCTCTTCCCGGGGAATATGAAAAATAGCATAAAAAGAAATAATAGCATCAGCCTTATAGCTACCCTTTTTTAACTCTGACATGTCCTTAACTTCAAAACTCCCCTCAGGAATATTTCTCCTTGCCAACCCTACTTGCTTCCCGGATACATCTATGCCTAAAATTTTGTGCCCCTTATCTATAAAGAACTTATCAATTGGTAATCCTGCTCCACAGCCTATATCCAAAATAGTTGAGCTTGGTTTTAAAAGAGAAGATAATTTCTTTAGATATTTGGTATTGTTAAATCGATTTCGGGTTTTAAAATAACTGTCTGCTGCTTCATTATATCCTTCCCTTATTAGCCCTTTGTTCATCAGACGTATTATGTTCCTACTTGAGTTTAAAAGCAAACTTAAGAGGAAATTAGCTCTTTAATATTGACAAAAAGGCTTCTTGAGGAATCTCTACTTGGCCAACCATTTTCATTTTCTTTTTACCTTTTTTTTGCTTATCTAAAAGCTTATCTTTTCTGGTCCTATCTCCACCATAAAGCTTTGCTGTAACGTCTTTTCTAAAAGGAGAAATAGTTTCCCTGGCAATAATATTGCCTCCAATAGTAGCCTGAATAGCTATAACAAAGTTTTGTCTGGGTAAAACTTCTTTTAATTTTTCTACCATTCTCCTACCCAAACTTTCTGCTTTAGGTCTATAAACTATAGTTGACAATGCATCTACCTTTTCTCCTCCTACTAAAAAATCCACCCTAACAGCATCAACATCTCTAAAATCCAAAAACTCCCAATCAAGTGACGCAAAACCAGAAGACACTGATTTTAATTTGTCATAAAAATTGGTCACCATTTCAGCAAGTGGCATTTCATAACTCATCTCAGCTTGCATCCCAAAATGCTGCATGGTAATGAATTTGCCTCTTTTATCTTGCACTAACTCCATTACTGGACCAATGTAAGTTTGTGGAACAAAAATTTTTAATTTTACCCAAGGCTCTTTGATATCTTTAACTGTAGGATCCAGGTCTGAAGGATTATCTAAACTCTCCCCATTAACTAAATATTCTACTGATGGAGCTGTTGCCAAAAGATCAACTCCAAATTCGCCTGACAATCTTTCCTGAACAACCTCTGCATGCAAAAGCCCTAAAAAACCACACCTAAAACCTGACCCCAAAGCAGCAGATTGTTCTAATTCGTAAGAAAAAGCAGGATCATTCAATTTAAACTTGGAAAGAGCTTCTTTTAAACTGAAATATTCTGCAGACTCAATTGGGTAAAGTCCTACAAAAACCATTGGTTTAACTTGCTTGTACCCAACCAAAGCCTCCTGATTAAAATCAGTTGAAATTGTATCTCCAACTCTAACTAAATCAGATTCTTTTATTCCTGTTGCAATATATCCAATTTCTCCTGCTTTAAGTCCGTTATTTAGGGTTAGCTGCGGAGCAAAAAACCCAGTTTCCAAAACATGACCAGAAGATTTAGTTCCTAAAAATACAATTGGCTCCTGACTGCTTGGGGTTTGTCCTTCAACAATTCGTACCTCTGCAATAACTCCTTTAAAAGAATCAAAAAACGAATCAAAAATTAAAGCCTTTAAAGGCTTTTCTATTTCTTGTTTTGGTCCGGCTATTTTTGTAATTATTGCCTCCAGTAGTTTACCTACACCTTCTCCGCTTTTACCAGAAACCAACATAATTTCAGATTCTGAAAATCCAAAGGTTTCAATTAATTGTTTTTTGGCATTTGCTATATCTGCATTAGGTAAATCTATTTTGTTTACAACAGGAATTAAGGTTAAATTTTCTTCTAAAGCAGCTAATCCGTGCGCCAAAGTCTGGGCTTGAATTCCTTGAGTTGCGTCTACCAAAAGTATTGCGCCTTCCACTGCTGCTAAGCTGCGCGATACTTCATAAGAAAAATCAACATGACCAGGAGTATCAATCAAATTGAGAATGTACAACTTAGAATTGACAATGTACTGCAAACGGACAGGAGCAAGTTTGATGGTAATACCCCGTTCCCGCTCCAGTGCAAGCGAGTCAAGGAGCTGCGGTTGCATTTTTTCTTTTGCTATAGTTCCTGTAATCTCCAAAAATCTATCAGCCAAAGTTGATTTTCCGTGATCAACGTGTGCAATAATTGAGAAATTCCTTATATTCACTGGAGTATTGTACCAGGTTAGCCTTACACAGTCTCCGGTAAAATCTCTTTAGATTTTAGTTTACTTCTAAATTTACCTAAACTTTTAAAGAGTTCTGTGTATGTATCTAATTCCCGGACTTGCAAAAACCAAACTATTGTTACATATATAGATAAGGCAAATATAGAGGCTATCCCTGTAAGGACAAGGAGATTTATTGTCTTTGTAGTATCAAAAATAACCTGGTCTAAAAGTTTTATAGGTATATATAAAGCCACACCCATAATAATAGTTGCCATCACCATTTTTAATAAGGGAGCTAATACTGCCCTTAAATTAAATTTCCCTATTTTAAAATGCAAGGTCCAAAAAAGTAATACTCCAGATAAAACTGATGCAATAGAATTGGCAAGTCCAATACTCCAGACATCAAATTTTAAAACTACAATAAAATACAAACTTAAAACAATATTGAGTACTACAACAATTAAAGAAACAATTACTGGAGTTCTTGTATCTTTCAGTGCATAAAAGCCTCTTACCAAAAGAAGAGATACTGCTTGTGCAGCAAGGCCTATGGAAAGCAAAGCTAAAGTGGCGCCAGTTAAAACAGTTGCTTCCCAGTTAAACTGCGAAGCTCCAAAAACTAGCCTTACAACAGGTATTCTTATGACAATTAGGATTGCTGTTGCCGGTAAAGTTAAGAAAAGAATTTGATGAAGCGTTGTAAGAATAGTTATCTTAAATTCCTCAATCTTTCCACGAACTATTTCTGATGCGAGAACAGGCAAAGCAGCTTGCGCCAGAGTTGCCCCAAAAAGACCTATTGGCACAACTTGCAAATGCTGGGCAAAAGTTAAATAAGTTACTGAACCAATTGTGGCTAACGATGCCAAAGCTAATCCAACTGTTTCATTAATTTGTTCAGCTGCAAGCCCAAAAGTCCTAACACTCATTAGTTTCATGATTTCTTTAACTCCTGGGTGAAAAAACTTTGGAGGGAATTTAAATCTAAACCCTAAAGACCAAATTAGAGGCAATTGTATTAGAACATGTAAGACAGCGCCTAAAACCACTCCAATTGCAGCACCCATAATACCAAATGATTTAGATAAAAATACAATTCCCACAATAATCCCTAAGTTATAAAAAACAGGAGAAAGGGAAGGTATAATAAATCTTTGGAAAGATTGAGAAATACCTATAAAAAAAGATCCTAAAATTAGAATAACTTGGCCAAACAAGATTACTCTGGTTAAAGCAATTACCTGAAGCTGCTTATCCAGAGTAAAACCAGGGGCGATAAAATTAGAGATTATTGGCTGTGCTAAACAAAAAATTAAAACTGATGCTAGAATAAATAGTACAAGAAATACGTTTAGAACTGCACCTGCCATTGCAAAAGCATCTTCTTTCCCTTTATTTTCCATATGCTCAGTAAACACAGGAATAAAAGCAACTGATAAAGCGCCCAGAATCATTATCTGAAAGATCAGATCAGGTAATCTAAAGGCAGCCCAAAAAATATCAATCTTGTCTGGTGAGAAAACATGAGCAAGTAACCGATCCCTAATTAACCCCAGTACCTTAGAAAACATCAAGGTTGTTGCAATAATAGCTGCTCCGGACAAAATTGAAGTTTGTCTTGAATACAAAAGCGAGAACAAATTTTTAACCATTTTCCTGATTTTAACATCCCAGCTTGAACAAAACTAGATTACGTGTTAAAATTCCTGCGTGCCAATTATTAAATCAGCAATTAAAAAAGTTCGAAAAGACAAAACAAGAACAGCCCGTAATAAAAAACGGGATCTAATCTTAAAATCTTTAATAAAAAAAGTTCGGATGAACAAAACAGCTAAGGACTTACAAGCTGTATTCTCTGCCTTAGATAAAGCAGCTAAAGTAAAACTTATTCACCCAAACAAAGCAGCAAGATTAAAATCCAGATTATCAAAAGGTATTACTTTAAGTTCTAACTAACCCCTGTACCCTACCCCTATACCCTTGTATAATTAAGTCATGCCCAAGTCACAAAATCCCAAGCTTGCTATTCATTTAGATTTATTAAAGCCCCAGTCTAATCCAGAAAAAGTCTTAGTAAAACTTATGCGCTGGCTATTATCTAGCGGCCGCTATATATTTATTTTTGTGGAGGCTGTGGTTTTGATTGCATTCGGGGCTAGATTTAAACTAGATGCAGATTTAGCTGCCAATAAAGAAGCAATTGACCAACAAATCCCTTATATAGAAAGTCTTAAGCCATTTGAAATATTGATTAGACAGACCCAATTAAAACTATCAACTATTAACTCCTTTCAATCAGGCTACGCAGATTATGGACAAATCTTAAAAAAAATTGCCGATCAAACACCCACTGGTGTAAGAATTGTTAATCTTAATCTGCAAAGAAATGTAGCTATAGTAACTGTTCATCTAAGCGGGGAAGCGCAAAATAACAATGATCTTGCAACCTTTGTAGGAGGGTTGAGACAAAACAGCTTATTTACAGATGTAACCATTAAAAGCTTAGGTTTTGAAAAAGGCACTTTAAATTTCTCTCTAGATGCTCAGGTAAAAGTAACTCCAACAGGAGGAAGAAACCTGTGACACCACAATCTAAAATATACTTCAGATATTTTACCTTTATAAAGCCTATTGCTAAATTGACAATTATTAGAACTTACGGCTCAACTATTTTTACTCTCATAATTATAACAATTTTCATTTTTTATGCAATTAAACCAACGGTGGAAACTATTTTAGTCCTGCAAAAAAAACTAGAGGATTCAACTAAAGTTTTAGAAAAAGTTACTCTAAAAGCAAATAACCTATCTTTAGGTAAGCAAAATTATGAAAACTTATCACCTGAGATTAAATCCAAAATAGAAGCAGCTATACCCAACACAGTTAATTTAAAAACTATTATTCAAAACCTGGAGCAAACTGCAAAATTACATGATGCTTCAATTTCAGCTTTACAGATCCAACCTTTGGTCATAGAAACACAAACAAACAATAAGTTAGGCACCTTAACAGAAGCCTCCTTTACTTTTAATACTGAAGGTGCGTACGAAAATCTAGTCTCACTATTGCAAGATCTTAAAAGTAGTGCTAGGTTAATTTCCATAGATAGCTTGTCTTTATCCAAAGCAGGTGAGGGGGTAGGATTAATTATGTCATTGTCCGGAAAAACATATTACTTCAAATGATCAAAAAAAACTGGTTAGTTATTGCTATTATAAGTTTCATAACAATCTGTACTTGGGTAGTATTTGACATACTCCATACCAGATCCAAGGTAGAACTTTCACCAAAAATACAAGAGGTTATTGAACCAATTAACCCTGAGTTTGATACCAAAGGATTTGAGTAATACATGAGTGATTATTTCAATAAATTTAAGATTCCAACTATATTGGGATTAGGTATTATAATTGCCGGAATAATAGGCGGAGTTATCTTAACTTTGAAGGAACAAATTTTCCTTTCTAAGGCCTCACCTGATGTAAATCCTCAAAATATTACTCTTACCAATATCTCAGATAATGCAGTTACCATTTCTTGGCAAACATCCAATCCTATTTCTTCTTTTATTACCTTTGGCCAAACTGATCCTAATGAACAAACTATATTAGACAATAGAGATAGCAGCGGACCTAAACCCCATTCTATACATTACTTCACAATAAAGAATTTACTTCCTAAAACTACCTACCAATATAGGATTGTCCCGGGCAAAACTCCATCCGAAGTTAGTAAGTTTACAACTGCTGTCCCGCTGCCCGCCCAAACAGGATTTAGACCAATTATTGGATCTATCATTGATGGAAATAAACCCTTAGACGAAGGAATAGTTTATTTATCAATCGCCGATGCTTCCATAGAATCTTCATTAGTTAAGGATTCAGGTAATTTTTTAATCCCCTTATCCCAACTTCGAACAGGTGATCTATCAGGGAATTTTTCTTTAACAGAAAATACAGTTGCTAAATTAACAATTATTTCGAGCAGCAAACAAACAACAGCTTTATTTAGATTAGGCAGTTTAGGCGAAGCATTGCCTCCAATAAAAATCGGTGAAGATTTGGACTTTATCAACAATGCCAGCCCAACTCCTTCGCCTCTTTTAAGCCAAGATCTGGATAAGTACGATTTAAACAGTGACGGTAAGATAAACTCTGCCGACAATGCTATTATCCTGAAAAATTATGGCAAAAATCCAAAAAACAAAAGAGCTGATTTAAATGCAGACGGAAAAGTTGACCAGAAAGACCTGGATTTAATGGCCCAAAAACTTACAGAACTGGGTTCTCAATAGATTGAAGACTGAAAACTATTGTTTAATCATTCTTTTTGCAGGAGTTGGTCTAGGAGTAGGTGTTGATCTGGGAGGTGGAGTCCACATTTGGGCTGGTTTTACAGTGATAGTTAGATTCCTTTGTCCCTCTGTCCAGGTTTTAATATCAGACCAGCCAAAGTATTGGTTCATGTAAGTTTTAAAGCTGGAAGCAGGATTGGCTGATACATTGGTCGCCTCAGTTCTGTTGCCTCCTGGTAAAGTAACACCTAAAACAGGATTATAGGTATTACATACAGCCGGTTTAGCAATTACCACCTCTGTTCCTGTCTGGCATTGTTCAGGTTTAGTATAACCACCGCTGTCATTCCAGCAAGCAGCACAAGCTATCTGAGAGATAGGTTTACCACTGGTATCTTTAAAGCTAACCTTGATAGAAGCCGGGACAGGGATTGGGGTAGGGGTAGGAAAACTGACGCACGATTTACCATATTGGCTTTGCAAACAATCTAAATCCGTCTGATTTACTAAACTATCCTTATTAATATCTGCCTTGTCACATGATAAAGTATCCACAAAATCCGTTGATTTTTTATTCCAACAAGTTATCGCAATCGCATAATCACCCGCATCTACTCTACCGTCTTGTTTTACATCAGCAGCACAAGGATTACAAACAAAAGTAGCAGGTTGATTAATGATTACCCGCCCATCTACATAATCAGTATTCCCAACAGCAACTCCGTTAAGATGATTTTGACTACTGTCTGTTAAATCACCATCAAATCTCCACAAAGCCACCGTATTTGCATCTACAGCCAACGGCTTTTGATATATATCATCTTTCCAACTGCTTTCAATATCCCTGGCATTATTTGAAATCCTTAAATCATCTAATTCTCCTCTAAAATAGTCAAATGGAACATCTTTAAGAAGATATTTGTAAGGCATAAAATAAACGAGATCTCTGTCAGATCCCAACTGAAAATACCCGTCTCCTTCAGGCTTATTGATATCCCCGGTTTTTTCAAATACTTTCTGGCCATTGATATAGCCCGTCAACGTATTTGCTTTCTTAACAACAGCTACATGAGACCATGCTTCAGGCGGTATTACCGGCTCAGACTTCTCTCCGAGTGAATTAATCCCAAAACCAAAACGAAGTTCGTATTTTTTTACATCTTTATTATAGAGTATAAATAAAGCGTAGTTTCTCTGTCCGGGGGGAACTTGTCTTGTAATAATTTTACCAAAGCCTAATTGCATATAAGGTTTTACCCAGACTTCTATCGTAAGATTCTCGCCTGATGCTAATTGCTGATTTTGATCAACGACGCTAATATATCTTCTTCCTCCAAAAACAAAAGCCTTTCCTGTTGTTTGACCCGGGTTAGGAATCATGGTAGGAGATGGTACCAACGGGGAGAGTAATGCTTTATAAATATTCAACCTTCCTCCGGAACTAACTACATCTGCCAATCCTGGATTTTTATCAACGCCGACAAGCAATAATTCTTTTATTTCGCTCACTGATTTATCAGGCCATTTGGCTACAAGTAACGCTATTGCTCCTGTCACATGAGGCGCTGCCATAGAGGTTCCGCGTAAAGACATATATTTATTGTCTGGAATTGTACTATAGATATCCTCTCCAGGAGCTGCGATGTGAACATTTTTATAACCATAGTTTGAGAATTCTGTTAAATGATCATAAGCAGTACTGGCAGCAACTGAGACAATGTTTGAAACTATATAACTAGCAGGGTAGCTTTTAAGCAACCCATCAAGATCATAGAAAGAATTACCTGCAGCAGCAACAAAAAGGGAACCTGTAGCATTAGCTTCATTAATAACATCATAAAGAGTTTGAGAATAACCACTCCCGCCCCAACTGTTATTTGTTACTTTGACACCCATGAGTGTAGCATAGTGAATTGCCCCAGCTACTGCACTTAAATAACCTTTTCCCTGACTATTTAAAAATTTTAAGGGCATTAATTTGACATGCCAACTAACTCCTGCAACTCCAATTGAGTTATTTCCTGCTGCACCAATCGTACCGGCAACATGAGTTCCGTGCATCCTATCATCCATAGGATCGTTATCTTCGTCTTTACCTCTATCACAGTAACCATAATAAGCATTAAATTCCACACAGGTATTAAAATCCCAACCTTTAACATCATCTATATATCCATTATTATCGTCATCTATTCCATTTCCTGCTATTTCACCCGGGTTTACCCAAATATTTGCAGCCAAATCTGGATGGTTATAATCTACCCCTGAATCAATAACTCCTA
>CAYMZB010000009.1:0-3745 GCA_964394845.1 uncultured Gammaproteobacteria bacterium | reverse complement strand
GCGGAGGGGGTGAGATTCGAACTCACGGTCCAATTGCTCGGACAGAAGTTTTCAAAACTTCCGCACTAGGCCGCTATGCGACCCCTCCAATCAGCGGAGAGGGAGGGATTCGAACCCTCGATACCCTTGCGGGTATAGCGCATTAGCACTGCGCGGCACTCGGCCACTATGCGACCTCTCCAAGCAGTGTAATTTTAACAGAATCCGAGATTCTTTGTCATAACCAACCTAGAATCCACCTGAAAGGAGTCATAGCCCATCTTCCAGGTACGTTCATGTCAACTGAACGTACCCAGGTGTCTTTATCTGGTTAAAGTTAGAGCCCAGACTTTTTTGGGAAAAAGAAGATCCAGGATAAAATTCACAAAACCATTTTAACAAAATAACTATTTGTATGGATCCCGATTAGATCGGGAATGACAGATGCGAAATTCGCGCAGCCATGTACCATCTGGTACATGGCGTAGTGTGGAGATGTCGGCGGTGAAGCCGAGTCCAAAATTGTGACTATAAAAACTTCTACAAGCTTATCCAGTTAATTTTTGTTCATTAGTTGTAACCAGCTGGAAGGAAAACTAATGAATGATTGAATTGTCTTTTGTTAATAATGATCGACCAACACCTTATTAACAGCATCCTGACTTTGTACATACCTTAGTATTCCGTCAGAAAGAGAATAATTTCTAAAGTAGATGCTTTAAGCTCTGGCGTAAGCAAGTGGTTGAGAGGTAATAGCTCCTGTTAAAGAAGCAAAGACTCCTGCAACTTTTTGCTCAGCCATTACTATGGCATCACGGACAAGTTTATTGCCGTTTGTTTTTTGAAACAATATTTAACGCTTAATGTCTCCTTAGCGGCTTGCAGTTTTTAAAGAGCAATCCTGTCGAAACAATACATCCCCAAGCAGATATATTAGCATAGTCCCAACTTAAATGCAAACTTCGTACAGACCACCTTCCAGGAGTCAGGGCCCACCTGGAAGGTGTCTGGGGATTCATTCTTTACCGCGGAGTTCCTGTTCTACCCGCCTTTCATGATCTTTTTCTTTAATCATTTTTCTATGATCAAATTCTTTTTTAGATTTGGCCAGTCCCACTTCTATCTTAAACCTGTTGTTTTTTTCATAAATTGATAAAGGCACTAAAACAGCTGTTTTACCGGAAATCTTACCAATCATTGAGTTAATTTGATCTTTATGCAACAATAGCTTTCTAGATTTTTGAGCATCATATTCTTCATCTGAGGCTTGATTGTACTTTGGGATATTAGCATTAATTAAAAACGCCTCATTATTTAATATTCTGATGTGACTTTCGCCTAACTCAATTCTGCCGGCTCTGATTGATTTAACTTCAGCGCCTGACAAAACTATTCCTGCTTCTATATGTTCAAGAATATGATAATTGTGTAAAGCCTTTTTATTAATGATGCGCATATTAGTGACTAGAGTCGAGAGTCTAGAGTCAAAATAGATTGTACTAGATTCTAGACTCTAGCAACTAGACTCTTATTTGAGGTCTGCTGTATAAATTTTACTACCCTCAAGTAAATATACTTTCTTTCCTTGCTCATCTACTACTAAATCCGTGGCTGTTGCAAATTTTCCGCCAGTAACCTGACCTTTATAAGCGCCTGTTTTAGTTAGAATTAACATCCTAGAATTGCCTGAATCTAAAAGATACAAGTTATCAGTATCTGATGATACAAAAAAGCTTTTTGGGTCTTTAACTCCTTTATCCAGTCCTCCTATGGAAAAATTATCTTTTTCCCCTTTTGTGAATCTTAATATCTCACCGCCTTTTTTAAGCACATAAACCGAAGATTCAATCTGCATTCTTAAGCTGTTAGCTAAATCAACTTTTGTATCTTTATTTAAGTATTCGCGTTTATCAGAGTAACCGCCACCGGTAGGTAAATACTTCCATATTTGGCTTAAATCCTGCAGATAAACATTCCCCCCAAATCCATAAATATCGCTAATTTCCTTTAAATCAGGATCTTTTTTGCTAACTACAGATAACTTTGAATTTGTAATGTCAATCTTCAATACGCCTTTATCTTTAGAATAAATAAAGGCTGACTCTCCATTTAATGAAGCAACTGTTGCCTCTCCTAATTGTTCTGATCCTGCTAAAATCTGATTGCTTTTCTTTGCTAAATCAATAACTACCAAAGTCTTAACTCCGGGGTCCAGCGCTAAAAGCTTATTGTTTGACAGGCTTATTTGATTTGCCCTGAAGTTTTTCTTAATTAAATCCATATCCAAAAATACCGGGAATTCTGAAACATTAGATTGAAGTAAGATTGAAGAAGATTCTTCCTTAATTTGTTTTTTTAAATTTTGTGCATCTGAATCATTTGGTTTTAGGGTTAAAGCTTTGCTTAGCTTATCACTACTTAAATCCAGCTTATTTTTTGCCTCCATTGAATTAAGAACTGCTAAACCTTTGGCTGCATTGAAATCATCTTTTGCTCCTTGTAAAGCCATTGTAAAATCAGCTTGCTTCTTTGCCTCTTTACCAGCGCTAACTTTAAATCCAACTCCCAAAGCTATAATCACTATTATAGAGCTTGCAATAATCAACCTGCCTCTGCCGCTTCTTGGGAAATATTTTTTCTGAGACCACACAAAACCTAACGAGTTTCTTAATATATTTTTAACAGTTGAAACAGGACCGGCAGCATGATGGGTTCCCGGCTCTACAAAGCCGGTAGAAACTTCCTCTTGTTGCAAAGAAGGCAATTTTACTTCTTCCTGCTCTACTTCTACAGCTAGCGCAGCCAGGCCCTGGTTTTCTAAATCAGATGCCCCAATTCTATCTGACAACTCTTCTTGAAAGGTTTCCAGTGGTAATTTTAAAGATTTTTCTAAATCTTCTCCCAAAAAAGCAATTAGACTTGATGTTGAAAAAAGCAATTTGTCACCTTCCTCCAAAAATCCGGAAATAAGCTGATTTGGCGCACCAACAGATAAAAGAGAAGACAGTTTTTCTGCTCTTTTTAGATAAACTTCAATCCCACCCTTACTGATTAAATATAGTATTTTGCCGGAAATTGAAGAAAGAAGCAGGGAAAACTTAAGAGTGGTCTGATTTGTTGACTGACCCTCAACCGGAATTTTTTTTTGAGCTTCTTCAAAAGCAGCATTTAGTTTTTCAGAAGAAGAACCTTCAGAGTCAAAGTAGAAATCTGCCAAGTCAGATAAAACTTGTCTTCCTTTTGTAAAAGCATCATCACAAGTCAAATCAAGTACTGCAAAAAATGAATCATCTCCTTCTCTTGATTGAGAAATAACTTGTGCGGCTTTTTGATCTGTATTTAATCCAATTACTTGAGTTGTCTTAAATTTCATATTATTTACAATATTCCCCAAGCTAAGATAATTAGTCCTATGGCAAATCCCGCATGCAGGATAGAAAAGGCTTTAAGTATTGATGAAACTTTTGTAATTAAAGTTTTACTCATCAAATCTACCTGCCTGACAATCATTAAAGCAAATATAGCGTAAAATATTAAAATTAGCAAAATCGCAGCCTTTACAAATACCAGGATTGCTTCGAAATTAAAAGGATTAACCGGGATGGTGGTAGGCATCTCTCCCCCTTCCGTAAATTTTAAGCGCCACATCCAGGCTAAAATCCGCCACATGGAGCGGTCTTGGCACAGCCTGAAAATCAATGTTGAAGGAGCCGCCGGCGGTCTCGATAAAAACATTGCCGTAGTGAAAAAAAGAATTCAAGATCAC
>CAYMZB010000008.1:0-5595 GCA_964394845.1 uncultured Gammaproteobacteria bacterium | reverse complement strand
AGCAAAGGTTGGAAAATCTTCAGAATTTGGGAACATCATATTGCAGATAACGCCAATTTGTTTAAACAGGTTGAGGGTATTATAAATTACATCAAAAAGTAATTTGGAAGCTTACTTACTCCATATGCCCAATTTCTTTTTCTTGGCCTCATCTTGAGCTTTAAGTAATTTGTCCCGATAGATAAATGGTTTTTTGTGTTGGTAGACAACTACCTGTGCCATGCCTAATTTTGCAAGTTCAATGGAAACATTTATATTATCTTTAATAAGGTAGGCTAAGATTCTGCCAAACTTCTTTGTATATTCCAAAATGAAACTTTTCTTTGGTGGGTGTTTTCTGTTTCTTTTTCTTAAAACCATGGAGAATAAGGAATGTTTTTCCTGTAATTGAAACATAAAAGATACGGATGCTATCAGATCCAATAATACGGTATTCCCATAAATCACATCCAGTTAGTTTTTTAACATGAGGATAGCCACCTTCTAACCCGAATGTTTCCAGTAGTTCAATTGCTTCAAGCCCGGACTTTTTAAAATTGCTTAGCGGATTCTGTGGGAAACTGCAGGAGTGGATGTGCTTGTAAAAATTTCATCCCAAGTCTTTCGACCCTGAGCTCAAGACCGAAATTTTGACTACTGGTAAATTTATGGTATAATAATTACAAATCGAGTCGAAAACTGTCCGTTACGGCATGCGTCGCAAGACTAGACTCTTCCACCCCGCAAGGGGTGGTTTTTTTAACTAAACTTCTACAAGTACACCGTTTTGCTTAGCTCTAGTAAAAAGCTCTTTTATTTCTTCTGATTTACCATCTATGGCGTCTCTGACAAATCCAACCACTGAATCAGCAAGCCTAGTTAAAGCATTTGTCTCATCCCTGGCAATACTTTTTATTCTTCTTACTGGTAAACCCATATGCCTAAGTCTTGCCCCATATTCTTTTCTTTTGAGTTTAGATAATCCATCAACATAAACCATGGTGGTATATTTACCAGTTGGTTTATCCCACTTTACCGAAGAAACTATAGCTGTAATGATTGAAGTGTCATAATCCTTTGTATTGTTAAAAACTTCATATCTTAGGAGACCTTTAAATCTGTCATCTGCAAATATATGGCTGATATAACGTATCCTTTTGTCATGTTTAGCTCCTCCCCATTTATCTTTTTTCTTACCACTTACTTCTTCTAACTTCTCACACAGACTAAGGAATTCATCACGATTTTCTTCAGTAACTACCACTGATACAACAAAGATTTTACCTTTTGTATCTTGCCCACTTTCATCAACATAACAATATAACTTTTTAATTACCATATTTTTTTAAGAGATTTTCTGAGACTGTGATTAATTTACTCATAATTTGAGCATATCATAATAAGTGGAAAATATTAAAATCTCTTAGATGTCAAGCTAATCCACCCTCCAGGTGGGTTTTGGGGTTACGTAGTTTGGGCATAGCTTTTGAGCTAATGTTTTTCTCTGGCAGTTTTAAGTGCTTTTGCCCACCATAATAGTTGCTCAACTACTTCAACAACTCGTTCATTATAATGTCCCTTGAGCAAGTTTCCCTTCTCATCTATTGTATCCAGGACATGACTAATATGTATGGCTTCTCTCATAGGAGCCATTTGTAACTCTATGACATTCGCTCGGAGTTGTTCTACTGCTCTAATTCCTGCTCCAGCACCTGGGGCATAACTGACAAATGTCACAGGTTTTTTAACCCATTCATTGTATACCCAGTCAAGTGCGTTCTTAAGTACTGCTGCAGGACCATGGTTATATTCAGAATGTATAAGTATAAAGCCATCTGACTCACCAATCTTAGCAGCCCATTTTTTAGCAACATTATTAGTATATCCATTCTCTAAACTATCAGGAGAATTATCTTCGCAGTAAAAAGGTAATGGATAGTCACGGAGATCCAGCAATTCAAATTCAGCTCCTTTTATTTTGGATAACTTGGGGCATCAACCATTTTGCCACTCTTTCTCCTCGTCTTACTTTTCTTATGCTGCCTAATATTACTGCGACTTTCATATTAGTAGTATAGCAAAATGTTTGAATTCAAAACAGAGTACATATAAGTTAAAAAATTATCAAATAAATTAAACCTGAGCCATATATAGTTGATTATGTGAGTTTAGTGACCTGTAACGCAGTCTTTAAGAATCTTCAAGTTATTGGAGAATGGAAGTTAATTTAGCAGTACTTTACGCAATGTCATTCCCGCGGAAGCGGGAATCCATATTATATAGATTCCGTGTCAAGCACGGAATGACAAAGAATGCGTAAGACTTGTTTAGATGTGAACCTAGCATACACGGAAGGTGTTATTTGGGATTACGTAATTGGAGGTATAGTTAGTTCTTGTGGAGGTTGGATTCCTAGTTTATCTTCTACAGTACTCACTCTTTTTTGAAGTCTGCCAATATGATCCTCGTTAGTGACATATCTATCAGCATAACTTTTGACTGTGGTTTCAACATAAACTAAAGGAGGTAGGACACGTGTTTCCTGAGTGTCTTTTACTTCCTGTAAGTCTTTTCTGATTTCCTCTTGTCCCTTTTTGAGTTCATCTATACTTTGCTGAAGCGGTTTTGCAACTTCATCCAGAAGTTTTTTAAAATCATCATTAGTCATACTTTATGATAATAGCTCACCTAAGTTTTAAAAAGCAAGATAGATTTTATATATCAAATTGGTATTTCCTGTATTTTTAACATGAGGCAGAGTATCTCTTAATAAGTTTTTCGGAAACTGTAAGTTTTCTAAGAAAAATAGCAGTTAAAGCATTTGTTGGAGCAGACAGCCGGAATCCTAATCCTCAGGCTTTTATTGCTGTTATGAATTTTATAAATATTTATGATCCGAGAGCAGGAAGAAATCAATTACCTCCTGGGAAACCATAATGGTACTTTATTTATATCCTTCAGCCTGGACATTAAACATTTTGGCATATTTTCCATGTAGTTTAAGCAAGTCCTTGTGTGTTCCTCTTTCTGTGATTTCTCCGTCTTCTATGACCAAAATCTCACTGGCATTTCTGACTGTGGAGAAACGGTGAGAGACAAGTATTAAGGTCTTGTGTTTGTAGGCTTTTTCCAGGTTGTTGAATATCTCATATTCAGATTCAGCATCAATGGCGCTGGTTGGTTCATCTAAAATTAACAGCGGTGGTGATTGATAAAATGCCCTGGCAATTGCCAGTTTTTGCCACTCTCCAATTGATAGTTCTTCACCTTCTTCATACTCTTTACCCAATGCCTGGTCAAAACCCTTAGGCAGTTTTTCAATAAACTCTAAGGCCCCTGATTTTCGGGCAGCTTCTTTCATTAACTTCTCGTCAAACTTATTCGGGTCACCAAGCAGAATATTATCCTTTACAGTGAGGTAATAATGAACAAAGTCTTGAAAGAGTGTTCCCATACATTTATACCAACTGGCAAGCTGAATATTTTTGATGTTGACATCGTTAATTAGAATTTCCCCGCCTGTCACATCATAAAAACGGCAAATTAGCTTTATGATAGTTGATTTTCCGGCTCCGTTTGCGCCCACCAAAGCAACGCTTTCTCCGGAAGCTATCACAAATGAGATATCTTTGAGTACTAAAGGCCCATTTGGGTATTTAAAAGATACATTCTTAAATTCAATCTTTGGAGGCGCGTCACTTTTAATAATAATAGGGTTTTCAATTTCTGTGATAATTTTTTGTAGAGCTAATATTTTAAAGTAATCATCAACATATAAATTGTGTTCATACATTTCACCAAAGTTTAAAACTGCATTTGCAGCATTACCGCTTAATTGGTCAATCATATTAATAAGCAATGTAAAACTGCCAATTGTCATAGCAGCAGACAAAACATTGGGTAATTGTAGATATGCAATAATAAAAAGGACAATAATTTCCAGAATAGGCGGAAAAGTCAGTTGCCGTAAATAGTTATCAAGAGGTTTCTTATTTAAATTAAAGAGATATTCCTGAATTTCCTTTAGTTTAGTAAGAAGAGCGTTGTGGGATTGAAAAATTCTCATCTCCCGTATTGCTTCAGATGTTGAGAGAAGCCATGTTAAATACCACAGCTTTTTAACTTGCGGCGCTCCGGAACCATAAATAGACCATTGAATTGTCCCGTATTTTGCCCTTAAATAGAGCCTGGGCAGAGTTATAATTGTAATAACAAGGGGAATCCAAAAGCCAAAGGGTATAAGAACAAAAAAAACTGCTAAATATCCTGTAATGCTTCCAAAAAAATAGGAAAACTGCCTTAAGAAATCCGGCGGGCGCCATGTCATAGTATCCCGCACCTTAGAGATCAGATTTTGGGTTTTTGGATCCTCCAGATGGGCTATATCTAAATTCGCGAGTTTATCATAGAAGCGGCTATTTATTTCATTTTGAAGCTTGTACCTAAATAAATAGTCAAAATATGTTCTATATCCCCAAAGAATAATATTTTCTGCAAGCATTAATAAATAACGGGTTGCAAGAATAATTATCACAATAAGAGGAATAGTCATAGTTGTGTTGGGTTTAATAAGGGAATCAATTAAGAATGCAAGGGTTATGCTTGCTGCCAAAGGAGCGAGGGCGCTTAGCAAGGCTGTCATATAATATCCGGCTGTAACTTTTTTATCCATCTTCCAGGCCAGATTAAGCATTCTTTTAAGGTTTGTCAGGATATTACCAGTAATTTCAATTAGATTCTTTAACTTCATTAGTTCATTGTACCTCAATCTGGAAGAGTATAATTACATGTTTGGATTGTAATATTTAGACACTATTTCTTAGCTTTCTCCAAAAGTTTTTTAATCTCAAGGTCAAAGTCGGAGATGTAGTTTTTGTCCTGCACTTTTTTATATTTTTCGTACTCGCCAAGGGCAAGTGTTTCTGCTACCTCGTGGCTGATCAGTCCAGCATCGCCTAGTATTTGTCGCTCGTTGAACTTCAAAAATGCATCTAACTTTGCTACCCAGTCCTTCATATACAAGATAATCCTGCGCTGAGCCTGCATTTCTGCATAATCAAGATACATGGTGACGATCCTGTTTAAGTGATCAAGCTCTTTTTCGTTTAAATAGTTTTTAGCGATTACGACATCAGATTCTCTAATTTTACCCTTTGGGGAGTTTTTCCAAACAGTGAGCCCCATATACGGCTTGGTACTATCTACTCTTTCGTGTACTATCTCTGCTACAGTTTTACTGGTGATCGCAAAATGAAGTTTATTTTGAACTGTGGCAAAAAATTGCTTGGTTATGTCGGTATCGGAAGTATAGTCGGCGCTGCACTGCGCGTAAATATCAGTAATTTTCTGGTAGAACCTGCGCTCACTGGAACGGATATCCCTGATGCGCGCCAGCTGCTCTTCAAAATAATCTTTGCCAAAGATATTATCAGGATTTTTGAGCCGCTCATCATCCATAGCAAAGCCTTTGATGATGTACTCTTTGAGCACCTGCGTCGCCCAGACACGAAAATGCGTCGCCCGCCTGGAATTGACCCGGTAACCTACAGAAATGATGGCGTCAAGGTTATAAAATTCAACATCCCTCTCCACTTTTCTTTGACCCTCTGTTTGAAC
>CAYMZB010000007.1:0-6828 GCA_964394845.1 uncultured Gammaproteobacteria bacterium | reverse complement strand
TGGAGGAAATCAGGAATATTAGGTTGGGAATAAAAAGAGACATCAGTTGTTTTTGATAAAGGTTTCTGATAGTAGTTTTTTAGAAAGAATGCCCCGCTGATAATTAAAACTGATATGGCAATTAATATGAGAATAAATTTAGGAGAGGGGTTCATTACTTGATAATAAAGTTTTAGGCTATGTTTTTTCAAGTGTTTTTTGATTTTCCTGCCATACCTTTACTATAGCAGATTTACTAATATTAAATGAAAAAACTTGCAAATAAGCTTTTACTGTTGCAATAATAATGAAGTTGAAGTTTGCAAAGAGGCTTTTTCTTCTGTTTCAGATAAAATTTCCCCTTCAGAGGTTCCGGATATTTTAAAAAACTGATAACATAATTTTATGGTATAATTTACCTGTTATGACAGAAAAGACTGTAGGGAAAATATTATCATTCTCAGTAATTTATGAAGAAGCATCAGAAGGTGGTTATGTGGCCTATGTTCCTGCATTGCCCGGTTGTCATACCCAGGGTGAATCAATTGAAGAAGCAGAAAAAAATATTAAAGAAGCAATCTCGCTTTATTTAGAAAGTCTGGAGGCGCATAATGAGAAAGTTCCCCAGGAACCGAGAATCTTTCAGGGAAAGGTAGAAGTCCTATATCCACTTCTCCAATGAAAATTCTTCCTGCTTTGACTGCCAGGAAAGTTATTAAAGCTCTTAAAAAACTTGGTTTTTCAGAAGATCGGCAAAAAGGGTCTCACTTAATATTAATAAATTTAGCCACTGGCAAAAGAGTAGTTGTGCCAGTCCATCCCGGAAAAACTATCAAGAAACCACTTTTGAAGTCAATAATTGAAGAGGATGCTGGTTTAAAATTAGAAGATTTTCTAAAAGAAGCTTAGAAAAAAGCCTTTTCATCCGTTTCAGATAAAATTAACCCTTCAGAGGTTCCGGATATTTTAAAAAACTAGGGAAATTATATCTTTGGGAAGTTTATGGTAAAATTGAATTATGACTCAAACACAGATTAGAATAGAACAGATTAAGAAGAAGATTCTCCCTATCCTTAAACAAGCAGGGGTCACTAAGTCTTCTATTTTTGGTTCTTATGTAAGAGGGGACCAAACAAAAAAAAGCGACATTGATATTTTAGTGGAATTACCTAAAGGCAGTAGTTTGCTTGATTTGATAGGTTTGGAGATAGAATTGAAAAAGGTAGTAGGTAAGAAAATAGACTTATTAACTTACAATTCTATTAATCCATTACTCAAAGGCTATATCCAAAAAGATCAGCTGCAAATTCTTTAAAGTTTCTAAAATATTATGAAAATTCAATTAAATAAAGAAAGCTTTTCTACGAATAAAAATCAATCTTTGCTTACTACCGCATTTGAGATCCTTCTGAATAATTTAGGTCCTCAAAAAACCAGCAGGCTATGGCAAATTTTAACCCCTCTTAGGGAAAATTACACTGTAGAAAGACAAAAGCTATTTAAAGGGAAAAATCTTACTAGTTTGTATAAAGAAGCTAAAAAGTTTAATAAAGAGTAATCTCAAAAACTTTTTAGCCGGACTTCAGTTGAAGTTTGCAAAGAGGCTTTTTCTTCTGTTTCAGATAAAATTAACCCTTCAGAGATTCCGGATATCCTGAAGAATTAATAAATTTGGGCCTGTGACAATTAAGAGTATGATAAAATAGATATATGGATGAGGCAGTACAAAGTATAATTAACCAACTAAAAACCTACCAGCCGGAAAAGATAATTCTTTTTGGATCATATGTATATGGTAAACCCGGTCAAAATAGTGATCTAGATATTGCAGTTATTAAAAGCACAAAAGATTCTTTCCATGAACGCCAGAGAAAAACCCGTTTACTGATTAAGAGCACTATTCCAATTGATATTTTTGTTTTTACTCCTGAAGAGTTTAAAAAAGCAAAGAAAAATAATCTGTTTGTTAAAGAAATTGCCAAAATGGGTAGAGTTATCTATGGATGAGATTATCCCTGCTTATAAACTATGGCTAAATCAAGCATTGGATGATTTATCCTGGACAAAATCAAACCTAAATGAGAAAGTTTGGTATGGAGCATGTTTTACTGCTCAACAAGCATCTGAAAAAGCTCTAAAGGCTTATTTAATAAATCACGAGAGAAATATTAAGAAGATACACGATTTAGGAGCGTTGCTACAAGAATGCATAAATATTAATGCTGAATTTGAGATTTTAAGAGAAGAGTGTGCAACTTTGACTGATTACTACGCGCCTGCTAGATATCCTGATATTGGCGAATTTATGGAATTTAATGAAGAAAATTCTAAACAAGCGTACGCTTTTGCTGAAAAAATAGTAAATTTCGTTGATAAAAACTTATCCATCTAACAATGAGGTTGAAGTTTGTAAACCGGATATTCTGAAGAATTAGATTCTTCGCTAATCACTCAGAATGATAAAGAAGGTAGAGGAATGACTTATGGTATATTTATCTAATGGTAGAAGAGGATAAGGTTACTGCTTTCCTGAAACTTCAACAAACTGTTTTAGATACAGAAGACAGCGCTAAATTATTAGAACAGTCCTTGCCAAAAGTATTAACAGAACTAAACTTAGTTGGGTACCCTTATATTTTTTTATCTGCCATATTTATTGATGCAGAGGGGAAAATTAAACAGACCTTTTTTACAGATAAGAACAATCAAGGAGCTTCAGGTGAAGTTACAAAAGCGGGAAATCTTTTTCAAAAAGGCAGTGAGTGGGAAATGAAGGTTTTATACGGTGAAGCAGCAGTTGTTTCAGATGCAGGTTATTTTATTAATCCTGACTATCCGGAACTGCCCAAAATACACTCTTTACTGATATTACCCATACAGCATATACGAAAGCTAACAGGCGTATTAGTTTTAGCTAGCTCCAAAACAGCAGATAAAATTGATTCAGAAGAAATTGAGTTTGGTCAGATGATAACTAAATTAGTAGATCTGGCATTTAGGCTGCAGGATACCCAAAGCTCTTTAACCCAAATTACCCGCCAAGTTTACGAAATGAATGCCAAGCTTCATCAGTTAGACAAACTGAAAGACGATTTTGTGTCTGTTGCCTCGCATGAACTGCGGACTCCCATGACCGCCATCCGTTCTTATGTCTGGATGGCTTTGCATAGATCAGATATTCCTTTATCACAAAAGTTGGAAAGATATTTGTATAGAACTTTGGTTTCTACCGAACGGTTGATTAATTTGGTAGGCGATATGTTAAATGTTTCCAGGATTGAGGCGGGTAGAATTGAAATTAAGCCTTTGGCTTTTGATATTTTAGCTTTAGTAAAAGATATAGCAGAAGAAGTTAAGGCAAAAGCTGATGAAAAAAGGCTGCAGCTTTTGGTTATGGAACACAAACTTCCTCTTGTTTTTGCAGATCCTGATAAGGTACGTCAGGTATTACTTAATTTAATAGGGAATTCTTTAAAGTTTAGTTATCCAGGAGGCAACTTAAGTATTGATTTTTTCATGGATAAAGGAATGATTGAAATATCAATTAAAGACGGCGGAACAGGGATTGCTAAAGAGGATTTAACTAAGCTATTCCATAAATTTTCAAGGCTGGATAATTCTTACACAGCAATTTCCACTTCAGGCGGAACAGGACTGGGCCTTTTTATCTCCAAGAGTTTAGTTGAGTTAATGCACGGAAGCATTACAGTTCAGTCTGCGGGAGTTAATAAAGGCGCAACATTTACTTTTTCCCTGCCTATTGCAACTGAAGACAATTTAAAACATCAGTCTAAATTTACGGTAAAGGCTACAGGAGAAGTTAAGGAGTTGGAGCCGGTAGTAATATAAATTGACAATGGAGAATTGACAAATGTTTGCAAAATGAGCAACGACTGGTATAAAATAAACATATGGATAACAGCAATAAACGAATACTAATTGTTGAAGATGATCAGTTTTTAAGAGAGTTTTATCAGGAGCTTTTGCAGTCAGAAGGGTATATTATAGATATAGCTTCAGATGGTGATATTGCTTTATCAAAAATTCAAAATAACGAGTATGATCTGATTCTTTTAGATATCATGCTTCCTAAAAAAGATGGGTTGCAGATATTAAGAGATTTAAAAGTAGTTCCAGCTAAATCTACTAATGCAATAATTGTGGTTTTAACCAATTTAGGCCAGGATATAATAATTAAACAATGTTTTAATTTAGGGGCAGAAGGCTTTTTAATAAAATCTGCCATGAATCCGGAAGAAGTCTTAACAGAAATTAAAAGCTTCTTACAAAAAACCCTTTAATGGTATTCCAAGTTCTTTATACAGATGATTATCTTATGGTAGTCAATAAACCTGCTGGATTAGTTGTAGAACCTGCTGAAAGTATTAAAGAAGAAACTTTAGTAGACATATTGAGGAGAGAATACAGTATTAGATTAGAGCGGGCAGGGATAGTGCATAGGCTGGATAAAGATACCTCAGGAATATTGCTTGTTGCTAAGACCCAGGAAGCTTTGGAGAACCTGCAGGACCAATTTAAGAAAAGGATAATAAAAAAAGAATATCTGGCATTGGCGCATGGGTTAATTACAGAGAGAGGTAAGATAGATGCGCCAATATCCAGGAATCCCGGGAATAGGGAGAAATTTACAGTAATTTCAGCAATTTCACCTGGAAGGAGTCAGGGCCCACCTTCCAGGTGGTCAATAGCTTCACAAGGAGATTCCTTCGAGGTGTCTGGACGTGAAGCAGTTACAGAGTATGAACCTGTTAAAAATTTACAATTTACCCTTCGTGGCTCAGGGCAGGCAATTGACAATTTACAATCAATTTTCAATGACTTTAATAAAATTCAAATGAGGAAGTTAGAGAAACAACATTATGGGGAATTCACCCTGCTTCGGTGTAAACCAAAAACTGGACGGACACATCAAATTAGAGTACATTTAAAATATATCAACCATCCAATAGTTTCAGATGAAAAGTATGTTGGAAGAAAAACTTTCCGGTTGGATAAAAGGTGGTGCCCAAGGATGTTTTTACACGCGGCAAAAATAGGTTTTAAACATCCTGAAACCAGCGAGTGGATGGAAGTGGAAAGTAAATTACCTGAGGATTTAAGGAAGGTTCTTCTATATGAATAATATTTTTGTACATTTTGCCGTAATTTTAGGATTAGTTTCTATCTTGGGATATTTAACTCACCGTCTAAAACTGCCTCTTTTGATTGCTTATTTGGTGGGAGGATTGATACTTTCATCAGTTACTTTTTTTGATGTTAAAACCTCGCTGGCTTTATCCTTCCTGCCGGAAATAGGCATAGCTTTTGTATTGTTTTTGGTAGGGATGGAGCTTGACCTGAGGCAGCTAAAAAGTCTTGGTTTCCCAATTCTTATTTCAGGTTTGCTGCAAATTATTATTACCTCAGTTTTAGGCGCCTTTATAGCTCAAAGTTTTGGTTTTAACCTGACAGAGTCAATTTATTTAGGCATAGGGTTATCTTTTTCATCAACAATTGTTGTTGTTAAACTTCTTTTAGAAAAAAAAGATTTAAATTCTTTATATGGCAAATTATCGATGGGAATCTTACTTTTAGAAGATCTTTTAGCTGTGGTAATACTTTTAGGGTTAACTACTCACACCCAATCAATTTTCCAGCTTGGGTTAACTAATGTTCTGCCAATACTTTCTTATGTTATCAAGGTAATCCTGATGCTGACCTTTGCCTTAGTTTTGTCCAGATTTATTTTAGGGCCAATTTTTAGAGCAGTTTCAGAATCAGGAGAATTACTTTTGTTGACTGCTTTAGCCTGGTGTTTTATCTATATTACTTTTTCGGAGAGTTTGGGTTTTTCAGTTTTAATCGGGGCATTTTTGGCAGGGATGGCTTTGGCAAATTCCCCATATCACTTTCAAATTGGGGGCAAGATAAAACCAATGAGGGACTTTTTTACAGCCCTTTTTTTTGTTTATCTGGGTACAAAAGTTGATTTTTCTTTGATTGAGAGTACGTATGTGGTGATTTTAGCATTTATAGCTTATGCTGTTATAGTAAAACCTGTTATTTTTCTTGTGGTTTTAGGAATCTTTGGCTTTAGAAAGCATACCTTATTTCATACCAGCATTAATCTTTCCCAAATCTCTGAGTTTTCTTTAATTATTCTCCTGGTGGGGTTGGATCAGGGACTGGTGAGTAATAAAACCTTAACAGTTATTGCCTTCTCTGGAGTTTGTTCCATCATTATTTCTTCATTGATGATTTCTAAATCAACCAGGATTTATCAGCTTGTTTCAAAATTTTTATTTCTTTTTGAAAGGAAAGGAAAATTTGCTCTGGATGCGCAAAAAGAATGGGAACTTTTAGATCATGTGGTGGTTATTGGAGCGCATAGAATAGGAGGAGAGATTGTCAGGTTTTTAAAAAAGGAGAAACAACCTTTGGTGGTGGTAGATTTTAATCCTCATCAGATCGAAGCCTTACTCTCACAAGAATTACCTGTTATTTATGGTGATATTGGAGATCCGGATATTTTAGAAATTTTACATTTGGAAAAAGCAAAAATGATTATTTCCACCTCACCGGATGTAATTAATAACAAGTCTTTGTTGGAAGAATTAAAAGTCAGAAAGATAAATATCCCTGTTATTGTCAGGGCAGAGACTATTAAGGATGCGGAGAGTTTATATAAAATGGGAGCTGATTTTGTAATTATTCCGGATATTTTGGCAGGGGATACTCTTTTATCTATGTTAAAAGATCATTTAAATGAAAAAAGCTTTTTTAAAGACAGAGCCAGAATAGAATTAGAAAAACTTTCCCGCAAAACTTTGGCCTGGGGATAATGCTAAA
>CAYMZB010000006.1:0-5399 GCA_964394845.1 uncultured Gammaproteobacteria bacterium | reverse complement strand
GAAAGCAATAGAGGATAGCGTACCGATTTATGATTATTATTTAACTTCAACAGCCAAAAGATATGATACTAAAAGTCCTGTAGATTTAAAGAAAATAGGTCAGGAGTTAATTCCGGTTTGGGCAAAAATACCGGATGATTTAGTTAAAGAACATTACATTCAAAAGTTAGCAGCATTCTTAAAAACAGATGATAAAGTTTTAAGAGAAGCTATTGAGAAAGTTAGGATTGATCAACAAAAAGGCTACAAGCCTTTGCTTCAGCAAACAAGTTCCCGGGATAATATTATAGGGACAAGATCAAGAAGAGAGCTTCTGGAAGAGTATCTGGTTGCTCTGTTGTTGCATCCTCCGGCAGATCTGGTTTTTGTACCGAACTTTCCTGAAACCTTATTTTTAAAAGAAGCCTTTAGACAGTTATATGTATTGATTGTGCTTTACCTGGATTCAATTTCATTTAAAAGCAGGGCTTTTAATATTAATGAGTTTTCTCAAAATTTACCAAAAGAATTATCATCCGAAGTAGATAGATTGTATTTAACAGAGCTGGATAGTAAACTGCTGGATGGGAAAAATTGGAAAAAGGAAGTTGAAGGGGTAGTTTCAGAACTTAAGAAAGCTCTAATTAAAGCTTCTTTAGAGAAATTACTATTTGAGATTAAAAATGCACAGGAATTTGGTAAGATGGAAATAGTAGAATCGTTGAATAAGCGTTTCAGGGATTTATCAGTCAAATTGAAAAACTTATAAAAAATATGACTAAAAGAAAACAGATACCGTTAGATATTAAAAAACTACTTAAACTGGGTAAAGAACGGGGGTTTATTAGTCAGGAAGAAATATTGCAGGTTTTTCCAAAGCCTGAAGAAACAATTGAAGATTTAGATGAGTTCTATATAAAGCTTATTAATGAAAATATTGATGTTTTTGAAACAACTGCAGAAGAGATCGAATCAGAATCCAAGGTTACCACAGAACTAGAAAAAGAGCTGGAAGTACTATCTTCTCTAGAAGAAGGATCGGTTACAGATCCTGTGAGGCAATACCTGAGAGATATTGGAAAAATCCCTCTTCTGACTGCTGCTGATGAGATTGATTTAGCAAAAAGAGCAGAGAAAAATGAAAAAAAAGCTCGTGATAGATTGATTAGCGCTAACTTAAGGCTGGTGGTATCAATTGCTAAAAAGTATGTAGGACGGGGAATGAGTTTATTGGATTTAATAGAGGAAGGAAATATAGGACTTATGAGAGCTGTAGATAAATATGACTGGAGAAGAGGATACAAGTTTTCAACTTATGCAACCTGGTGGATCAGACAGGCAATAACCAGGGCAATAGCTGATCAGGCAAGAACAATCAGAATTCCTGTGCATATGGTTGAAACAATAAATCGTTTTAACCGGACTCAAAGAAGATTAATGCAGGAGTTGGGCAGAGAACCTACTCCGGAAGAAGTTGGAAAAGTTTTGGATATTGATGAGACTAAAGCCCGGGAAATTATTAAAGTATCTCAAGAGCCAACTTCCCTGGAAACTCCGGTGGGGGATGAGGAAGACTCACATTTAGTAGACTTTATTGCAGATCAGGGTTTACAGCCGGATGAGCAAGCTATAAGAGAGCTGTTGAAAGTTCATCTGGATGAAGTGTTGGACTCTTTATCTCCCCGCGAGAAACGGGTTCTCCAACTCCGGTTTGGTTTAGAAGATGGGAAACAAAGAACTTTGGAAGAGGTGGGGAAAGAGTTTGGAGTTACCAGGGAAAGAATTCGTCAGATTGAAGCAAAGGCAATTAGAAAACTTAAACACCCAACCCGCGCTAAAAAACTAAGAGACTATCTGGAATAATGTAAAATGTACAATGTAGAATGTACAATTCAGAAACCTCAAAAATATTTGATATTAGAGAAAGAAGTTTTAGATTTGGTGTAGAGATAGTTAAGTTTGTTAGGAACTTCCCAAGAGACACGGCAGGTTTTGCAATAGGCGGTCAAGTACTTCGGTCAGGCACAAGCGTTGGAGCCAATATCGAAGAGGCTCAAAACTCAGGTTCAAGAAAAGAATTTATTCATACGCTAACCATAGCATTAAAAGAAGCCCGGGAAACAGAGTATTGGCTGAAAATCATAAATGAGGTAAAATTAACAGATCAAAACCTTGTTAAGGATTTACTTCAAGAAGCAAATGAACTAATTAAAATTTTGACGGTAATTGTTAAAAAGACTAAAATAAATAGTTAGCACTTTAAAAAATTAATTATGAATTGTCTGTTTAGTTGTAAATTGTACATTGTAAATTATAAATTAACATAACATTCCCCTGTAGGCTCAATGGGTTAAAGTGAGAAAACTCACTTTAACGGGATAATTACAAACAAATCCGCGTTCAGCGGATATCTTTAAATAAATTAGTTATCCCAGGAAGAGCAGTTTACTAGGAATATTGAAATTAGATACTTACCTTCAATTCATATTTACTCACTTGACTTATCAAGGTTCGGTATTTATGATGGAGTTAATGGGATATTTTGGAAAACTAGGAGATAAATTAAAAACTCAAGAGCTCCGCAAACAAGGACTTTCTTATAGAGAAATCTTAACTCAAATTAATGTTTCAAAAGATACTATTAGTCGGTGGTGTCGTGATATTGTTTTGTCAGATGAACAAAAGAACCGACTTCTTAAAAATAAATCATTTGGCCAGAGAAAAGGTTCTATTGTGGCAGCAGATAATAAAAGGCAAGCCAGAATTCTAAGAACACAAAATATTTTCCAAGAAGCAAAAAAAGAAATTGGAACATTAAGAAAAAGAGATAGGTTCATAGCTGGCATAATGCTTTATGCAGGGGAAGGTGAGAAAACCGATGGAAGGGGTGGTTTTGCCAACTCAGATCCTAAACTTATCGAGTTTATGATGAAATGGTTTAAAGAATTCTGCGAGATTCCATTATCTAGGTTTAGAGGAGCTATCTGGATACACGAAGGGTTAGATGCGAACCAAGCAAAGAAATACTGGTCAAAACTAACTGGGATTCCGCAGAACCAATTCTTCAAAACATATATTGCAGAAAATAAAACAGATAGTAGAAAAGTTAGAAAAAACATTCATAAATATGGAGTTTTTGCGATTAAGTTTAGTATTTCTGATAAACAGAGAAAAATAATAGGATGGATTAATGCTTTAGTAGATGATAAAATAGCGCGAGTACCTTAACAATCCCCTGTAGCTCAATGGTAGAGCGTCCGACTGTAGAAAATGCAGCTTCTTGGTGAAAGCTGAGAATGATAATGGGGTGAATTCAGGAAACCCTTTTTTAAAGGAAATCCTGAGCCAAGCCTAGTGAAGGACTAATTGTAACTAGGAAGGTGCAGAGACTAAAGAGTGAGGAGTCCGCCAATAAGCTCTTATTAAGCGCCCCACGCCTATGTCTAATTAGATATGGTGATGAGATAGTCCACTCCTTGATGTAAATTAAGGGTCAAGTGTAATCGGCAGGTTCGTGGTTCGAGTCCACGCGGGGGAGCCAGAGAGTTCTTACTCGAACTGCTTTTCTTTACTGTGATATTATGGCCACACCATGATCACAAAAGATTTAATTTTAGTAAAACTAAGGGAAGTAGAGCAAAAAGAAAAAATAAAAATTCTATATGCAGTTGAATCTGGTAGTAGAGGATGGGGGTTTGAATCAAAGGATAGTGACTATGATGTCAGATTTATCTATGTTCATCCTAGAGATTGGTATCTTTCTATTAAGGATAAAAGGGATGTAATTGAATGTCCAGTTTCTAATAGACTGGATGTTAGTGGTTGGGATATCAGGAAGGCTTTAAAGTTATTTAAGGATTCAAATCCACCTCTTTATGAATGGTTAATATCACCAATAGTTTATTTAGAAGAAGGTAATTTTATCCAAAAATTCAGAGAGCTTATACCTGAATTCTATTCACCTGTTTCCAGTACTTACCACTACCTGAGCATGGCTAAAAGAAATTATAAAGCCTACCTAATGGGTCAAAAGGTGAAAATTAAAAAATACTTTTATGTTCTAAGGCCAATCTTTGCCTGCATGTGGATTGAGAAGCGTAGAACTATACCTCCAATGGAATTTGAAAAGCTGTTTCATATCCAAAAACTGAATAAGGGGTTAGTTGAGGAGGTTCAAAAATTGCTGGAGAGAAAAAGATCGGGTGAAGAGTTAGATGTTGAGGATAGAATAGAAATTATTAATAATTTTCTAGAAGAGAAAATAAACTATTTTGAAGAATATGAAAAAAAAGCTGGTAAGGGACAGTACTCAAAGGTAGATGTACTAGATAAATTGTTTAGAAATACCTTAAAAGAATGGGAAAGTTAACTTGATTTATATATCAAATTTGATATAATTAGAATGGAATTTAAGATAATCTTTTACAAAGGCGATAAAGGCAATAGTCCTGTTGAAGAGTTTTTAGTAAAAGTCTCTAATGTAAATGAGATATTATTTAACCAGGTCTCAAAAGCTATTGAGAAGATCAAAAATAGGGGCTACCATCGGGAACCTTTATCTAAATATCTGGAACCTGGGCTATGGGAATTAAGAGTAATTGCAGGGACTGACATTTTAAGAATAATTTATACTTTCGAGAAAGGTCAGAAGATGATTTTCTTGCATGGTTTTATTAAAAAACAAAAGAAAACACCAATAGGAGAACTAGATTTGGCCAGGAAAAGATTAAAAGAAGTCAAATTAAAGGAGGAGTAATTATGAATAGACGAAAAGACGATTTTGATAGAATGATGGAAAAAGTTTTAAAAGTGAAGCCTCATTTGAAGGAGGGGCTTAAGAAGGCAGATCAAGCTTGGAACATTGCTTTTCAGATCCGTGATTTACGGGAAAAAGCTCATCTTACTCAAAAGCAACTGGCAGAGTTAGTAGGTGCTAAACAATCTAATATTGCTAGAATTGAGAATGCTGATTACACCAGGTATACCTTAACTACTTTGGAAAAGGTTACCAAAGCTCTAAAAGCTAGATTAGAAATAAAAATTATTCCCGAAGATCGTAAAGGAGTTGCCTACCTTCATAGAATTAAATAACTACTTCCAACTCGGAAACCCAGTCAACCTGTCTAAAATCTTCCTGTCGGCCGAGCAAAGTCCTGTAGTAGACATTCTTTATATAGTTTGATATAATTCCTTAGTTAAAAAATAAATATGACTAAACAAGAATATTCTATACCTACTGGTGAAGAACCAGAACCAGTACCTCCTTTTACAGAAGAAGGGTTAGCGCAATTAGGAGATGTCAAGTACCCATTTCACTGAGATTACCCCACTAAATTTAAATAACTTGTAAAATATTAATAAATCTTGAGAAATTAGTAATATTTTCAGAGATTTTTTAAAGGTGGAGTAACTTTTAAGGG
>CAYMZB010000005.1:0-5448 GCA_964394845.1 uncultured Gammaproteobacteria bacterium | reverse complement strand
AAGGGATTGAGGTGTTGTTTGATGATAGGATAGGTATTTCTGCAGGGGCCAAGTTTGCAGACGCAGATTTAATAGGAATTCCGTATAGAGTAGTTATATCTAAAAAGACTACTGATAAGCTTGAAGTTAAAAAAAGATCAGAAAAGGAGACAAAGTTCATTTCATTTGAAGAATTGATAAAGATGGTAACTCTCAATTGATTTTGAAGGCAGTTTCTGCTACATTACTCGATAGTCATTCTGATTTATGATTACAAAAAATATTATCAAACAGCCAAAATCTATAGTTGAAGTAAATATCAAAGTGCTTTGGGTAGATTTACAACCAGCCTGGGATGCTACTTTGCAAAAAATGGCTTCTGAGGTGGAGTTGTCCGGGTTTAGAAAAGGTGCAGCGCCTTTGCCAATGGTTGAGCAACAACTAGGGCAAAGATTGCAGGATGAGGTTTTCAAGACTAGTATGCCTAATTTCTTGATTGAAGCCTTAAAAGGCACTGATATTATCCCGATTGATTATCCAAAATATGACTTAACCTCATTTGCTAAAGGTACCGAGCTGCAATTTAAAGCAACTATTACTAATAGGCCGACAGTTACTATAGGAAACTATAAAACAATTAAAACTACAAAATCAACTCCAAAACCTGTGGCTGAGGAAGAAATACAGAAAGTTATAGATGATTTGTTTAAAAGATGGAAAGCAAGAAATCCTGTAGCACAACCTTCTCAAGCCGGGTCTATCAGTTTTCAAGGGGGAGGGCAAGTACAAAGTGTTCCTCAGGCGACACAAGTCCAAACACCAGATGATGAATTTGCTAAGGCTATGGGTGCAACAAGTCTTATTGATTTGAAAGAAAAAATTAAAAAAGATTTAAGTGACAATGTTTCATACAACAATGAACTGGATTATGAGGAAGCGATATTACAAGAAGTAGAAAAGATTACAACAGTTGAGCTACCAGAGATTTTAATACAGGATGAATTAAATAGAATGCTTGTTTCTTTGCAAAGAAGAGTTGCTGATATGGGCTTACTTTTGGATGATTACTTAAAAGGACAAAATAAAACTCTAGAGCAAATTAAAAGCGAATGGAAGCCTCAGGCAGAGAAAAATGTCAGAATGGAATTAGGGCTAGCAGAAATCGCTAGACAAGAAAATGTTAATATCACTGACAGCGAGCTTCAGGCAGAGGTAGATAAAATTCAAGATGCCAGAGTAAAGAAGCAGTTTGAATCTCAGGAGCCAAGACTGCATTTAAGACATGCTTTAAGACAGACCAGGACTCTAGATTTACTAAAGAAAATGGTAGGCGAGTAAATGGATGATTGTATCTTTTGCAAAATAATAAAAAGAGAAATCCCTTCAAATATAGTTTACGAGTCAGATTCTATAATTGCTTTCCCGGATATTAACCCGTCCGCAGATACGCACATTTTGATTGTTCCTAAAATACACATTCCTGGTATAGGCCATATTAAAAAAGAACATGGTGAATTGCTAACTGAGGTTTACCAGACGGTAAACAAATTAGTTTTAGAAAATCATTTGACTGATGAGGCTTTTCGGATAGTAGTAAATGGAGGTCAGGCACAGCATATTCCGCATCTTCACTTTCATCTACTGGGCGGTAATATACGAAAAATGGTATAGTATAAATAGAAAAAGGAGGTGTTTTTTAATTGTCAATTATTGTTAGAGCAAATCCGGGTGATTCAACAGATTCAGTTATCAGAAAATTTCAAAAAAAAGTTGTTGCAGAAGGGTTAGTTCAGGAAATCAGGGATAGATCAGTCTATAAAAAACCTTCACAACGACGTCAGGAGTATTTGGCGGAAAAGCGCAGAAAGATTATGAGAGCCAGAAGATATGGTGGTTAAATTACAACAGGATTTAAAAAGCGCTCAACTTGCTAGAGATGAAGTTAAGGTTTCGACCTTAAGATTACTTTTATCAGAAATTCGAAATAGCGAAATAGATAAAGGCGGGGAACTTAGTGATAGCGATATAGTTTCTGTTGTTCAACAGGAAGTTAAAAAAAGAAAAGAAGCTGCAGAAGGTTTCCGTTTTGGTCAACGCGAAGAACAGGCTAAAAAAGAGGAAGCTGAGGCGGAGATTTTGAAGCAGTATTTACCAACTCAGCTTTCAAATGAGGAATTGACTAAGATAATCGAAGAGTCTATAAATGATGTAGGGGCAACAGCCATAACTGATATGGGTAAGGTAATTGGAATGGTAATGAGTAAGGTAAAAGGTAGCGCTGACGGAGGAACTGTGAGTGCTTTGGTAAAAGAGAAACTGACGCATTAGTTAGTTATTCCTATGATAAATATAATAGTAAGTTCTGATCCTAGGTATGATATTAATAAGGTGGCAATAAAAACTGCGGTTACTGCTGTTTTGCAGAAGAATAGAATCGGTGGAAAAGTTGAACTGGGAATAAATATTGTTGGGGACCGGAAAATGCACGAGCTCAATAAAAAGTATAGAGGTATTGATTCTACAACAGATGTTTTATCTTTTGCCCTGGAAGACCATAACATTACTAGTTTGCAGCATTTGCCTAGAATTGGATTTGTAGCATCACCGGATAAATGGCTAAGACTGGGAGATATAGTTATTTCTTATGCTCAAGCTCTGGAAGATGCTTCGATTGATGGAATTTCTGTAGATGAGGAGATTAGAACTCTGGTTGAACATGGAGTAAATCATCTATTGGGTATTCATCATGTCTAATGTTGCCTATTACTTAAAATATCGTCCACAAAATCTGGACGAGCTAATTGGTCAAGCTCATATAAAAAAAATCATTAATGGCGCCTTTACTGAAAATCGGTTATCTCATGCCTATCTTTTTGTTGGACCTAGAGGAACAGGTAAAACCTCTACAGCCAGGATTCTGGCGAAGATGGTTAACTGTGAGAATTCAGGTAAATCTCCTTGTAATAAATGCTCAACCTGTATTTCCATAACAGATGGATCTAATTTGGATTTAATAGAGATTGACGCTGCTTCTAACCGCGGCATAGAAGATATCAGGTCTTTGCGGGATAAAATTAAACTTTCTCCAACTAATGCTAAGAAAAAAATATATATAATCGATGAAATTCATATGTTAACTACCGAAGCATTTAATGCATTGTTAAAGACTTTGGAAGAACCGCCTAAACATGCTTTGTTTATTTTGGCAACTACAGATGCTCAAAAATTGCCCCAAACTATTCTTTCCAGAGTCCAAAGGTTAGATTTTAAACTGGCCTCATCAGCAGAATTAATGGATGCTTTAAAAAAGATTGTAATATCAGAAAAAATTGATATTGATGAGGAGGCTTTAAAAGTTTTAGTTAAAAAGTCTGAAGGATCTTTTAGAGACGGGATTAAATTTTTAGACCAGATCAGTTCCGGGGGAGGAAAAATTACCTCAGAGTTACTAGAAAAATCCTTAAAGTCAATTAATTCCGAAGTTATTTATGATTTAGCTAAAACTTTTGTTAAAAAAGATACAACTTCTGCGTTATCTATAGTTTTAAAACAAGTTAGCGAAGGGGTAGATACAAAAGAGTTTATTCTCTCGCTAATGGATCTTTTAAGAAAATTAGTATTTATCAAGAATGAATTAGGGGAAAAACTGGTAAATATTGATTTAACAGAAGGTGCTTATCAGGATTTAGTTAAATTGTCTGAAAGTTTTAGTAATCAAGATTTAGTTAGGAATTTAAACTTTTTGCAAAATGCCCTGGAGAAACTAAAATTTGCCTCAATACCTTCTCTTTCTTTAGAACTAGCAATAGTAGAAATATGCAGCGAAAACTCAAAACCTGAATTTATCCCTCAGCAAATTACTTCTGAGAGTAAGTTAGAAATGAAAGAAACCAATGTGTTGCAATCAGAGGAATTAATTTCTGAAATAAAACCCCAAGCGGTTGCAGAGAATTCAGCTGATATTCTAAAACTTAAAGAAAAATGGACTTTTGTTTTGGAAACAATCAGGCCTTTCAATTTTTCTTTGGAAGCGCTGCTTCGTTCTATTACTGTCGCCGAATGTACAGATACCAAGATTATTATGGAAGTTCCATATTCTTTCCATCAAAGGATCCTAGAGGCTCCTAAAAATCGGGATCTTTTGGAGTCAGTACTTTCTGATGTCTTAGGTAGGACTATTTGTGTGGCAACTGTTTTAGGGGGTCGTACTAGCAGAAGAGAAGATATTGCCAATATTGAAGTTGCAGCAGATGATGAAATTATAAGGGCAGCTGCAGAAATATTTAATTCCGACTCTATAAATTAGCTGCTTGATACAATTATGTAAACTACGTTCGTGTAAACCGAATCGTAGTAAACTAATTGTATCTTGACTCTTGACTCTTGACTGAAGTAAATTACACCTATGGCATCAAAGGTTTTTAAATTAATTGCTAAAGAAGCCCATCGTCAAAAATATGGCTTAGAGATGATTCCTTCCGAGAATTACACTTCTGAAAATGTCATGGCTGCTATGGGGTCTATTCTAACCAATAAATACTCAGAAGGTTTTCCAGGCAGAAGATATTACGGTGGCAATGAAATTATTGACGAAATAGAAAGCTATGCAGTAGATTTAGCCAAAAAATTGTTTGGAGTGCCTGCTGTCTTAGTGCAATCTTATTCCGGATCTCCGGCAAACATGGCTATTACTATGGCTGTTTGTGAACCACATGATGTGGTGATGGGTTTAGGTCTATCTTCCGGGGGCCACTTAACTCATGGAGCCAAATTAAGTTTTTCCAGTATTTTTTATAAAGCCGTTAATTATAGTGTTGGAGATGATTGGAAAATAGATTTTGAGGAATTAGAAACTTTAGCAAAAAAGCATAAGCCAAAATTAATTTGGGTAGGGACAACAGCTTATCCTTTTAAATTAGACTATAAAAAGTTTAGAAAAATTGCTGATATGGTTGGCGCCACCTTGGTAGCAGATTGTTCACATATCACAGGACTGATCATAGGTGGAGTACATGAGTCACCAGCGCCTTATGTTGATATTATCATGACCACCACGCATAAAACATTAAGAGGTCCAAGGGGGGCTGTGATTTTGATAACTGAAAGAGGTTTAAAAAAAGATCCGGAAATAAAATCAAAAATCGAGAGAGCTATTATCCCAGGCATTCAAGGTGGTCCGCATAATCACCAGACAGCAGCTATTGCTATCAGTTTGGAAGAAGCTTTAAAACCTTCATTTAAAAAATACGGAATCCAGATTGCTAAAAATGCTAAGGTATTAGCAGAAGAGTTGGGAACTGTTTCAGAAACCCACCTTGTACTTTTGAGTTTAACAAAATATGGATATGGAATGGGTTATCAGGCCCAATATGCTTTGGAAGAAGCTGGAATTACAGTTAATAAAAATACTATTCCAGGTGAGCCAGCATCTCCTTTTTATCCATCAGGTATCAGGCTTGGAACACCAGC
>CAYMZB010000004.1:0-6891 GCA_964394845.1 uncultured Gammaproteobacteria bacterium | reverse complement strand
TTGGGAGTCGAAAATCTTTATGAAAAAGGTTTTTCCACTGTCCACCATATCCAACAAGCTCTCAAGGCCCGTTCACTTTTTCAGATTGATAGAGATTATGTTGTCCGGGAGGGCGAGGTAATTATTGTGGATGAATTCACCGGAAGATTGATGATGGGCCGCCGTTATTCTGAAGGCCTGCATCAGGCGATTGAGGCAAAAGAAGCAGTGCCGGTACAACAGGAATCTCAAACCCTGGCTACTATATCTTTCCAAAATTATTTCAGGATGTATAAAAAATTAGCCGGAATGACAGGTACTGCTGCAACAGAAGCAGAAGAGTTTAATAAAATTTATAAGTTGGAGGTAGTAATTATTCCGACTAACAATCCGATGGTTCGTGCGGATCACTCTGATACTATTTATAAATCCCAAACAGCAAAATACACAGCAGTCGCTAATTTAGTATCTGAACTTCATGAAAAAGGACAACCGGTTTTAGTAGGAACTACCTCGATTGATAAGAATGAATTTTTATCAGAGCTCTTGAAAAGAAAAGGTATTTCACATGCTTTACTCAATGCCAAAAATCATGAAAAAGAAGCAGAAATTATTGCTAAAGCAGGGGGAAAAGGGGCTGTAACTGTTGCTACAAATATGGCAGGAAGAGGAGTAGATATTGTATTGGGAAAGGGAGTTAAAGAGTTAGGCGGTTTATATGTAGTTGGAACAGAAA
Organism: uncultured Gammaproteobacteria bacterium; assembly: GCA_964394845.1. GTDB lineage: Bacteria > Patescibacteriota > Microgenomatia > Daviesbacterales > UBA10151 > CAYMZB01. The sequence continues at coordinate 6,176 of CAYMZB010000004.1, read as the reverse complement.
GGCATGAGTCAAGAAGAATTGACAATCAGCTTCGGGGTCGTTCAGGTAGGCAAGGAGATTCTGGAGAAACCAGATTTTTTGTATCACTGGAAGATGATTTGATGAGAATTTTCGGGGGGGAGCAAGTTTCCAAGGTTATGGATTTTCTTAAAATGCCGGAAGATGTACCAATTGAACATGGGTTAGTTTCGAAGGCGATAGAAGGGGCACAGAAAAAAGTTGAAGGACACAATTTTGATATAAGAAAACATACTGTTGAATACGATGATGTGATGAATCAACAAAGGAGGATTATTTATGAGGTTAGAAAAAAGGTTTTAGGGAGAGAGTCCAATGGACTCTCGAGTGCAGAAAGCAAAGATGTCTCTTTAAAGACAGAGTTAGCAGAAAAGATAGCAGGAGAAATTTCCCATATAGTAACCATTTATTCCGAGGAAGGAATAGATTCTAAGAAAATTATCGAAGAATTTTTAACAGTAGTACCAGTTGATGATAAAAGCAAAATAGATTTAGAACAACAAATATCCAATATGTCAGATTCTATGGAAGTAGTGAAATTCCTGACCAATCTTTCTGCTCACTTTTATGAAGAAAGAGAAAAACAGGTTGGATCTGAGGTGGCAAGACAAATGGAAGTTTTTGTCTTCTTAAATACCATAGATACTTTATGGATTGAACATTTAGATACAATGGATGATTTGCGGTCGGGTATAGGTTTGAGGGGTTATGCTCAAAGAGATCCTTTAATTGAGTATAAAAGAGAAGGATTTGAATTATTTGAAAAATTAATGGTGGAAATAGATTATGAAATTGTTCACAGAATTTACAAAGTAGCTGTTCACGGACATGCGCCTTCTATTGCTGAGTCAGAACCAATTAGGCTGGATCAAGCTGTAGAAGTCAGGCCCAAAGTTGATATTTCTCTTGAAGAAACAGCAGATAAAAGACCTGTGCCAGAAACAATTGGGGTTACTAAAGTGACTATTGAAAGAGGGGGGCAAGTGACCCAGGAGATTTATGGAGCAGGCGGAGAGATAAATAAACAACACGGAAAAATAGGCAGGAATGATCCTTGTTGGTGTGGGAAGAAGAAATCAGATGGTACACCTGTTAAATATAAACATTGTCATTATCCTAATTAATATTAATATCTTGACATTTATATTAAATCTTGTTAATTTTACTATTAATATAGTTAGAATTAAGATATGCAAGATAATAATCCTCCATTAAAAAACTTCTTAGAAATTCCCTACGAGCAACTTGAAGAAATGAATCTTAAAGCTAAAGAAAAACAACAGACAGTTAGTCTTAAACTCCTTGAAGCAGAATACCGTGTTTATCTGGAGAAAGAAAAGAGAATTAAGGCGGTAACTCTTATGTTTACGGATATCGAAGGTAGGTTTCATATGCTGGATTATGATAAGAAATATTTACTTGAATCCGCATCTAACTTAACCTTTGATGGTTCATCAATCAGAGGTTTTACTGCCTTACATGAATCAGACTTAAGACTCGAGGTGGACTGGAGTAGCATTATGTGGCTACCCTCTGATGTATTTGGCTCAGGTAAAGTTATCATGTTTGCGAGAGTTCTAAATAGAGATAGAGTTCCTTATGAATCAGATTTTAGGGGGCAGTTAGAGTTATATACTAAAAAACTTAAAAGCAGTGAGGGTATCACAGCCTATACTGCTACAGAAACAGAAGGATTTTTAGTTGAAGGTATAGGTGCGGAACAAAATTTTGATGAGGATGTTGGTTTTAAACTGATTTCAACAGGGGGTTATTATCATTCTCTGCCTTTGGATAGATTGCGAAAATTTATTGACGCATCAGCAGAAGCTCAACGAGCCATGGGGTTTAAAAATGAAAAAGACCACCCTGAAGTTGCTCCGTCGCAATTTGAGTTGAATTTTGGTTATACCGAGGTTGTCAGAGCTTGTGATCAAATACAACTTTATAAATTGGTATGCAGACAAGTGGCTAATAATATGGGGATGACTATTACTTTTTTACCAAAACCGATTGCTAATATTAATGGTTCGGGAATGCATACTAACTTTTCTTTAGGGAAAAACGGTAATAATATTTTTTATCAAAAAAATGGTCAGGATGGTTTATCAGAAACAGCCTGGGATTTTATCTACAGGATATTAAATCATGCCCCGGAAATTTGTTTGATCTTGAATTCCAGTGTAAATTCTTACAGAAGATTAGATCCGCATTTTGAAGCGCCTAACCAAATTAAAGTTTCACCCATTGACAGGGGTTCTATGATTAGGATTCCGGCGGGTAACGAGAAAACAGCCAGGATTGAAATTAGATCAGTGGCCCCGGATTCAAATCCTTACCTTGTTTTATATACAATTTTAAGAACCGGTTTAGAAGGTAAAAAACTCGTACAATCAAAGAGTAAAAGAAATAGACTGAGATTTCTTCCTGGGACAATTAATGATGCAATAAGAATGTTTAAATCAAGTGATTTTGTAGGAAAAATTTTAGGTGAAGAAAATAAGCTAAAATATTTATCTTTTAAAGAAGCAGTTGCAGATAGAAGCCCTAAAGAACTGGGAACCAAAATTAAAACATCGGAGATTATTTATCACCATGAAGTTACAAATCAGGTATTGTGGAATAATTTCTAAACATGAATCTTAAAACAGCGATTATTTTACTGACAAGCTTAGGATTTTTCTATGGAAGTTCACTGAGAAGCAGGGGATTATCTAAATTAGTCTACATATCCCAAAACTGAATCAGTCAAATTAGTATCAGGTGTTTGACAACTTTTATCAATGACTTCTTTTGAAGGGATATTGGTAGGGGGAATTACTCCAATATGGCCGAATTTTTGTTTTACTTCGTTGGATAATTCATCAGGAATCACTATGTTATAAACTGGAACCTTGAGAGAAGAATGTACTAAGTGAACATTATTTAAATAAAAGAAATAGCGGAATCCAACATTTTCGCCTCTACTGGTAAGATAGCTTATTCCAACACAGGGGTATTGTTTTAAGGTTGCATCATTTTTAATGTATTCTACTGTTGCTTTACGCTCAAGGTAACCTTTCTTGTAGGGATTATTATTTTTAAAGAAAAAATAAGTATTCAATAAAATAAGGCACGCTAATAAAAAAAGTAGATATTTTCCGAATACATGAGCGCTATATATTTTATAAGCTGCAAGGGTAACTATAGTAGTGAATATAATTTCGACATTTGTTAAGTAATACTCAGAGATTATTATTGAGGAAAAAGTAAAAAAGATAAGTAAACCAAGAATCCAGCTAAGGAGTGGAATGAATTCCTTGAAGGATATGTACTTGTTTTTTCTGATAACGAAAACTGATGAAAAGAAGAATACCAAGGTAAACATGAGTTGTAATGGTTTAGTTAAAGATAATGGAGTAAGAAATAAATCAGAAATATTTTTTGATAACTTTTCTAGAACTACCTCAAAACTTGATATGATTTTCCACCAGAAAGGGTCCATGTTGGCTCGAGAAGTGACCTCTATTGTTTGATTTTCATTTACGCATCCGTTTGTAGACCAAATAAACTTTGCGTCTGATGAACCAATCTCGTATTTACTAGGATTTCCGCAGCCTAAATTAATTTTTAAAGTACTAAACTTAGGATTTTTTGAGTATATATGAATCTGAAAATGATCTGTATGGTTTTCAGGAACAGGAGTTAAATCAATGACTATTAAGTCAGATCCGGTAGTTTGGGAATAAGAATTATCGACAGAATTATTTGGTAATAAATGGTAGGTTTTAGAACTGGATATTTGTTTTACTGTATCAAAGCTCATATTGAAATTATGTGTTAAGCTTCGGATTTGAGAAAAACCATGCCTAAATTCAAACACTAAAAAAGGTGAGGATGTTATTAAAAGTATAATTAGAAAAAGAGCAACGTTTTTGAGATTAGGTAATTTCCTAGATACTAATAAAGCCAAAGGAACCGCAGCTAAAGCTGGTAGAAGTGCTATATGGATACTCCAAATAAGACCTATCAAAATAGCAAGAATCGGCAATACAGAAAAATTACCCCTTGCTAGCATAAAAATTGTATAGAAATACCAAACAGCCCAAAGTTTTACAGGATTAGTAGGTACCACCCAGCGGTCATAGTTAATGTTTGTAATAAGGACAGCTTGTAAAAAGGTTGCAATTAATCCAATTTGTTTATTAAATAATTTAGAAAAAACAAAATAAAAACTAAGGATTGTCAAAACGCCAATAAGTGTAGTAAGGAGAATTGCTCCTACAGGGTCCATCTTTGTCAAAATAAAAAAAGGGACTAGTAAATAATAAAAAATTGGTCCAATAAAAATTCCCGGGGCTGAGGTTAACTGACCAATTAGACGAGGGTGATGGTTTACAACGATATCTTTTACAATCCACGAATATAAGTCGGCGTCATGGGCAAACTCAAGCCATTCAACTATTTTGTAGGTTCTAAAAGTTAATCCGATAAATAAGATTAATCCTAATATCAAAAAATGTGGCTTTTTTTTAAAATAGGGAATTAGATTAAGCATTTCTATAAAATAGTAACAGCCTGTAATTGAATGTGCAATTGGATTTTTGGTACACTACCCCTGATATGGTTATTAAAGCGATTAAAACTAGAAAATTTCTACCTCCTCAAGATAATTTGCAGGATCTTTTATCAAATATAAAATCCTTAAAAGAAAATTCTATTGTTGCTATTACTTCTAAAGTGGTGGCAATCTGTGAGGGTAGATGTATACCATTCAGTACAATAAAAACAAAAGATAAAATAGCAATTTCAGAAGCAGATAAATATATTCCTAGAGAATTATCTCCAAGCAGGCATATATTACACACCATTAAAAATAATATGCTAATTGCATCATCCGGAGTTGATGAAAGTAACGGGGCAAATTATTATATTCTTTGGCCAAAAAGCCCGATTGAGTCAGCAAAAGGAATTTGGAAATATTTAAAAAATAAATTCAAACTAAAAAATTTGGGTGTAATTATTACTGATTCAAGACTTGTACCAATGCGCAGAGGAGTTGTAGGGTTGGCTATTTCATACTTTGGTTTTAAGCCGCTTAAGGATTATCGGGGAACTAAGGATATTTTTGGCAGGGAGTTTTTAATGGAAACTTCAAATATTCCTGATAGTTTGGCAACAGCAGCGGTTTTGGAGATGGGAGAAGGATCAGAGAGAAGGCCTATTGCAATTATTACTGATATTCCAAAGATAGATTTTATAAATACTGAATTCAAACCTCAAACTCAAGACGATAGTTTTGAAATTGCAGAAAAAGAAGATATGTTTTACCCCTTTCTCTCTTCAGTAAAATGGAAGAAAGGCGGAAGCGGTAAGAGTAATTAAGAATTGATTTTAAAAAACTCAATTGTTTTTTTAAGACCTTCAGTTAGATCAACCTTAGGTTCCCAGTCCAACTCGGTCTTAATCTTTTCATAAGATGCAACTAATTCCTGGACATCGCCTTTTCGCTCGCCTTTATCATCTATTGGAACTTCATAACCTAAGATATCAAATATTTTTTTAACAACATCAATAACTTTAGAACCGGTTCGAGTCCCAATATTATATATATGCAGTCCTGTCTGGGATAAAGGTAATACATGAGCTTTGGCCAAATCCGCAATGTAAATAAAATCTCTTACCTGTTGTCCTTTCCAAAAAAGCGGGATTGGTTGTTTTTCTAGTGTTGCTTTAATAAAATTAGGAATAGCATGAGTTTCTGGGGTATGTAACTCACCTGGCCCATAAGGATTAAAATAACGTAAAATGGTTACATCAAAGTTATAAAGTTTATTGAAAAGTATGCAAAATTGTTCCATTGATACTTTAGTTAATCCGTAAGGGTTTTCTTGTTCACCTAGAGGATTGTCCTCAGTGATGGGAGTATTTATAGGATTACCATATACACAAGCGCTTGAAGAAAAAATAATTTTTTTTACTCCGGTAATCCGCATAGCTTCCAGTAATTTAACTGTTCCTACTATATTATTTTGAGCAAATTCCACAGGTTTTTTAACTGATTCGCCTACCTCTATAAAAGAAGCCATATGAATAACAGCATCATAACCTGGTAATATTTCTTCTAATTTTTTTTGATCATTCAAGCCAGCCCGTATAAAGATTGCTCTTGTGTCAACTGA
>CAYMZB010000003.1:0-9299 GCA_964394845.1 uncultured Gammaproteobacteria bacterium | reverse complement strand
GCTTTTAGTGAGACAGAAATTATAACCCTAGAAAAAAATATCTCATATTTAAAAAAGGCACATGCAAACCTTGAAGCCAAACAAATTAAACTGGAAGAAGAAATCAATCTTCCTAATCCTTATTTAAAAGAATGATACTATATAACATAACCCTATAGTTTACTTTCGGTTCTACTTTTGATATAATTTTGGAATGGAAAAGATACGTTCTGGAACCCAATTTAGAGCATCTCGTGGTGAAAAAGAATCAAGTAGAGGTATTCATACAATATTGCAAAAATTACATAGAGGGTTGTTGATAATATTAGCTAAGAGTCCAGCCTTCTATACAACAGATTTACCAGTTACATCTAATCTACATCCGGACACAACAAAGCGATCAGATAAAACCCAAGACCCAAGTCTTAGCCTTCTAAATCAAGCTGGTACTAGAATTGATAAAGAAACTCAAATTACAGCTGATAACATTGCTGATTTTGCGTATCCATTGGCGCAACTTGTTAGAAAGTTTGAACCAGACTACATTATAGCCTGTGACAGAGGTGCTAGAATAATTGGATTGGCAGTTCATATGCTTTATCAGAAATTATATGGAGCTTTGCCAACACAAGATCACAGCATTCACTTTAGAAAAATTTCCACCTCAGTCCATTTAGATATGGTTCGAGAAGCGTTACAACCTGTTGTTAAACAAATGATTGCTGCAACTGAATCACCAACAGTATTGGTACTCGATGACTTTGTAGATAGTGGTGGAACTAAGAAGCTTGTATATGACGTGTTAACTGAGCTATCAGGAGGTCAAATTAACGTGTTATATGGAGTTATGACAACTGAAGGAGTAGATGGTTCAGGAAGTAGGCGTTGTTACTCTTTAGGAGATTGGGAGGGAGAGCCTCAAAGAATAGGTGTTGACTATACATCATTTTTAAGACCTTCTCGGGTTAGTTCACACTTTGCTATTGATTACCGAAAAAGAATGTCAGCAAGCATCGATAAGTTTGTTAAAAATCTTACCTATGGGTAATACTCATCTTCCTTTTGACCTCAACAAAACAATTTTCCTTTCTAAACGGGTCTTAACCTGTCTGTATTGTGTCAAGAAATGGAATTTCCAATTTAGATAATGTAATCTACTTTCATGACCCGATCAAATTTTCAAACTTTTAAACAAGTATTTAATCAGTCAACCCAAAAAGCTGCTATTGGGGCATATAAGAAAATTTTGGAACTTCATAAAAACCACCCGGACGCAGATTCCAGGGACTACAAAGCATTGGGAAGGCTTATCGATGGGGCAGCTGTTAAAGCTATGCAGGAGGTGTTTGAAACGCAATCTCATTTTTCTATAGAAATTAAAGGCAGTGAAGGAAGAAAAGATACAAGAAGGGACGGCATAGAAAGCCCGGATTTATACGGATCATACGGTCCAAAAAGCGGGGTTAAGGTTGAGATTGTAAATGACGCAGTTGAGGGGACTTCATTTGCATCAAGGAATATCCCCGGCGCAACTTCGGTACTGGCCGGGGCTTTAAACCAAAAAAACGGATTAACCCCTACCGGCAATTTTGACTATATGAGTAAATTATTTGGTCCCCCTGCCCTAAAGAATAAAATTTCTCTGGACTACTCACCGGCTGAAAATTATAAAATTGCGCTCAAAGAACTTAAAATAAAAAATCCTGCGGATTTAGCTGTTGTAATTTTAGACCGGCCGCGCAATCTTTTTGAAATTGAATCAGCCAAAAATTTAGGAATAACCACAATCTTAATCCGGGGAGGAGATTTAATACCGGGGCTTCTTGCAATTTCCGATCCCGAAGTTTTAAGGACCTTAAAAAACAGTAAAGTTCCAAAAAATATTAAAGCGCTTTTACTTATGGGAAGTGGCGGATGGGAGGAAGGAATTATTACAGCTGCCGGCGCTAAAGCATTAGGCGGACATGCACAGGGTAAAATTTATTCCGAAGATAAAGAATTGCTAGAACAAGCCGGGATTTTAGAAGTAGAAGATTTAGTACCTGCTGACAAAACATCAATCCTCATAAGTGCTACAGCAATTACCGATGATCCATGGTTTGCAATCCACGGTGTTACCCCGAATTCAAAAACCCAAACCATCAGCATTACTCATCAGGGTTTGGAAATTTTGAAGTCAGATTAGTGTCTAGCAAAGTGGCTTGGGGTTGTGCATAATATTTTTTATGGATTCTCAACTTACAAATATTGCAAAGCGGTTATCTTCCCCGCCGGGTGTAATCGTTGCGGCGGATGAATCCCCTTCAACTATGAAATCCCGTCTAGAAAAAGTAGGAGTTACAGATTCTTTTGAAATGCGGGCCAAGTGGAGAACCTTAATCTCGCAAGCTCCAATTGTGCAAGCAGGCGCTGTCGGGATTATCCTTCATCCTGAAATGCTGGATGTACCGGAAGTTATTGAGGCTTTAAAAAAACAAAATATCATAATAATCGTCAAAATTGATGGAGGCTTGGCTGATTTTGGAACACAGGGTGAACAAATCACAAAATATGATCCTAACCTGCCGGAGTTTTTACAAAAGTGGAAAAGTTTAGGGGCGTTGGCTGCAAAATTCCGGAGTGCTTTTCAAATTTCAGATTCTACTCCGTCCGATGAATTAATTGTGGCAAATGCAAAAATTCAGGCTGCACTTGCGAAAATGACGCAGGACGCCGGAATGGTTCCTATGATTGAGCCTGAGGTTTTGCGCATTGGTGCTCATTCTTTAGAGAAAGACGCAGAAGTAACAAGTCATATACTCAATTTAGTTTTTGAAGAAGTAAAAAAGATAGGTGTTAATCTGGAAACTTCTATTTTAAAACCGAATATGATAACCCCTGGAGAGGATTCAAATGAATCAGTGAGTGTTGAGCAGGTTGCCCTGAAAACTCTTGAGGTTTTAAACAAACACGCTCCAAAAGAACTTGCAGGAATAAATTTTCTCTCAGGCGGAATTAGCGATGAATTATCTGAACAATATTTAAACAGGATCTGTCAGTTAGCAAAAGAGCAGGGTATTGAAAATATTAGCGCTTCATTCGGCAGGGCGATTGTTGGAACACCGCTTACTATCTGGTCAGGGAAAGATGAAAATAAAGCAGCAGCACAAGAAGCTTTGGTTGAAAGAATTAAAAGATCCTCCCTCGCCCGACAGGGCAAACTCAATCCTAAACTGGTATAATTACAGTATGATAAGCAAAGCTTGTCACAAACTACGTTTATGATAAATTGGTCAACAGATGAGGAAAAATTTAAAAAAGAAGATCCTGAAAACTATCGGCTCTGGAGATTAACCCAGCTTATTAATTACGGATTGGACGGAGAAAAACTGGACCGTGAAGAAGTTAAAAAAGCCTGGCCAAAAATTAAGGACAGGCTTGATCCCTATAAAGCAAGATTAATGGAGTTTTTATTATGGGGAAAAGCATACTCACTTCCCACCAACTTAAATTTTTGGAACTTGCCTCAGTAGATAAACAAATCACTAAAAGATTTTATCTCACCGGCGGGACAGCACTAGCAGAATTTTACCTTCAACATAGGCTCTCTGAAGACCTGGATTTTTTTACAGAGGATGAAGAAGTCAACCAAATTGCAGTTAATGCCTTTTTAAAAAAAGCCTCTTCCGAATTAAAGATTACTGAAATTAAAAAAAGTCAATTCTTGGGACTTTACAGTTTTGTTTTAGTTTTCAAGGATGGCGGGAAATTAAAAGTTGATTTTAATTATTACCCTTTTATGCGGGTTGAAGCAGGCACCAAATTTAATAATTTAGGGATCGACAGCATCTATGATATTGCTGTCAACAAAATCCATGTATTGTTTATGAAACCCAGAAGCAGGGATTATGTGGATTTATATTTTATTATGAAGGAGTATCAATATTCCCTTAATAAGTTAATTCTTGATGCAAAGGCGAAGTTTGACTGGTATATTGATAAGGTAAATTTGGCAAGCCAGTTTTTAAGAGTAAAAGATTTTGCTGATGAAACTCCAAAAATTTTAAAGCCATTTGATCAACAAGTTATGGAGAAATTTTTTGTTAAACAGGCAAAATCCCTGGAAAGTGAGATTTTTAAGAATTAATTTCATTGAGAAAATTTCGGCAGGTCAACGTTAATTTTGGACTTGCTTTAATTGAGCCGCAGACTGAGCTATAAACATATTGGGTTTTACTTCATATCTTTCAAACCAGCTTATTAATCCACCTAAAGTATCACTGTATTCAAACTGATTGGCACTTTGAGGAATAAATACTTCTGTATCTTCCATCCTGACTGTAAAACCAGCTATTTCTGCTTCTTGTTTTAATATTGGGATCATTTTTGAATTATCCGTCCCGCTTACTACTTCCATTTCATTGCTGAGTATTAACATGCTGCCCGTCGCTTTAGCTTTTGCCAAAACCATTCTGGCAATAGCCCGATAAAATTGAGGGTGCTCGGAAACAGTATAAACAGGTTCAAGCAGAATCGCAGGTTTCATATTTCCATCAGGCATCCTCCTATGTGTAAGTTTTGCAACAGTCCTTGCAAGGACTTCATCGTTCTCATTTACAACATTAATAGCCCTCTTATTTGCATCTGAAGCATTAGACGGAAGTCCCTGATTAAAACTTCCACCTCTCCAGCTCTGGCAAGTTTCCCTTGGTTCAACTCCTATTTTAAGCATCACTAATGGATCATCAGTTTCGTAAGCTCGAACTTGTGAAACCGCTTTTAATTCTTCCTGTGTTGTTAATACATGCTCAACCTGAGCAAGGTCTTGAGCTGGTTGGTCCAAACTTCCCAATATACTCATTGAATTTCTTAATTTGGCAATGTAATCCATCAACTTAATCGGATCTAAATCCCGACTTTGAAGTGCCTCAAGACCTAATATACCTTCAGTAATATCCTTTTCAGCATCCAAAGATCTTTTTCTAATCCCAAGTTCTCTTTTTTCAGCAGGATCACCAGGTTGCTTTAGTTTACGAACAATTTCATTAATTATTTCATTAAGATGCCTTACTCTATCTGGAGTAAATTCCAGTTTGTAAACATCTAAAACATGAGCCTTAGCTTCTGTAGCAATCCTTTTAACAGCATCAGCTGCACCCTGCCGGGCTTCCTGCCCACTTTGGGCATTAATTGATAAAGTTATTTCAGGTAACGGATTAATCCATGCATCTCTTTTATCTTCAGGCAGAGCTTCAAGCTGAGCTTGTGATGTTTCGGAATTATTTCTCCATTCTCTAAAATCACCTAAAATAATATGTCTCCCAATATCTCTTAGATTATCCTGAGCTTTAGTATATGTATTTTGCTGATAACGCGCTAAAAGTGTGGGAACGATATCAACTATTCCACTTTCTAAAAAGTAACCCAATCTTTCATTAAGAGCCGGCATTTCAGCTTCTGAGAGCTCCATTTTTTCCACTACAGCACTTACCACTTTTCCTTTAAGGTCTACGATCATTTCAGCCAAAGTGGGTTTAGGAGTAAATTCAAAAGCGCCAAATTTATCCAACGTCTGCATCATTCTAAGCAATTCTCGTATTCTTCCGGGCTCTGCTCTTGGAACTCTATTTTGATTATCAACATTCGTAGCTGTCATTATTGACTCAAAAATTTGATGCCCATCTTCTCTAGAATTCAAAAACATCAAGCCTTCAGCTACTGTCGCCCTTGCTAAAGACCCACCTCTTAAATCTCTAGTTCCGTAAAGCGCTTCTAATTTTCTTAAAGATTCTGCGTTTCCCGATAAACCTTGTGCTGCAACCAACCTCGGAAAGGATAGATAGTCTCTGCTGCTTGGATTAACTAAAGCATTAAATAGTTTTTGGTTGGTCTCTCTTAAATCCCACATTTTAGCTTCAACAATCAAAGGACCCACCTGCTTTGTATTCTCTGTTAGAATATCGTCTACTTTATCGGTATTAGAATAATCTGAAAAGTTTCCAGAGAAGTATGACCTTAATATACTAAGTTCGATAGGAGGCAAGCCCTTTGAAGATCTTACAAATTCAGCTAGCTCTACAAGTTTTCCAAATACCAGATGTTTTTCGGGATTATGGATTATATGAGCCATACTCCAACCTGCAGCCGCCACTCGTTCAGCCTCTATCACTTGTTTCATAATTTCACTTGGTTTGATCACCCATTCTTCAAGAACTCTTTTCTGCATTTCGGGAACACTTATAAGTACCGTATTAAGATCCGCAGGTGTTGTTGGATTATTTGCTATTTGCCAAATTGCGTTTACAACCGGGGTACTCGTATAGCCAGGTATGACCATGCTTAAATAAGTTATTAGTCCTGGCAAAGCTCTTGGGTCTTTAAGTATGTTAAGTATGTTAGCAGCGCTTTGACCCTCCATGCTGTCACGTCCGCCACTATATAAAGTGTCGAATAAACTTTTTTGAACAATGTCATATATTTTTCTTGTTTGGTCTGGAGTAGGTTCGAGATCACTCCACTTTTCCCATTCAAAATTTCTTCTAAAATCCCCAAGCGCATTAGCTAAATTTTCTCCCTGCTCGCTAGATTGCCACCAACTTCCATGAGAATGACTATATCTATATGCAGAGTATTGTGCTTGAGATGCAGAGTATTGTGCTTGAGGAGATGGCTTTTTATTTCTAATGGCTGATTCCTCAAATTGTAAAGGATCAATCAGCTTTGAGTACTCATCTCGTAAAGAAGGATCTGCAGTTGCTCTCGCTAAACTTTTTAGGCTTTCGGTTAACCCATTTATTTCTCCTTGCTGAGAGTTTTTTGGGAAAGGTAAACCCGAAATTTCAATAGCATCTTCTGTAAATAACTCCAATGCTAAGTTCAATATATAATGTACGGCTACCATTTTATAAGGACCGGAAATCTTATTTAATAGCTCCTCAGTTTTATCTACATCACCACCCATACCAGGTACTCTAGCAACTAGAGCTTCTTGGAAAACCAGGAAATCTTTGTATTCTGCAATTCCATGTTGAGTTTGCTGGTCCAGCGATTTGTCCGGTCGTATTTCTAAATCCGCAGATTTTAAATCATAAGTTTGGCTAACCAAATCTTCTCTCTTTTGAGAATTTGCTTCGTAATTTACTGGGTAAGTTGTATTTAAGACTGTTAAAGAAAATGCGCCACCCCAGCGCGGATCTTTTCCGGCTTTTGCTATTTCTTCTGGAGTTAGGATTTGAGCCTGGTGTAATTGAGCTACTGCAATTTTTAACTTTCTTAAATTTGGAGTGTCTGTTTCTCTTCTCTCAGGACTAGCAGGACTTCTTCTGTCTGATTTTTCAATCAACGGAACTGGAGTCGGACCAACAGAAGTTTCTAAACCCATGATTTAAGTATATTTATTAAGAGAGGAATATACAATTAAAAGTAGTCGAGTAATTTTGTTGTTGAATGCTCGGGGATTTTACCGTGTTAAGCTTTGGTTGAAGGCAGATTCAAAATCCCGGACATGAAGCATTTCACTCCGGGCTACTGATCGGATATCTTTTGGGGTTAAAGTTAATACGGCTATAGTTTTACCGTCTGCTTTTACAAATTCAATCTCAACTACATCTTTTGAATAAACATGCACCACAGCACCAATATCACCTTTTTTGAGGTCATGTTCTTTAATATCTTTTTTTAAAACAACTGTTTCTAATTCTTCAAACATATACTCTATTATACAGGATAAACTGTTATGAAACGAGGTTTAATCTGCCTTATTTCAACAATCCAGATAGTTCTCACCTTAAATAATTTACCAATTGGGGCCAGAATCTCCCCATCAATAATATATTTAATACCATATTCAAATTGCGTAACATCCTTTATTTCTTGAGACTGAGCTATCTTTTTAAGAGCCGTCTCAAGTAAGTCTGCATTTTCCTCATTAAACCCAAGTTTACGAAAAATCTTTGCTTTAAATTTCCCAATCGGATGTGTTTCTGAAAGAATATAATTTATTAATTTGTTTTTGGGGATAAAAGCTTGGCTCGCATTTGGGAGATTCATTTTAAAAATATTCTAAAAGTTTAGTAGTTGAATGTTCGGGGATTTTTTTGAGGACAACTTTTACTTTTCCTCCAACTGATTTTGCCTGGGATTTTTTTTCGGCTATGTTTGGATCTCCGTCTGTAACTGCAATTATATCCGGTTTAATTTCCAAAACCAGTTTATGGTAATCTGCAGTTCTAAAAGGTTTCGGCAAAAGAACGACAAAATCCACAAATTCTACCGCACTTAAAATTTTTGCCCGGTTTTTTTGATTATTAATAGGCCTCTTCTTTCCTTTTAATAACCTTATCGCAGCATCAGATTCTAAAAGCAAGATTAAAACCTCCCCGGTTTTTTTGGCTGCTTCCAGAAAAGTTATATGGCCAATATGCAAAATATCAAAGCACCCTCCTGCCAGGATTATTTTTTTCCCTTGTTGTTTGAAATCGGCGCATAATTTTTTTAGAGAAGCTGCCTTAATTATTTTGCCCATTCTAAATTTACTTTTTAGTCTTTCTCTTACTCTTTTTACCAGTTTTAGATTTAGGTACATCCAGTTTACTTTTAACTGACTGCGCTTCTTTTTGAACAATATCTAAAACTTTAAATCCCTGTTTTTTCAGTCCTTCCAGTGCTTCTTCCAGTTTCTTGCGGTTCTTTTTATCAGAAAGAATAATAGCTCCTGCTCCGACTGCTGCGCCAACTGCAACTCCGGCTAAACTCGCAATCATAGAATTTACACCGCTTTTTTTTTCTTTAGTTTTTTCGTCTGCCACTTTTCTCACCTCCAGTCTTTATGCTATTTTCTCCCAAAGAATAATTGATATAATAACTACATGTCAAATTTGGAAACTGCTACATTCGCAGGAGGTTGTTTTTGGTGTACAGAGGCCGTTTTTAAAAGGTTGAAAGGGGTTGAGGAAGTTGTCTCCGGTTATTCAGGCGGGCGGGTTGATAACCCGACATACCAAGAAGTTTCTTCAGGCGATACAGGTCATGCTGAATCAATTCAAATTAAATTTGACCCCTCTATCATTTCTTACCAGCAGCTTGTTGAAATCTTTTTTAAACTTCATGACCCGACGACTTTAAATCAGCAGGGGCAAGATTTCGGAGAGCAGTATAGAAGCGCAATTTTTTATCATAATGATGCGCAAAGAGACGCTGCGGAAAATGTTATGGAAAAATTTGAAAAAGAAAAAATTTACCGCAAAGTGGCAAGCTCTGCTTATGATGATCCGATTGTCACGGAAATTTCTCCATTCACCCGCTTTTATAAAGCTGAGGACTACCACCAGGATTATTATGAA
>CAYMZB010000002.1:0-13802 GCA_964394845.1 uncultured Gammaproteobacteria bacterium | reverse complement strand
GAGCTTAAAAAGGAAACTGCTAAATTTTTATCAGAACCCCCAAGAGACCTTGTTTGGCTTAAAGCAAGAGATGAGGCTTTGGAAGAGATGGGAGGAGAGGAAAGCTTATTAAGTTTTAATTACGAGCAACTTGAGCTTTTTAAAACTTACTATCCTAATAACCTAATACTATTAGCATTAGATAACCTAAAAAGTTCTCAGCAGGATATGCTTAGTAAATTTATTAACAAGGATAGTAAAGTTTATTTTCACCAGTCGGTAGCTCTGTCGCCTAATTCACTCCGCCTTCCTGATCAACACCCTTCTCCAAAAGGTCATAAAGCTATTGCCGAAGACCTTTTTGACTATTTAAATTCAAATAAGCTAATTTCTTGTATGAACTAGTTTTCTTTCACAACTGATTGGTAATTAGTTTCATATGTTATGCTTTATATCATGGGTTTTAAGTCGTTCCAAAAATTTAATAACCGACTCTACCTGCTCATGTGTGCTCTGCTTATCCGATTCCACCCTCATATCAGGTTTCTGAGGCTCCTGGTAAGGTTTACGAGGATGTTCAGGTAGTTTTCTTTTAACATTACTACAAACCTGTTCGATTAGCTTATCAATTTCCTACCTTGTTTCTTTAAAAAGAGTAAGAACTTAAACGATGACTAGGTTCTTGTTAACTAGTATCTATGCAAACCAAGCAATCCCTGTACTATGCATATACCTGTCCTATTTTGATACCCCATCAAATTTATACCCGACAACAAAACTACTGGTAATTTATAATAAAGTTTATCATAGTGCTCAAAATTTTTATCTTGCTTAATCGCCACGGCTGATGAAGCTCCACGCCCCGCTTCGCGTGACGTGGTATCTTCTCATACTTCGCTACGCGAAGAAGAAAGAAGCATTTATCCACGGCCCAAAAATATGCCGTGGTCTTCTGCTTCATATGATAAATTTTAATTATTCATTATTTTCGCTTCTGGACGAAGATTTATTCTTGTAGGAAGTCTTTATTACTAATCTACTTAATGCACTGTTTAGGATGTAAAACAGATGTCCGGCAATAAATGACAACCTAAGAAGCGTGTATATTAAAATCCCTTGTATGACTAATCTGTGTTTTTTATGACTAGCGAAATATTTAACCAGAGGATATATTGCGAAAAAACTGGTTGTTAAAAAAGGCTCTTTCGCCTTTTGCTTCCTCCATTTAACAAAAAGTGTGAATTTCCAAAACCCGATCCAAAACCACTGTTTTAACAGATTGAGTATGTTGTCTCTCTCTAGATGATCAACTTTGATCTCAGGTTTATAAAGTATTAATTTATCGCAGGATATCAACTGCCATCCCAAATCACAATCAGATGCCCTTTTGAGACTAGTATCAAACCTAAAGTTTAACCTCTTAAACTGATCCAGCTTAAATGACACATTACATGTATCCAGTGCTCTAGTATAGACGCCTCCACTTATCTTATAGATATTCCTTTTTTGTCTGATATACCTTAGAAATTGTCTTACCAGACTTACGGCATGATTCGTGTGCTGTGATGAAACACCCCCCTGGATCGCAATACATTTTTTGTTTTGATTATGTGCAATTATATGCTTCTGAGTCCAATTCGGGCCAGGCTTACAATCATCATCTAAAAAAAGCAATAAATCTCCTGTAGCGTGCTCAATAACAGTATTTCTCGCATAAGGAATACCTATGCGCTTTTCCAAGAGGTATCTGATGTTTAATTTAGAAGTAAAATTATTAACCAACTTTGAGTGATGCCAGACTTGATTATTTTCTACAATAATAACTCTGGACGGAAGAGATATCTGTTTACATAATGCATCCAAACAGCCTATTAAAAAGTTTTCCCTATCTCTAGTAATTATTCCAACAGTTACTTTCATATACTTTTCGCTTGAAAGATCTGACAATTATACTGGAGTTAATTAATTTTATGTTGATAGTTTTGGATTGTGCTCGTCTATTAGTAAAACCTATTTGATTAGTAAACCTTTTTTCATTAGTCCTGTCATAATTATTTCGATTTGCTTTTGGGTTGTCTGATTATCTGAATTAACTGTCACATCAACCTTCTTGGGTCGTTCATATGGTCGATCCTTTTTCTTGGGAAGTTTCTTTTTAACATAAACCCAGAAGGGAGAAGCTATTTCGCGAATTTTTTCTCTAGCTGATTCAAAAGGAGCAATAACTGAAACTATCACAAGATTTTTTTTTGATAAAGTAAGAGCCAGTCTTGCTACCCTTAAATTATGGACGTGCCTATCCTCTTTCGAAAAACCTAGGCCTTGAGAGATTGCCTCTCTCATCTCATCCCCATCTAAAACTACTCCTCCTATTTGTTTTTGAAGTGCATTAGCAAGGGTTGATTTTCCTGAACCGGATTGCCCGGTTAACCAAATGATTTGCTTTGTTGGAGGATTTTTTTCTCTGGTTTTAGTACCTGAGATTTTTTCAGTATCCTCATCCAAATCGATTTTTCTGATTGCATAACCCACATCCCTTCCATAGCAGATCTCATCAATATCAGGGATAACAATAATTTTTACTAAATTACCATATTCTTTAAGCTCCTCCTGAATCATCGACCACCTTTCATAGGTTGAGTATGGGTTCTTATGGCTGATTTCAGTATCGCGGATCGCAATCACAACCGGCTTGCCCTTTTTTAATACTGTTTCAATTAAAGTTCTATGTCCTTTATGAAACGGCTGCCATCTGCCTACAAATAAAGAGGAAGCTGTGAATGATTCTTTTGTTGCTTTGCTCATTTCAGATTCTAATGTATTGTTTTTCTTAAATCTAGTACTTTTTCAATTTTCTCAAAGTAGTTTTGCATATTAACTATTTCAGCAGTATTTTTAATAGGAAAAATATCCTTTAGCCTTCCCTGGTCAACTTTAACCTCGAGCGTGGTGTAATTCTTTTTATAATCTTCCAATACCAAGTCTACTTCCTTCCCTCCATATTCCCGATAAAAATACAAATTAACCTTGATATTCTCCACCAGGCGTCTTTTCTCAATCTCCGAGACTATAAAATTTTCAAATACTCCTCCTTTGTCCGGCCGGAGCTCTAACTCTCTAAAATCCTGAACCAGGATATTCCGGATACCCAAGTCATAAAAGTACAGTTTTCGGTTTTCAGATACCGCTCTTCTGGTATTGGATTTAAACGAAGGCAGCGGAATTAAAATGTAATTTTTAATAAATATCTCAATATAGTTTGAGACTGTAGATGAATTTGCTCCCAATGAGTCAGCAATTTCCCGGATTGAGACTTCAGAACCCAGCTGGAGCGCAATTTTGGTTAAGATATCCTTAGCCAGTTTAGTATTTTTTAAATCATAAATAGTAATTACGTCTTTAAGGACGTACGTGTCAAGTATATTTTGCAGCAGATCAATCCGCTCTGTCTCAGCTGATTCTTTTTTCGTGTAAATCTCCGGGTAACAACCAAAGATCTGCAGGTTTTGGGCCAGATTTCTTTCAAAGTTGATCCTTTCGGACTCAAGCGGCTGTTCATTTTTGGCAATTTCAAAAATAGAAAGAGGGAGGCAGTAGTTTTCGATAAACCGGCCAGCCATGGTATCAAAGTTCGCTGATTTTTGCCTTAACTCACTACTTCCGGTAGCGATGACGTGAACTTTAAATTCATCATATAGCAACTTGAGCATAACGGTTACCTCCGGGTAGTTTTGAACCTCATCAATTAAAATCACTTTATTCTCTCTTACTATTTTCTCCAACACTTCCCTTCTTGGCTCAAATTTTTCCCTGTCTGAAACCAAATCAAAGTTGAATCTAACTACTCCCAGCTCCGCAGCTATTTTATTAAGTAAAGTGGTTTTTCCTGAACGCCTCGGGCCCCAGATATACATAATCTTGTAGTTATCTCCTATTAAATATTGGTCAATATTTTCCTCAATCGCTCTTTTTAACATACTATTCATTTATTTTACTATTAATTTGCATATTGTCAATATACATTATACTCTTAATTCGCATAGCCCACTACTGTTTCAGTTCTCTTTTTTCAAAACTGTTTCAATTAAAGTCTTATGGCCTTTATGAAACGGCTGCCATCTGCCTACGAATAGAGAGGAGGCTTGAGTTTGGTTTAGAAGTTTTGCCCATAACTAAATTTTACACATATTATTTTAAATCAATAAAAAAGAAAAGCCTTATATTTTTAAAGGCAGGGTTGTTTTTAGTTGATAGTTTGCTACACTCGTAGCTGTTTTATGACCCGCAAACAAAAGAACATTTTTCCCCTAAGAAATATCCTAGAAATTAATATCAGTTCTATACCCCTGAAGGAGATTTCCAGTGTTATCAATGATTTAATCAATACGGGCGATAAAAATATATTTTATTATGTTAATGCCCATTGCCTAAACTTAGCCTCTAAAAATCTGGACTACAAAAATGCCTTAAACAGCGCAACCTTAGTGTATTCTGGAGGTTTAGGACCAGTTTTGGCATCAAGGATATTAAACCAACCAATCATTGAAAGAGTCCCCACTCCTGATTTTATTGAAAATGTTTTTGCAGAAGCAGAAAAAAGAAAATGGAGAATATTCCTTTTGGGAAGTAGTAATAAATCTTTACAAAAAGTCCAAATTGTACTAAAAGATAAATTTCCTAAAATTATTATTTGCGGAATTCAGAATGGTTTTTACAAAAAAAGTGAAGAAATGAGTATTGTTGAAAATATCAATAAGAAAAAACCGAAGATTCTAATAGTTGGCATGGGGCCTCCAAAGCAAGAGTTATTAATACAAAAGTATAAGAACAAGATAAAAGCCTCAACATTATGGGGAGTAGGGGCGCTTTTTGATGTAATTTCTGGCACAATGCCAAGAGCGCCTTTTTGGATGCAGAAAATGGGTATTGAATGGCTCTATCGATTACTCCAAGAACCCAGAAGATTATGGAAAAGATATATTTTCGGTAATATAGAATTTTTTTATCTAATTTATAAGGACTTAAGTCATAAGAGAAACTAGAAATGTTGGTTATTTGCAAATATCAAGCTAGCATGTAAAATTATCCTTCTAATGATTGTTAGACGCACTGTCGGCAAAAAACGGCTTAACTTGAAAGAATTGTGGGAGTATAGGGAAATTTTATTCTTTTTTGCATTAAGGGATATGAAATTGCGCTATAAATTTATCCCTTTTGCCATAACTTGGGCCATTTTGCAACCGTTACTTCTAGCAATTATTTTAAATATTTCAATAGGAAAAATCCTCAAAAATACTAACCAGGTAATTTATTATGTTGAATTTGCTTTTATTGGTTTAATCTTCTGGAATTATTTTGTTAATTCATTAAACCGCATAAGGTCGAGCCTTTTAAATAACAGCTCTATTATCAATTCTTCCAGCTTTCCTAGGCTTTTAATCCCTCTGTCGTGCATGTTTGTTAGTTTACTCGATTTTGTATCGGCTTTATTCTTTTTTTCATTACTCATCTGGAACACAAGAAGCCTCCTGCAGGTAAATAATATACCTTATCTTCTTTTGGCATTCTTGACGACTTTTTCATTCTCTTTGGGGTTGGGTTTAATTTTTGCCATATTAGGAACTTTGTATAAAGACACTCGGGAATTTATTGCCTTTTTGATCTCAATCCTTTTTTTCTTAACCCCTGTCATTTATCCAATCAAAATCGTACCTAAGGAAATGCATCTTCTCTTATACTTTAACCCGATGGTTGGGGTTATAGAGTCGGTAAGGGCTATTTTTTCTAATTCGGGAGATTTATACCTACCTGGTTTAATTCTTTCAATAACTACCAGTTTATTGTTTCTTGCTTTTGGGGTTATGTATTTTCTTTCCAAACAAGAGCAAATTGCCGAAATAATATGAATATATTAGAGGTCAAAAATCTATCGAAGGTTTTTTATATTAATAAAGCAAGAAAGCTTCAAAAGAAATATTTAAGGGAAGATTTACTAAATTATTTCAAAAAAATAGTAAGCCGGACAAAAACTGAAAAGAAAGATGAGTTTTGGGCACTTAAAGGGATAAACCTCTCTCTAAAAGGTGGTGACAGTCTTGGCATTATTGGATCTAACGGGGCCGGAAAATCTACGCTTCTAAAAATAATTGCTGGTGTTAATTTACCCTCAACCGGCGAAGTTGTAATTTATGGCAAAATAGCAACTTTGCTTTCGGTAGGAACCGGCTTCCATTCGGAATTAACTGGCCGAGATAATATTTTTTTGGGAGGTGCGGTGCTTGGGTTCAAAAAAAGCCAAATAGAAAGAGCACTCGCTAATATTATTGAATTTTCAGGAATCGGTAAATTTATAGATACTCCTGTAAAATTTTATTCTTCCGGCATGTATGTCAGGCTGGCCTTTTCAGTTGCCACTGCGGAGTTTGTTAAACCGAATTTGTTAATTCTGGATGAGGTACTTTCTGTGGGGGATGCAAATTTCCAATTGAAAAGCATCAAAAGAATTAAACAAATAATCAAGGAGAATAACGCTGCTGTCATATTTGTTAGCCATGATTTAAAAAAAATAAGAAACCTTTGTAGCAGATGTCTTTGGATTGAATCCGGGGAAATTAAGTTGATTGGTGAACCTAAATTGGTTATAAATGAATATTTAAAAACAACTTAATGAATCCCGGTAATTACAAAAAAATATTCAATATTCAACTAACTTCCCTCTCAATTCGACAGATTCCAGAATATATAGAGTCCTTAGTTAAGAAAAAGGGTAAAAAAACTTTTTTTTATGTTAATGCTCACTGTATAAACTTGACCGATAAGGATTCGGAATATAAGGCTATTTTACAAAAAGCAAGTTTAGTTTATTCAGGAGGTATTGGGCCAATTTAGCTTCTAGGATATTAGGAAAACCCCTTTTGGAAAAAACTCCTACCCCTGATTTCATTGGGGAGGTGTCTAAGAAAAGCTTAAAAAATAATTGGTTATTTTATTTACTTGGCACAACTAACACATTTTTTGAATATGGCTATAAAGAAATTAAAAACTGAATATCCAAGATTAAAAATAGTTGACTCGCACCATGGACATTTTAATCGAGATGAGGAATTAAAACTGATAAGGGATATCAATTTAAAAGGTCCTACATTTTTAGTTGTAGGAATGGGCTCGCCAAAACAGGAAAAATGGATTAATGAAAACCTTAAAAAAATTAATGCTTCAGTATTTTGGGGGGTCGGAGCTTTGTTTGATGTTATTTCAGGGAGATTACCTCGTGCTCCCTTATTTATGCAAAAAATTGGTCTTGAATGGCTTTATAGGTTATTCCAGGAACCGAAAAGATTATCAAAAAGATACCTTTACGGGAATTTCAAATTTCTTTATTTTATATACAGAGAATGGGAGCGCGGCTCGAATGGTCAAAAAAGAATTAAAATTAGGACCGATATTAATGATCATGCAAAAGAGGTATTCGGGAAAAGACAAAAAACCTTACGAACTGTCAAATAATATAAAGTAAAATAATATGAAGCCCTTACAAAGATACTCTGTGATTAAATTAGATTTGATTCCAGAATCAAACATTGAGCTAAGGGAATTCGACCCAGAATATAAAAAAATTTCGGATGAGTATATTGCTACGCTATCTCGTCTCCTAAAATGGTCTCGTTCTCAAATAAGAGTAAGAGGAAGTACTGCGTTTGAAATTATGGGAAAAGGAGACATAGATATTTGCATCTTCCCCCCAGATAAAAATTGGTATTTTGTTGTAAAACAGCTCATGAATTATTACGAACATATAATAGGCTTAGAAGAAGAGTATGCAAGTTTTGATGATATATATAAAGGCGTAAATATTGAAATAGTTGTTTTAAGAAACTATGCAGCAAAAGTTGAAAAAGCTTTATTCCATGCGATCAAAAAAGATAACAAGTTAATAAAAAAATATATTCTCCTAAAGAAGAAGTACGCTTTCTCGAGGAGAAAATATTTAGAGGCAAAAAATGCGTTCTTTTCTTCAATTATACGGTTCCTTTAATTCTTTTTAGTTGAATAATATACATCATTTGCGCAGTAAGAAAAATTAAAAAATAAATAAAATATTTATATGTTAAATTGTTTCTATACGAAAAATAGAAGTAAGAAAAAAAATTCTTATAAAAACGTATCGGAATGAAGTCGGTTTTTCGCATGGTAATATACCTATCCACATGAGAATAGTTGCCAAATAAATTCCACATGTCTTTAAGAAACAGTAGAATATTGTCTTTAAGTTCAATTTGGCAAACAGCATCCGAGCAAAACAGAATTTTTCTTCCGCTTAGAAAAATCATATCTGAAAGGTGTTTATCGTGCAATGTAACTTCGGGTACAAACATTTGAAGAAAATGAATTCTTTTTATTGTCACATTTGTTGCTTTAAAAAAGTGAGTTTCAAAGATATTATGTCCCCGTGGGGAAACATTTACCTGTGGCTTTAACTGAGTCAGGGTTAAATCTTTAACGGCAGTTTGATAAAAAAACTGCCTCATAAGATTAAAGGTTTTTTTTCTAGGGTTGTAATTGTCAAAACCAGTTACCGCTATTGCTTTGCGATCTTGCTTATGAGTCGATTCCATATTTTCAATCCAGTCTTGCGATATATGAGAAGAATCAGAAAGAAAACCAATTATTTTTTCTTTTGTATCTAGACAAGCAATTAGCATTATCTTTTTAATATCTTTCGTATTGGGAAGAGAATAATACTTAATAGGTATAGGAGAGCTCGGTACTAAAAAATCATCTTTACTAAATATCAATAATCTTGAGGGGAGAACACGTTGCGCAAAGATAGTATGTAATACATTTCTAACATAATTTTTATTATTTTTTTCTAAAATTAGCGCTAAAGAAACATGCTGGTTGACCTTTCTATTTTCTGTGTCAAAAGGGATATAATAGTTTTTATTTAAAAACAAAAAATTTTGGTAACCGTCGTTATTTATTTTTTTTTGAATTTTATAATAAACAAAAAGTTTGAATAAGAATAAAATATTTTTGTTTGGAAGTGTATTGTATAACAACAAGATTCTTTTGATTTTCCTTTGCTGTTTGTATATTAGTTTCTCTCTAAAACTCCCCCAATGCAAGTCTAAAAGTGCTCTATTCTGACCCTTTTGAAAAATCTCATCTAAAAAAAATTTTAATTTTGTCCGTGTGTGATGAAAGGCAAGAATATGTGGATCGTATTTTACGATAAGATTTTTTTGTAATAATTTGTATGCAAAATCAAGATCTTCTCCTCCAAATTTATTGTAATCGTTTGTCTCTGTGAAAAAAATATTATATTTTTTAAGTATTTTCAACTTCAACGAACAGTTTTTTGTAACCAAGTGATTTATAGTATTTACATCTCGAAGAGAATTTAAAATCCACTCATCCGATCTTAATTGCTCTAAAGCAGCTAGGATGTTTTCTCTTGGAACACTTATAGACCTTCCCTGAATGGCAACAGCTTTTGAAAAATGCAAGTGAGAACGAATTATATCTTCAATCCAGGTTTTACTAGCTTCACAATCTATTGATAACATTGCAATTAGTTCTCCACTAGCAACCTCAAGAATTTTATTTCGTTGATATGAGTATCCTGCGATGTTTTCTTTGATGTAAACAATTTTTTTATTTTTTTTAAGTTTTCGTATTGTGCGATCGTTTTTTGAAAAAGATGAATCGATAACAACTATCTCAAACGGTTCGATAGATTGGGTTTCAAGTGATTTTATGCATCTTATAAGTGAAGTGTAATCGTCTTTAACAATTAAGCCAACAGAAACTTTTAAAGCCTTATATATTTTCTTACCCTTATCTACTTCACTTACTGTCAGAAAGCTATTCATTGACTGCATATTTATTTCCTGACCCTTTGGCGGATGAATTTTAATTCCATTTAACAGTTCATAGGTTCTTCCTAAAAGAAAACTTATTTCTTGGAACTTATAGCTGCTCAGTACTTTTATTCTCTTTATAATATCCAAATGTAAGATTGATTCATGTACCTCGTTTAAGTATTTTTTGTTATTTTTTTTCTTTAACTGCAAACTTGATAAAAGCAAAGGCCATTTTTTTTCATATCTCTTACTTGACCTTCCAAATTCGAATTTCTGCTTGATGTAGCTAAAAATGTTTGATCTTTCAGAATGACTGACTACGACAGAAGAGGCAAAAAAAACTTTTCTATTTTTATTGATTAACTGCAAAACTAAATCCACATCTTGACCTCTATAAAATTCTTCATCGAAATGGATATTTGCTTCTATCAAATCTTTAATTTTTACTGAAAAATTACGACAATCACCTACTGCAATTTCATTATCATGAGAAATAATATTATTTTGTAACCAAACGTTATGGAGAGCTTCAGTGAGTTTTGAAAAAACTCCGGAACCAGAACAAACTACTTTTCCCTGAACAGCAGATGCCTCCCGTTTAATGCTAAACTCATTAATAATCTCTGCTACCCAATTTTTTGAGGCTTGGCAGTCATCATCTATAAATGCAAGTATCTCTCCCCTGGCTTCTTTGACTGCCCTGTTTCTGGCGTAAGGAATTCCCACCCTAAGTTCTTTATAATATTTTACTGGCAATTCTTTTTTGAATAGATCGACTATTTTTTTTGTATTGTCCTTGGAATTATTATCAACAACCACCACTTCTTTTGGCTTTATAGTTTGATTTCTTAGGGAGTTTAAACATTGTAATAATTTCTCTGCTCTATTTCTTGTAACAACGGCCACAGAAATATAAGGATATGCATACTTGGGGGCACGTTTCTTTTTGCAAAAAAATACCTTTTCATATTTTAATAATCCAAATTTTTTCATCTCGGTTTTATCACATATATCTTTCCCTTCAAATGTTGTTATGACAAATCCAGCATTCTCCAATCGACTGATATAATCTTTTCCGTACACTCTTACATGATCTTTTTGCCCAAAGTTTTTTTCTCTCTCTTCCTCAGTTGTAATTGATTTGTCCTCATATGTTGTCTCTCTATTAAAGTCTACCGGAGCATTTAACAAAGCCCAGCCATCTGGTTTTAAAATTCTGTAAAGCTCATTTAGTGCTTTTTTGTCGTCTTGAACATGTTCTAAAACGTAAGAACAAATAATAACATCAACAGATTTACTTTTTAGAGGAAGGTTGGTAATATCGATTTTTAAATCAACATTATCAGATAATAAATCTGCAGTGATATATTGAATATTTTCCTGTCTAGCGAAGTTTTGTCTTAAGCTTTTTTCAGGAGCAAAGTGGATAATAGTTTGTTTCGTTGAAAAAAAATTAGTATGCCTTTTTAAAAATAAGTAGATGAGTCTATGTCTTTCTAGAGAGTTGCATTGAGGACAAAGCGCATTTTTTCTATTTTTATAATCTAAAAATTTATTAAAATTACTTTTGCAACATAAGCAAAAATATTGCTGCTGGAACATAATACAAATAAACTACCCGTACTATACAGTATTTGAAAATATAAAAAAACTATTGGGTACTAAGCTCTATTAGAAGATTATTCGTGTAAAAACATGTAATCAGCCAAAAATAGTTGAGAGTGAATTTATTTTTAGGCTATTAATGAGGGGTGGTAAGGCTTACATCAACCCAAAAGTAAAAGTTTTTCATAACCGTTGGCTTACAGTGGAGGAAAATAGGTCCAAGCAAAGTATGTATAGTTAAAGTATGTATAGTTGCGGATTTTATGCTTTCTGTTTTTTTATCTTTTTAGAGAAATTATTATGAAGCATTTCATCCACAGCCCAGGAATGTACTGTGGTCTTCTACTTCATATGATAAAACTTATAATCATCCTCAGAATTAGGTAAAGTGTTTTTACTAAAATGTACAAATCGAATAAAACCGATTTATTTTTTATACAATCAATATCCAACTTCATCCACTTATCAAAAGATAAACTATGCGCTCCACTCACTACCCAAGATGAGGTAATTCCGGGTAAAACAGAAAAACGTAACTTATATTTTTTGGGAATTTTCGCTGATTCTCCAGGGGGTAAAGGTCTTGGACCTACAAAACTCATCTCCCCTTTTACAATATTTATTAGTTGAGGTAATTCATCTAACGCGCTATGTGATAACATCTTCCCAATCTTTGTAAACCTAGGGTCATCATAAATTTTGAAAACCTGTGGAGCTGCCATATTTAGTTGCATATTTAGTTGCAGGTATTTTTTTTGAATCACTTCCGAACCTTCAAACATAGTCCGTATTTTAAAAATAGTAAAAATCTTATGATTTTTACCTACTCTCTTTTGCTTAAAAAGAAATGGTCCTTTTGAGGTTAATCTCACGGTTAAATATAAAATAACCCAGATAGGGGTAAGCAGAATAATTAATACTAACGCTGTAAATCTCTCCATAATTTCTAATTATACTTATCCTAAACTCAAACTAAGATAATATCATTTTATTACTAATTTAATCTCTAATTAGATATAACCCTATGAAGATATATCGTAGATTTGACTTTTTAGGAAAATATTTTATTATTTAACAACCTAAATGAAATTTTTCCTCAAATCCCTTAATTTCTTTAAAAAGCTCAAACTATTGGATTATTTAATAATTACAGTTTTGATTCTTGCTATCTTAATTGGTTACCAATTCTTTAATCCGGAAGAGAAGTGGATTGAAGTATCTCTACGCGACAACAAGGTTCCCCTTTACCAATCATCATTTCTTAAAAAAGGAGATTTTGAATTATCCCCAATGGGAGATAAGGAAGCAATTGTAAATGATGTATCAATATACTACAACGATAGTAAAACCAAAGCCTTAATTTTAAATGTTAAACTTAAAACTAAAGTTAACCGGCGCACAAAAGAGCTTGAATACAAGAATAAAATAATTAAAGTTGGCTCTCCAATTGAGCTCAGCTTGAATACAGGCCTTTTCAAAGGAGATATTATTTCATTTGAAGGGGCGATCCCTTTACCTACTACAAGATTGCTCACACTTAGACTGTTCGGACAATGGCCCTGGTTTGCAGACAGCTTACAGGTCGGGGCGGGCGAGAGTATTAAAGATGGCAGCAAGATCTTTGAAATAATTTCTAAAGAAGTTACGCCAGCTGAAATAGTTGTCGACACTGCCAGCGGCAATAGGATAATTACAACTGACCCGCAAAAGGTAGATATAACTCTATTAGTTAAAGTTCAGGTCAGGATTATTGATGGTGAAGCAATTTATAAACAATATAAAAATCTTAATATTGGAGAGAATTTTTATTTTAACACCGGAAAAACTCAGGTTTGGGAAGCTGTAATTTCTAATATTGAATGAATAATCCATTATTCTTCTCCAGTTATATTAGTAAGAGCTTAAATAATAAATCTTCAAAACTATTCGGCAAATCACTCAGGGATAGTTTTGTATTATCCTTATGGTTCAAAGACGTGAATAATCTATACCAAAGTTCTATGGTAAATTATATAGTCAGCTTTGGTGGAAAGATTTCACCATTACCATGGCTATATCAACGTAGTTATATTATACCCAAGCTCGGTAGTTTTCCTTGGAAGACAACCTTTCTTTTGCTCTTCGTTCTAGCATTAGTCTTAATGCCTGGCTACGATTTTGAAGTTACAATTTTCCAAAAATCAACCCTTTCCAATAGTTTAATCAATCGGCGAGCTTTTATCATTGGAATTATTATTTTTATTGCCATATTAATCCCCTTAATCATTGCCTTCATTAGTCAATATACTCGTCGTTACTCAAAAATAGTATTTTTTAGATTCGAGGTACTTTTGTTAATATTCTTTATCCTTACAG
>CAYMZB010000001.1:0-14306 GCA_964394845.1 uncultured Gammaproteobacteria bacterium | reverse complement strand
GGATATTGGTTGTGCCAGTGGTTATATGATCTCAGAAATAGCATCAATCTATCCTAAAGCTAAATTTTTCGGCGTTGATGTTTACAAAAATGCTATAGATTTTGCCAAAAAAACATATCCAAATATAAACTTCCAGATTGCACATGCCCAAAGTTTGCCGTTTAACAATGATTCATTCGACTTAATAATTTTTTATGAGACAATTGAACATATAGAGAATCCTGCACTTGCCCTAAAAGAGGTTAAAAGGATTCTTAGGGAAAATGGTATCTGCATCTTATCCATGGATTCAGGAAGCTTATTGTTTAGACTAGTTTGGCTGATTTGGGAAAACACTACAGGGAAAGTTTGGAAAGAAGCTCATTTACATCCCTTTCATCATAATGATCTTGAGGAGCTTATTAGCAAAGCCGGATTAAAAATTAAAAAGAAGCTCTTTACACATCTCGGCATGGAGGTAACTTTTATACTAAGTAAGTAGTCAATTTCTATAGATATAAAAACTAGGAAAACCATCTGGTTCTAAAATGGTTCTGATTAATCTCACAGGACGTTCTTGCACTTGCATTGGAAGATAACCTAAATGATCAAAACGATAAAGCATTATTGTGTTCAGTCCAAACAATTGGACGTTCGGAGCTAGGGAATCAAAAAAGAAAGTTTTACCAAGAAGATATTCTCTATTATGCTTTATTAAATTAAATCGCCAGTATCTATCAGTGTAGTAATAAATTCTGCTATCAAAGTAGATAAAATTTGCAGGATTTATTCTTTCTTCCTCTAATACTGCTTCCAAAGCACCTGAAATATCATAATCAAACCAAACATAAGATCTTGCTCTATAATCATTAAAATAATCATACAAGAAAAAGGTAAATTGAATAGGAACAGAAATTATTAAAACAAAATGTAAAAGCTTAGAGAATTTATGACGTGAGCTTAATAAAAATTTAACTGCTAAGGTAGCGAGTAAAGTAGCAAATGGCAAAATGAATAATTCCTTTGAAGCTCTATACTCATGACCTACTAAAGCTGCAGCACAAGGAGCAGTAAAAAATCCACCTATTAGTAACAAATTAAACCACCCTCTATTCTTGAGAGCCTGGTAAATGCCCAATGGAAGCAATGCGGCAAACGGTAATAGAAAAATTCCAATCTTGCCTGTGGAGTGAATTAAGCTAGAATCTCCTTTAAAAAATAAAAAGCTTGGATCAAAATACTTAAGATAAACCTCCACCATTTGGATTATTTTTGCCGGTGTTAACAGTGTTACCAATCCTTCTATAGCACTTAACCTTGTATTATACAATCCTGTATAACGAACCTGGTCAGTAAGAGTATCTGGATATTTTGATAACCAGGGTATAATTGGTAACAGTGGCAAAATGAAGGCAATAAGCGGAATCAATATTATTGACTTGTTTCCTTTAAACTTAAATAGAATTACTAAGAAAGTAATTATAAGATAAATAGGCATCATCACCTTACTTGCATGATAGCTGTGTATACCAATACCTAATAAAAGTGTCGCTAAAAATAAAAACCATAAGTTTCTCTTAGAAACAAATAGATAAAGCAGCAGCATCCAACCTAAAACAAAAGGAACAGGAAAAAGATTATCAAGCAAAATCCTACTCTGAATAAAATGAACAGGGGTTAGGGCAAGAAAAAATGCAGCCAATAAACCTAATTTTTCACTATCAAATATTCTCTTTGCCAAAAAATATATTAAAACTATATTTAAAATTCCTATCATTACACTTGGTAATCTAATAGTGATTTCCGAAAGAGGAAGAATTGTCAAAAAAAGAGCAGTTAAGTATACAATTATCGGTGTAGCCCACATTACTCCCAAATGCCAAAAATATAAAGGAAGAAATCGGCCGTTTTCATCAAAGCCTGTCTTAGCAATCGAATAAGCATTCAAAGAAAAACCCAACTCATCCCGATTAAGATGAACCGGTGCCCGAAATAATAAAAAGCTATAAAATATGCCGACAATAATTAGAAAAACCATAAAAATCCTCATATATTCATACCGCCTTTCTTTATCCTAAAGCTTTATTATAAAATAACAAATATGCGGATTCATTCAAAGCTTCAATATTTTATATTGATTTTATCAATTGCCTACATATTTAGATTAATCCTGGCACATAATCTGAGTGAGTTCACTGTTATAAATGATCTGGGTACCTTTCATGCTTGGGGTATCAACCTAGCAGAAAACGGTTCCAGAAATTTTTATACAGGTTGGTCTGATTATTCACCTGGGTATCTTTACGTATTGTGGGGTTTGGCAATATTAGAAAAATGGTTACTTTTACACTCTTTACCTATTCAATGGGAAATACTTTATAAAATTCCTTCCATACTAACAGATTTGGCTAATACCGTATTTATATATCTAATAGCGCAAAAATTTATTTCTTCGAAAAAAGCTTTGCTGGCTGCAGTATTTTTTTTGTTTAACCCTGCCATCTTTGCAAACTCTACACTTTGGGGACAGGCAGATAGTTTTATGACACTCTTCTTACTCTCAAGCTTATATTATCTGCTACAGAAAAAGATTTGGCTTTCAGCACTACTATTAGGCTTAGGACAGATAGTAAAACCAATTGCTCTATTTAGCCTGCCGATTTATCTTTTATATATGCTTATGACAAAAACATCCATGCGTTTGATAATTATATATGTTTTGATATTTATGAGTGTTATTATTCTAGCTTTTATACCATTTAATTCAACTGATAATTTGTTTAATTTCATTATCGAACGGCATCTTGTCACTGCAAATCAATATCCGTACACTTCGGTAAATGCCTTTAATTTTTGGTCAATAATTACAAAACTTTGGGCTCCTGATAACTCTATATTTTTAGGTTTTACATTACATACCTGGGGTTACATATTATTTGGGTTACTTTATCTTATACTGCTGCTGATAATAATAAAAAATAGAATAATTGCCAATCTAAGCCTTATTTTAAGTTTTAGTTTGATGCTTTGTTATTTTGGTATGTTTATTCTGTTAACTCGTATGCACGAAAGACATATATTCTATGGCTTAAGCTATCTCTCGTTACTCTTACCAACAATGCCAATCTCGGGAATTATTCTAACCATTACACTTTTCCTAGTGCATTTGGTTAATCTGTATTACCCATATTCTCAGGCTACACCTAACCCTTTAACCTTACCTCAAAATGTAATTATATTTTTATCTGTAATCAGTGTATTTGTATTTTTATATTTTTTGGTATTATTCTTAAGCAAATATGCAAAGATTAAATAATTACTCAAAAATTCTAATTTTAATACTTCTCTTTACAGCCCTAACCAGGCTTATTAGACTTGATTTCCCAAACAAGTATGTCTTTGATGAAGTTTATCATGCCTTTACTGCAAAGGAGTTTTCGGCAGGCCATAAGGAAGCTTGGGAATGGTGGACAACCCCTCCGCCTGGTGTGGCATACGAATGGACACATCCTCCTTTTGCCAAAGAAATCATGGCTGTTTCAATGTTTTTCTTGCGTACGCAAGATGCCTGGGCTTATAGATTACCTGGTAGCTTACTTGGAATTTTATCTGTTTATTTAGTTTATTTATTAGGTCTTAAGTTATTAAATAATCAAAATGCCGCTTTAATCGCTGCATTTGCTTTTTCTTTAGACGGACTGAATTTTGTTCAATCCCGCACCGGCATGAATGATATTTATTACGTGACTTTTATGCTGCTTTGTGTATTGCTGCTTTTAAACAAACGCGCTATTTTATCTGCTATCATTTTAGGACTGGCTTTATCTTCTAAATGGGCAGCAGTCTATACTTACCTCATTATTATTCCACTCCTTATAAAAGACAGAAGATTTTTATCCATATCCTACTTTGCAATTATTACTCCTCTTATCTATTTAGCAAGCTACATTCCGTTTTTATTGCTTGGCCATTCTCCTGATCAATTTATTCAACTTCAACAACAGATGTGGTGGTATCACACCGGTCTTAAAGCCACCCATGGCTATTCTTCGCCCTGGTGGAGCTGGCCTTTGAATTTATATCCTGTTTGGTATTTTGTGGATTATCAAAAAAATAATATCGCCAATATTTTTGCCTTTGGTAATCCAATAGTTTTTTGGGCAGGCAGCATTGCTATTGTGCTGACTATTTTGGAGGCAATTAAAAAAAGGTCAATAAATTTAATAATAGTTCTACTGGGGTTTTTTACCTTTTGGTTGCCATGGGCAGCCTCTCCCCGGATTATGTTTTTGTATCATTTTAGTCCATCAGTACCATTCTTAAGCCTTGCCCTGGGACATCAATTAAATAAAATTATGGATATAAAGAGGGGGAAACAGCTTGTTTTTATACTTTTATTTTTGATTGTCTTAAGCTTTGTTTTAATTTTTCCATACCTCACAGGAATACCCATTCCAGGCAACTTTGTTAATTTATTCTTTTTAACCAATCTGTCAAAAAATCCTTTTTAATTTTTCAATACTGTCTCTACCTTTAACTACTTGCAGAAGAGTATTGTTTTAAAGCATATCGCCAGCTCTTCAAAGAAAAACAGAAAAGCAGCAAAGAGAAAATAACGGCATAGATGATAAGTTCAGGAGAAAGCAATCCAAGTAAAGACTTAGTCGGAAAAGTCATCATAATGCCGACTGGAATAATAAAGGTTAATATTCCTCTAATTGGTTCCATATAAATATCTATCGGCATTCTACCCAATCCTACAAGATCTCTATATAACATGACTGCATTATCAATTTCTGTAGTTAAAATTCCTAAAGAAAGAACCAGAATATGGAAAGAAAGAGCAATTAAAAATCCAACTATAAGCATTAGAAAATACCCTAATATATCTAACGTATTGAAGCTATTTAACCGATTAATAAAAAAAATAATCGCAAAAATGATAGGAATTAAAGTCACAAAATCCAGTAAATCCGGTCCTGTTAAAAGAGATCTAAAAAGAGGATTAATTGGCTTAATCAGATATAAATCAAGCGTTCCCGATAAAACAATTGATCTAAATCTATAAACTTCTCGAAAAAGTAATTGAGAAAGAACATCCAAAAAATTAAATGAAAGAAAGAATACTAAAGTTTGATCCAGGCTATACCCAGCTAAAACTTTCGTGCTTTTGAGTAAAATAACTAAAAATAAAGTAAAAGTAGCAAATCGTAATATTTTTGCAATTAGAAAAAGAGCTAGTCCCCACCTGACATTAAGTTGTGTTTGAAAAGAACCACCAACAAATAACCACCAAATCCTTATATATTTTTTCATATTAATTCCCTACTGCACTATAGTGACGAAGTCCTGCCCTAAGAATTCTTTTCATTAATAAGACTAAAACAATTATCCAAATAGAAATTATTACAAAACCGTGACTCATTTCCTGATACTCCATGGTTCCTAAATATAATTTAGCCGGAAAATAAATTAAGTAAGGAAATGGTGTTAACATTAGGATATTAAAAATACTTTTAGGTAAAATGTCTATCGGAAATAGCCCACCCCCAAATCCTTCCAAAAAAATTGACATTAAAAAAAGTGGACCCCAAGAATTTTCAGTCCAGAAAGAAATTAGACTAATAATAAAGTTAATACAAAAATATATTATCAAACCTCCTGTCGTTGCAAGTAAAAACCACATAATAACTAATACATTTGTTTGAATAATTATTTGTGGCTTTAAAATTAAAATCAAAGCACAAACTTCAATAATATAAAATGAAATGTTAAATAATTTATCTGCTGCATCTCTTGCCAAGTAATATCTTATAAATCCTAAAGGTTTAATCAAAAAATTAACCACACTACCATCGTTAATTTGATTTATCATATCTGTTACTCTTGTAGATAAAACAATAGCCCTGATCAATGCCGCGACTAGAATGTATGTCATGATTGAATCAATGGTATAACCAAAAGCCCGTTCCTGTGATTGAAAAACAGTCCGCCAGATAAAGTAAACAAGTACTAGTTGCGAGATAGACCTTACTCTCCAAAGAATGAAATTAAGTCTATATATTAAATTTTGCTGCCAGGATACTTTAAAGATTTCCCAATATTTAGTCATTTCTAAAAATTAAATGTCAAAACTACAATCTATTGAATATTTGTCTGATAATATCTTCGACTGGTGGATCCTCAATTGTTAAATCTGCAACATCAAAGTCTGAAAGCAGTTTACTAGCCACACCTGCAATCTTATTTTTATCTACCTGGATCTGGAAATGAAGGCCGAGATGCTCTTTAACACTTCCAAATTTATTAAGTCTTTCTAAGCTTACTTCCTTACTAAAATCTATCTTTATCAGCTTATATGGAGCAAACTTATCAACTATATTTTTTAGTAAACCGTCGTAAATAATTTTTCCTTCACTAATAATGATCACCCGTTTACATAGCTCTTTAACATCTCCCATATAGTGAGAAGTCAGGATAATCGTCGCATTAAATTCCTGATTATATTCTTTTATAAAATCTCTTAAGCTTTGCTGAGCAACAACATCTAATCCAATAGTCGGCTCATCTAAAAATAATACTTTCGGAGAGTGCAGTAGTGCTGCTATTAATTCACACTTCATTCTTTGTCCTAATGATAATTTTCTAACCGGAATTTTCAAAATATCTCCTGCCTTAAGCATATTAGTTAACTGACTAACAATCTTTTCAAACTCATTATTCCTAATCTCATAGATTTCCTTATTTAGAGTAAAGCTTTCCCAAGCCGGTAAATCCCACCAAAGTTGATTTTTTTGACCCATGATCAAAGAAAATTGTTTTTGAAACTCTGTTTGGTGCTTAAAAGGCTCAAACCCTAAAACCTTTACTTCCCCGGATGTGGGGTAAAGAAGACCTGATAAAGCTTTCAAGGTGGTAGTTTTACCAGCTCCATTCGGACCAATAAATCCTACTAACTCACCTTCGTTTATCTCAAAAGAAACTCCATCAACAGCCTTTGTATTTGTATATTTTCTTTTAAACAGAGATTTAATTGAACCCGAAAGTCCAGATTCTTTTTCATGCACTAAGTAGTATTTCTTTAGATTATTAACAGAGATTACAGTCACTCAATCCATTATATCAGTAAGTCGAGGTTGAATTAGTACTTGATGCGAGAAAGAAATAATTATTACTTTATCAATCTTTTTAAAGTCTTACCTGCAGTAAACCCTGGAGTCTTCTTGCTGGGGATTTGAATTGTTTCTCCGGTTTGAGGATTTCTACCTCTTCTAGCTGCTCTGGATCTTATTAAAAAAGTTCCAAATCCTGTTATTACCACTTTTTCTCCTCTAACTAAACCGTCTTTAATTAAATTAAATGTTTGATTTACACTATCCTCTGCTGCTCTTTTGGTTAGATTTGCTTTTTTGGCGACCTTTTCAATTAACTGATTCTTAGTCATGACAGTGATAAGTTAGCAAATGTTTTGGATATTGTAAAGCCCCATTTATTGCTCACCCTATTGTGGGACAGTGGTAGTTATCTCTGATACTCTGGTTTCTCTAATTGCTGTAATCCTAACATTTCCTGGAACCATCACTTCTTTTGAAATACGCTCTGCTATGTCATGTGTAAGTTTAGGCAAT
The DNA here is from genome assembly GCA_964394845.1 of uncultured Gammaproteobacteria bacterium. Lineage (GTDB taxonomy): Bacteria > Patescibacteriota > Microgenomatia > Daviesbacterales > UBA10151 > CAYMZB01. The sequence goes on along the minus strand of CAYMZB010000001.1, from coordinate 6,699 downwards.
TCTTCATCTGAAATTTTCTCCGGCATTACAATAACTCTGACTTCTCTGCCTGCTTGAACTGCAAAACACTTCTCAACTCCTTCAAAAGAAAGAGCAATCTTTTCGATATCTGAAAGCCTTTTTATATAATTCTCAACGTTTTCATGCCTTGCACCTGGCCTCCCGCCTGATATGGAGTCAGAAATATATACAATTATTGACTCAACTGAGGAAAAGGGCTTGTCTTCATGATGTTCAGCAATACAATTAACTACTGCTTCTGGTAAGCCAAATTTCTTTGCAAGAGCCACTCCTTTGTCAACATGTGAACCCTCATCATCTGCTATGATTTTCCCAATATCATGGAATAAACAACCTAACCTAACTGTGTTCACGTCTGCGCCTAACATATGTGCCAATGCAACACCTATTTGGGTTTCCTCTTGAGTGTGTAGAATTAAATTTTGCCCATAAGAATATCTATACTTAAACCTTCCGATTAAATCTACAAGTTCTACTGGCAAATTATAAACATTAACATCCTGGCATAATTTTTCTCCTGCTTGACGCATAAGTTTATTAATATCTTCTTCGGTTTTGGAGACAATTTCTTCAATTCTTTGTGGCTGAATCCTGCCATCCACAATTAACCTCTCAAGAGCAACTTTTGCAATTTCCCGTCTAACAGGATCAAATGAGGAGAGAATCAAAGTATCAGGGATTTCATCATCCATTACTACATCTACTCCTGTCACCTGTTCAAAAGTCCGCACATTTCTCCCTTCCTTACCAATAATTTTCCCTTTCATATCTTCATCAGGGAGTTTTACTTTTGAAGTGGTAAACTCAGAAATATAATCCGTAACACCATGAAGTATTGCATCTGCTAATATTTCTTTTCCCTTCTCTTCTGCTTGTAGTTTTATCTCGTTTTCCGCTTCTCTTATTCTTTTAGAAATCTCTGCACTCAAATCTTTGTCTACATTTTCTAAAAGAAGTTTCTTTGCATCTTCAGCAGAGAAGGAAGATACCTTTTCTAGTTTTTCAACTAAATCTTTTCGTGTAGTTTCAAGTTGCTCTAACTTTTCATCTATAAGCTTTCTCTTATCAGAAATCTGTCTTTCTCTTTCTTCAAGAATTCCTTCCCTTTTTGCTAATTCTGCTTCAGCTTTATTAAAGTCTATATTAGTAGTAGGGGATTGAGAACCAAAACTTTTAGGACCAAATGATCTTTGCATAATTTTTAAAAGTCAGGGAATAAACCGAATTTAAACTCGGCCTTGAGGATTATAATTTGTTAAACACAAACCTTTCATTAATTTATCCTTGTCTTTCTGACTCAAGTAATATCTTACTCTTTTTTCATTAATTTTTCAATTACATTTTTAACAACTTCATATTCAAAACCTCGCCTAATTAAAAATTCATAAGCCTTTTTCTTTTTAATCAGGAAAGGCAGATTTTTCCAAATCCTCCATTTTTTTTCCAAAGCCTGCCCGGCCAACTGTTCCTCATTTGTATTTGTAAACTCCTCTGAAGAATATTTCAAAACTTCCTCTATAATTTCCTTTGCAATCCCTTTTTGAAAAAGTTCTTGTGTTAAAGCAAGTTTTCCTTTTTTCTTAGACCTTCTTCTTGCTTCCACCCAGGCTTTGGCAAAATTTTCATCAGACAATAACTGCTTTGTTATTAATTTGTTAATTAATAGCTCAGTAGCTTGCTCAGAAATTTCTTCATCTCCCTTAACTTTTCTTTGAAAAGATAGTTTCCTTAAATAATCCCTGACCTCCTTTTCAGATCTTGATCTAATCTCAAACAATCTATACATCCGCTCCATTAGCTTTCCAACTTCTGCTTCAAAGAGTAACTTTTCTAACAAAAGCGGATCAATCATCTTTCCAAAAACTAGTCTATATTCCACCACTAAATCTTCATCTGCCCCAAACGCAAACTGACCATCAAGGAAAATATTAAATCTATGTGGGTTTTTCTTCTGAGGTTCTACTGAAGTAATTTCAGGCATTTGCTTCGTTTATGCCTACTGCATCTTCTTGCGGTCCAACCACAATCTTTTCTTTGCCCTCTTTTTGTTTACTCCAAGCAGTCCTAATTTCTTTTTCTAACTTTTCAGCATCTTTTTTATTTTCCCGGAGATATGCTGAACTGGCAGCCCTACCTTGTCCTAACATTTTATCTCCCCATTTTATAAAAGCACCAGACTTAGTTAGAATACCTATTTCAATTCCAATATCAAGAAGCTCTCCCTCATGTGAGATACCATTTTCATTCATATCAAACTCCGCAATCCGAAACGGGGGAGCAACTTTATTCTTAACAACTTTAACTCTATGCCTAGAACCTACTACTAAATCTCCTTCTTTAATATTTTCAATTTTTCTAACATCTAATCTTATTGATGCATAGAACTTTAAAGCGAGTCCTCCTGTAGTTGTTTCAGGGTTTCCAAACATTACTCCAATCTTTTGCCTAAGTTGATTAGTAAATATAATAATAGTATTTGTGTTAGAAACAGCGCCGGTTAATTTGCGTAAAGCTTGAGACATAAGTCTTGCTTGTACTCCCATTGAGGAATCTCCCATTTCACCTTCTAATTCTGATCTGGGTACTAAAGCTGCCACAGAATCAATAACTACAACATCTATCCCGCCCGATCTAATTAAACTCTCTGCTATTTCTAATCCTTGTTCACCAGTATCTGGTTGAGAAATCAATAGCTCATCCAAATTAACCCCAATATTTTGAGCTCTTTGAGGATCCAATGCATGCTCAGCATCGATGAACGCAGCTACCCCGCCTTTTTTCTGAGCTTCTGCAATAACATGTAGACAAACTGTAGTTTTTCCACCTGACTCAGGTCCATAAATCTCAATTATTCTACCCTTTGGAAGACCGCCAACTCCCAATGCTAAATCTAAAGCAATAGAACCTGTCGGTATTACCTCAGTAGCAAATTTTTCAGCTCTTTCACCTAGTCTCATTATAGAACCAGTTCCATAAGCTTTTTGGATTTGGGCCATTGCAGTAGAAATTGCAGCTTTTTTTGCGTCATTATTTTGTGCCATATTTTATTAAGATACCTTATAGGATACCAAATATTTCCCAAAGATCAATACCCCAAAATTATAAGGTAGGCGACCGGCCTCGCTCTATGTATTTTTTGCAAAGAGAGAAATGCGCGCGATTTTTTATTTATAGTCCCGTTGTTGCGGGACAGGAAAAAACACAGAATGTTTTCTTGCCCCACCCTTCCCATCCGCGAAAACTTTTTACTCCCTGTATTATACAGAAAATTTAGAAGGGTTGGAAGTAACCCACTTCAAGATTATCGGATTCTAAGAGGTGTTAAAAATTATTTTTTATGAAGATGCTTGTAAATAACATCTTTTGTTTCGAACGGACCTTGAATCCATTTAAACTCGAGTTCCTCGATATCTCCTCCAGCAGTATTTAAAAGAATAGTACCCGTATGTAGTAAAACTCGACCCAAAATACCTTGTTTAACTGTTACATCGGTTATTCTAGAATAGTCAGCACTTACAGTAGATTGACCAATTAAGCCCTTTTTTAAAATAACTCTCTTATCTGTAATAACATATTTCAAAGTTAATTTCTTGTAAAGACCACTCAGTGTAAAATATGAGCCAATGAGTAACCCAATTACTATAGCTGTTATATCAAGGCCAAAGAAAATTACTGCAAGAAGTACTGGCAAGAAGCCCTGAAAGAAATCCCATATTAATTCGGCCATAGCATAATCTATAACCCTTATTACTTTTTCCTCGGGAGCTAAAAACTTTTTATATTGAGTTTCGATATCCATATGATATTATCATTTCACACAGAAATATAAATCGCAACTGGATCTTTCACCACCTTACTTTATGGATTTCTGACTTTGCGGTTGTTTAAGATAATTTTGTTTTGTGGAGACTTTTTTACCACTTTTCAGCTCAAGTTCTCTTCTTGCATTGCCTGATACACTCCCACCTTCTCCTGCTGCTTTTTTGTTTTGAGTAAATCCTTGGGTATTTTTATTTTTGGCAATTTCTGTAGTTGAAGCCTCACCAAGCATAGAAAAGATCAATTCTAAATCATTCATGTGGTCTCTAAGATTCTCTCTTTTAAGGCTTTTAAACTTTTTATATTGGCTTGGTGTCATGCCAAAAGTAGCTTGAGATATTTCAGCCGTCAGTATAGCGTATTCTCTGTCTCCTCCTACCTCTCTATTTTTCCATTCGTTGGTTAGTTGCTCACGAACTTGGATACCCCGCATTCTTTTTTCAATCCAGTCATCAGAATACCCTTTAGCTTTATACAAAGCCCTTGTTCTTTTGGTTGCCAATTCTGGGTCTTCTATTTCTTGAATTCTCTCATAACCCACCTTTGCTAGCCAGCGTTTGAATGGTTATGCTTTTGGAGAAGGGATAGACTGGATAATTCTAAAAATGCCCTCGGTATTAGCACAATTCATTCTCTGTTTACCACCTTCTGTTTCAACTGGAAGGGTATGGACAATTTGTCCATACCCCTTGGATAATTCATCATCTCGACGACGCATTTTGTTAATATAGTCCTTGGAGTTTGATGAGTCTGTTAAGGCAACAACCACATCTTCCACCACAAACCACCATTCATTATTGTGAATAGTTTTCCGAACTTTCTGGCCTTTGAAAATTGCTATTTTGGTTTCAGATGTAGTATCAACCATATCTTCACCATATACCCAATATTACCCGAAGTCAATATAGTAAAATGAGGATTTTCAGTCGACCTTTATCGAAAAATCGAACTTCGTTTCAATCGCAAAGGTATTTTTTGCAAAGACAGAAAGACAAATGCGCGCGATTTTAATTATTTATAGTCCCGCACTTGCGGGACAGGAACACAAAAACAATTTAATGTTTTCTTGGCCCACCCTTCCCATCCGCGAAAACTTTTCTTCTCCCATTTTAGCAAATTTTAAAATTTAAAGTTTAAGAAGATGTATATATCAATATGTTGGTTGTTCTTGCGTTAGTTTATTTTAAAGGACGTTAGTAGTTGCAAGATGGAAGAGAGGAGAGGTTTGAACCCATCTTAAACTAAAAATATTCTTCTTGACAAACGTTAACAGATGAGATTATATTTAATTATGGCTTGGAAAATATATTTTTGGATTTATACAGTTATGATTGCTTTTGGCCTGATAGGAATTGTTTCTCAAATATCCAAATTATCTTTAGGAGATTGGGTAAGTTTAATCAATAGCCTAGTACTGTTGTTTGGAGCATTTGTATATATTTTTAACAAACAAAACTTTTATAGTTGGAAAAATATATTTCTAGTAAATTTAATTCTATTTGTTATTTTCATGGTAGACTATTTCCTATTTTCTGAAAATCTTCTAGGGTCCATACTTCCTTCATTGAAAAGCAATTTAGGATTGGGTCAGGGAGAAATACTTTTTGGAGTAATAGCATCATTACCAACGATCTACGCTAACTTCAAGTTAATTACAAGAAAGTAATCTCCAGAATTATTTAGAGATCTTATAAAAATTTATGAGTGAAAGGCAAAATCCTGTTTGTCCCCATTGTAATAAAGAAGTAAAAGTTGAAGACATTGAGACCCAGCTTATTTACGGTGCCAAAAACACAAGTAAAGGCGGAATTATGGAGAAGATATTAACTACTGCGACTAAAGTTATCACTGTCGTTTATATATGTCCTCATTGTAGGAAAATTTTAGGTTTCTCCAACTAAAATTCTTTGTTGATATATTCCTAAGTTTTTTGTTATTGAAAGTACCTCTTGTTATTATGTTATAAATCCTGTAAATTTTTTGTGGACTCAACTTTTACCAATTGCTATTTTTAATGGCGCAATCGGACAGTAAGACGCAATTCTTGCTGAGTCCACCGGTTGCGCCTTTTGAGTTTAAAATTATAAGGAAAAAAAGTTCTTTAAAAATTTTCGTGTTTTTCTCTTCTTTTAGTCTGATCGGCGGCTTTTTGTTTCTTTCAAACAGGGCTTCGATGTGCTCTGTTCCCAAAGGCACGGTTCGGGCGGTTTTTCAAATTCCAACCCCAACTCCCAATCTGTCGGGGAGGGGAGAATTGAACTCCCGATGCCGCACCCCCAGCGCGGCGTGTTACCACTATACTACTCCCCGTAAACCTGTTGTATTTTAGCACCAGCCTAAATAGAATACCACGCTTGACATATTCCAAGCATACCTTATGATGGACCCAGGAATTTGTACAGTGACCTTAGACTAAATTAGAATAGTCTTTATGGATCAGAAAATACGAAGGGTTCACCCGGCAACGTTTAAAGCCAAGGTGGCATTAGAGGCACTGAAGGAGCAGAAAACAATAGCTGAGTTATCCAGTATGTACAGCATTCATACCACTCAGATAACAAAGTGGAAGAAACAGGCATTGGATATTTTAGTTTCCGGATTTGGATCAGGACAGAAGAGACAGGAAAAAGAAGATTATGATTTGGTGCAAGAATTGTACAGGCAGATTGGCAGACTTAAGGTTGAGGTAGATTTTCTTAAAAAAAAGATGGGCATATTTGAAAGATGAAAATCATTTAAGCCCAAGAGAAACAGTTTCGCACATTAACAAAACAAGTAGCGTACTACCGAAAGGTGTACAAGCAGAGTTGTTGGGGATTTCCAGAAGCAGCCTGTATTACCAACCACAACCGGTAGATC